>CAYSRR010000252.1:0-4637 GCA_964433375.1 uncultured Streptomycetaceae bacterium
ACGCCAGGTTGATCGGCGCCTCGAAGCCCGGCACCAGGCGCTTGTAGGAGTTGGTGCCCGGGTTGGTGATGGCGTTCAGCGCCTTCGCGTGCTTGAGGATGCCGCCGATGTAGTGCAGCGCCAGGTCGGAGAGCCCGGCGTAGCCGTTGCCCGAGAACAGGTTCTGCCCGCCCTTGGCGAGCGACTGGTGCACGTGCATGCCCGAGCCGTTGTCGCCGACCACCGGCTTCGGCATGAAGGTCGCGGTCTTGCCGTAGGAATGCGCGACGTTGTGCACGGCGTACTTGAGGATCTGCAGCCAGTCGGCGCGTTTCACCAGCGGCGCGAACAGGGTCCCGATCTCGCACTGGCCGGCGGCCGCCACTTCGTGGTGGTGCACTTCGACCGGCACGCCCATCTCCTGGATCGCCAGCACCATCGCCGAGCGGATGTCCTGCAGCGAGTCGACCGGCGGGACGGGAAAATAACCGCCCTTGACGGCCGGGCGATGCCCCATGTTGCCGCCTTCGAATTCCTCGCCGGTGGACCACGGCGCTTCCTCGGAGCGGATCTTGTAGAACGCCTGGCCCGGTTCGACTTTCCAGGTCACCGAGTCGAAGACGAAGAACTCGGGCTCGGGACCGAAGAAGGCGGTGTCGGCGATGCCGGTGGACTTGAGGTAAGCCTCGCCGCGCCGGGCGATCGAGCGCGGATCGCGGTCATAGCCTTTGCCGTCGGACGGCTCGATCACGTCGCAAGTGAGCAGCAGCGTCGGCTCGTCGGTGAACGGGTCCATGCGCACGGTGTCGGGATCCGGCATGAGCGTCATGTCGGAGGCCTCGATGCCCTTCCAGCCGGCGATCGAGGAACCGTCGAAGAAGTGGCCATCGGTGAACTTGGACTCGCCGAATGCCGACACCGGCACCGAGACGTGCTGCTCCTTGCCGCGCGTGTCGGTGAAGCGGAAGTCGACGAACTTCACCTCGTTGTCCTTGACCATTTTCATTACGTCGGCGACGGTTGCCATCTGACTCTCCTGAGTTGAAGTGATGCGAAATTGGGAAATCGGGACTTCCTGTCGAGCAGGAACTATGCCAAGGGTTTTTGCGAGAAACGCATTGTGCCACAAGGAATTAATGGCACGGTTATGCGGCGGAGCGCATCAATATGGTGCGTGAACAGGGTTTGTGCACTGTTATTGTGCGCCTGAGCGGCCCCAGACATCAATGTAAAATAGGCTTATTTTCCAGCCGCCTGCGCCGGTGACATGCATCCCGGCAACATCCTCACCCCTGACCAAGGATCCCGATGGCCACCGATGACCTGCTCCAGAAAGCCGCCGAAAGGGCCCGGCAAATAGGCCTGCCCTACAGCGGCGCGCTCACCCCGGCCGAAGCGCACGAGGTCTGGCGCAACGCGCCCGGCGCGAAACTCGTGGACGTGCGCACGCGCGCCGAATGGGATTACGTCGGCCGCATTCCGGGCGCGGTCGAGATCGAACTGCTCACCTATCCCGCGAACCGGCCCAACCCCGCGTTCGTGGCCGAGCTCGAGAGCAAGGTCGACAAGGCGGCGCCGGTCCTGTTCATCTGCCGCAGCGGCGGGCGCTCCCACAACGCGGCGATGCTGGCGAAGCAGGCCGGCTACGGCACGGCCTACAACGTGCTCGAAGGCTTCGAAGGCGACCGCGACGCGCAGGGCCACCGCAACACCGTCGGCGGCTGGCGCGCAGCAGGATTGCCCTGGACGCAGGGCTAAGCTTCAAGTTACAAGTTACAAGTTACAAGTTGCAAGATTGAAGCGGTAAACCGCACATGTTTTTTCTTGTGACTTGTATCTTGAAACTTGTAACTATTCCCTGACGGCCGCCCAGACGATCACGCCCGCGGCCAGCGTGGACGTTGCGGCCGCGACGAGTATCGTCCAGGGCGCGAAATGTTCCGCCATCAGGCCGCCGACGGCGAGCCCGGTGCTGATGCCGGTCAGCAGGCAGGTCGTGCCCCAGGTGAAGCTCTCGGCCAGCATCTCGCGCGGCGTCAGCCGCGATACCAGCAGGGACTGCACGGCGATGACCGGCGCCATCGGCACGCCGGCGATCACGTTGGCGGCCGCGAACAGGACCAGGTTGTCGACCGGGGCGAGCAGCAGCAGGCCGAGCGCCATCAGGCCCACCACCACCAGGAACTGCCGCGGCACCGGCAGGCGCCAGTCGCGGCT
This sequence comes from uncultured Streptomycetaceae bacterium, assembly GCA_964433375.1. Taxonomy (GTDB): domain Bacteria; phylum Pseudomonadota; class Gammaproteobacteria; order Burkholderiales; family SG8-41; genus SG8-41. The sequence continues at coordinate 2,197 of CAYSRR010000252.1, forward strand.
GCCGTAGACCAGGACGCCGACCCCGCTGCCGAGACTGGCGAACGCAAGCATCACGCCGGCGGCCGCCGGGCTACCGTGATGGGCGGCGCGCGCGATCACGGCCATTTCATACAACCCGAAGGAAACCGCGTAGAGCGCGTTGGCTGCAAACACCGCCAGCAGCCGCGGGTTGCCCAGCGGGCCCAGCAGGCTGCGCCGCGACGCGCTCTCGTGCACGACCCAGGTGCGCGCGCCCGGCGAGCGCAGGAAAACAAAAGCGCCGGCGGCGGCGCAGACGGCGGCGAACAGCACCGCGCCGGCCGGCGCATCGAGCGCGACGAACCCCGCCACCAGTACCGGCCCGAGGATGAACATCGTCTCCACCATGGCCGAATCCACGGAATAAGCGGTCTGCAGCAGGGCCGGATCGCCGACCAGGCGCGGGTACAGCGCGCGCATGCAGATCGAGACCGGCGGGAACGCCGCGCCCGCGACGGCCGCGACGGCCGCCATCCACCACTGGCTCGCCGACCCCAGGACCAGGAAAACGAGCGCGACCAGCATGACGGGATAGACCATCGCGCTTGCGAGCAGCACCGGGCGCGGGCCCAGCCGGTCCATCACGCGGCCCAGCACCGGCGCGACCACCGCCAGGCCCACCACGTAACAGCCGGCGATCACGCCCGCGATGGCGAACGAACCGCTGCGGCCCTGCAGGAACAGCAGGATGGCGAGCGTCGCGATGCCGATCGGCAGCCGCCCGACGAGGGACGCCAGCAGCGTCGCGCGCAGGCCGGGCACGCGGAAAAGATCGGCGTAGCGGGAGAAGGAAATCATCCGAAGGATGAGGGATGAGGGATGAGGGATGAGGGATGAAGGATGAGGGATGAAGGATGACCCCACGCTACGCGTGAGCGTTGTCGTCCCGATCTTTCACTGATGTCCGATCGGTTGTTCAAGCCGCCGACCGAAGGAAACGAAAGGTCGGGACTCGCCCAGATTCGCGCAAGGCGCGAGGGTCATCCTTCCGCCTTCATCCTTCATCCTTCATCCTTTGCATTTCAGGCGTTCCAGCTCACCACGCCGGCATACGCCGTGGCGAGCACGATGACGCCGAACACGATGCGGTAGTACGCGAAAAGGCTGAAATCGTGCCGGCTGATGTAACGCAACAGACCGCGAACGGACAGAAAAGCACCGACAAAGGAGGCAGCGAAGCCCACGGCGAACACGCCGATGTCGTCGTATCGCAGCAGGTCGTGGCTGCGATACAGCTCGTAGCCCACCGCGGCGAACATGGTGGGAATCGCGAGAAAGAACGAGAACTCCGTGGCCGCCTTGCGCGACAGCCCGAAGAAGAGCCCGCCGATGATGGTGGCGCCCGACCGCGAGGTTCCGGGAATCAGGGCCAGCGCCTGGGCGCAGCCGACCTTGAGCGCATCCTGCCAGCGCATATCGTCGACCTCCCGCACCCTGACGACGTGGCGCCGGCGCTCCACCCACAGTATCAGCACGCCGCCGATCACCAGCGCCGCCGCCACGGGAACCGGCGCGAAGAGCGCCGACTTGATCGCGCCGTGAAACAGCAGGCCCAGTACCGCCGCCGGCATGAACGCGATCGCCAGGTTCAGCACGAAGCGCCGCGCCACGGGCTCGGTGCGCAGCCCCTTCAGCACCCCGCCGAGCCGCGCGCGATACTCCCAGCACACCGCCAGTATCGCCGCGAGTTGTATGGTGATGATGAACACCTTGGCCTGCTCGCCGTGATAGCCCAGCAACTGGCCGGCGATGATGAGATGCCCGGTGCTGGAGATCGGCAGGAACTCGGTGAGTCCCTCGACGATGCCGAGTATCGCCGCCTTGAGGTAGAGCGCGAGGTCCATTCAGCGCGACATTGTACGCGAGCGCGCCGTCGATGACAGTGATTAAGTGATTGGGTGATTGGGTGATTAGGTAACAACCGATCGCTGGAAACCCAATCACTTAATCACTGAATCACTGAATCACCCCGTCACTCGTAGCGAAGCGCCTCGATCGGCAGCAGGCGCGAGGCCTTGCGCGCGGGATAGAAGCCGAAGAACACCCCGACCGCGGCGGAGAATCCCACCGCCAGCAGCACGGAATCCGGCCGCAGCTCGACGCGCCATTCGGCGAGATGCGCGACCAGGTACGAGCCGCCCACACCGAGCAGGATGCCGAGCAGCCCGCCGATCAGCGCCAGCGTGACGGCCTCCACCAGGAACTGCGCGAGGATATCGCGCCCGCGCGCGCCGACCGCCATGCGCAGCCCGATCTCGCGCGTGCGCTCGGTCACGCTCACCAGCATGATGTTCATGATGCCGATGCCGCCGACGACGAGGCTCACGCCGGCGACGGCGGCGAGCAGCAGCGTCATCACGCGGCTCGATTCCTCCTGTGCGGCGAGCATCTCGGTCAGGTTCCTGACGCTGAAGTCGTCGTCC
>CAYSRR010000253.1:0-4604 GCA_964433375.1 uncultured Streptomycetaceae bacterium
GTGCAGCAGCCGGCCGATCAGCGTGCTCTTGCCGTCGTCCACGCTGCCCGCCGTGACGAAGCGCAGCACGCCGCCGCCGTCGCGGGCGGCTTCCTGCGGTATCGCGTCGCGCTCGATTTCGCCCAGCAGGGACATCAGAAGTATCCCTCCTTCTTGCGCCGCTCCATGGATGCTTCCGAGGTCTGGTCGTCCATGCGCGTCGCGCCGCGCTCGCTCACCTGCGTCGAGGCGGTCTCGACGATGATGGCCTCGGGCGTGGCGGCCCCGGATTCCACGGGGCAGGTGCAGGGAATGTCCCCGACCGTCCGGAAACGCACCGCGAGTTCCTCCACGCTCTCGCCGCGCCGCGGCTGCGTGAGTTCTGTCACCGGCACGAGCAGGCCGTTCCTGCGCACGACCGGGCGGCGGTGCGCGTAATAGATCGACGGCAGGTCGAGCCGCTCGCGCGCGATGTACTGCCACACGTCGAGCTCGGTCCAGTTGCTGATCGGGAACACGCGCACGTGCTCGCCCCTGTGGACGAGCGGGTTGTAGATCTCCCACAGTTCCGGGCGCTGGTTGCGCGGGTCCCACTGGCCGTGCTCGTCGCGGAACGAGAAAACGCGTTCCTTGGCGCGGGCCTTCTCCTCGTCGCGGCGCGCGCCGCCGATAGCGGCGTCGAAGCCGAACTCCGAGACGGCCTCCAGCAGCGTCACCGACTGCGCCGCGTTCCGGCTCTCGTCCGGCGAACGCAGCCGCACCGTGCCGCGCCGGATCGATTCCTCGACGCGGCGCACGATGAGTCGCTCGCCCAGATCCTTCGCGCGGCGGTCGCGGAACGCCAGCACTTCCGGAAAATTGTGGCCGGTGTCGACGTGCAGCAGCGGGAACGGGAAGCGCCCCGGGCGAAACGCCTTCTCGGCCAGCCGCAGCAGCACGGCCGAATCCTTGCCGCCCGAGAACAGCAGCACCGGGTTCGCGCACTCCCCGGCAACCTCGCGCAGAATGTAGATGGCCTCCGACTCGAGCCAGTCGAGATGGCCGCGCGAGGGCCCGGCGGCGCGCAGCGGAGCATCCATTTCGGCAACGAGGCTCATGCCGGCTCCTTTTGCCGAACCAGGCGTCCGTCCGGGCGCACGTGCAGGCCGCACTCCTTCGACTCGGGGTTCTCCCACCACCAGCGGCCCGCGCGGATGTCCTCGCCGGCCTCGACGGCGCGGGTGCACGGCGCGCAGCCGATGCTCGGATAGCCGCGGTCGTGCAATGCGTGGTACGGCACCTGACGGGCGCGGATATAGGCCCACACCTCCTCCTGGCTCCAGTCGGCGAGCGGGTTGAATTTCGTCAGCCCGAAATCGGCGTCGTAAGCTTCCAGCGCCAGGTCGTTGCGCGTGACGGACTGCTCCCGCCGCAGGCCGGTGATCCAGGCCCGCTTTCCGGCGAGCCCGCGGTGCAGCGGCTCGACCTTGCGGATGTGGCAGCACGACTTGCGCAGCGCGACGCTGCCGTAGAAGCCGTTGATGCCGTGATCGTTTACGTAGGACTCCACCGATTCCTTGCGGGGAAACAGCACCCGCAGCCGCACGCCATAACGCAAGGCGATCGCGTCGAGCAGCATGTAGGTCTCGACCGGCAACCGTCCCGTGTCCAGGGTGAACACGTCGATCGGCAGCGCATCCGTGCATATCAGATCGGTCAGCACCATGTCCTCTGCGCCCAGGCTGCTGGAGAACGCCGCGGGCGCGAAATCCCGCCCGATCCGGCGCAGCAGCTTCCGGGCATCGCCAATTTTCTGGCGCAGTGCGTCAATCATTTTCCAAATCTCTCTTCGGGCCTCGTCAACATCCTGGGAAATATCGGAGCGCAACGACCGCCGGCGGCGGCCGCTACGCTGTCCTGCAGACTGGCGGTACGACAGGCTCGGCAGCCTGGACGAGCGCCGCCGCGTAGACGCGGCCAGCCATGATCAGCGCCGGACCGGTAAAACCGTGCCGCGCGATGCCGGGCAGTTCGTCGAGCGTGAGCGCGATGCGGCGCGTACCGGGCAGGGACGCGTTTTCAACCACCAGCACCGGCAGATCGCGTGGCGCGCCGGCCGCGATCAGCGCCGCGGCGACGGCCCCGGCCTGCCCCACGCCCATGTAGACGACCGCCGTATCGGCCGCGGCCGCATTCCGCGCCCACTCGTTCGGCGCTTCGCCTTCGCCCACCCGCGGGGTCACGAACGCCACGCTGCGCGCGATGCCGCGCCGCGTGAGCGAGACACCGGCTTCCGCGCTGGCGGCCAGAGCGGCCGTGATGCCCGGGACGACCTCGCATGGAATGCCCGCCTCTTCGAGCGCGGCGATCTCTTCCTGCGCGCGCCCGAACAGCATCGGGTCACCCCCCTTGAGGCGCACGACGACCGCGTGCTTGCGCGCCGCGTCGACCAGGCGCTTGTTGATGAACTGCTGCGCCGTGGTGAACTTCCCGCAGCGCTTGCCCACGGCGATCCTGTCGGCGCGGGCAGCCAGGGCCAGCACTTCCGGATGCACGAGCGCGTCGTGGAACACGATGTCGGCGCGCTCCAGGACCGCCGCCGCGCGCAGCGTCAGCAGGTCCGGGGCGCCCGGCCCGGCGCCGACGAGATAGACCTTTCCGTTCCCGTGAGTCATATATCTTCATTTAGGAATCCGCCGGCCTGCCGGCCGGCGAATTCCTTATATCGTCGCCTTCTCTCCGGCGTCCCGCCGGCGAAACAGCGGAATCGGGCGTTCGACCGACGCCTGGTAAGCCTCGCTGAAATCGCGGAAAGCGGAAAGCGCCGCCTGGAGATCCTCGCCTTCGCGCAGCGCAAAGGCGTTGAAGCCGCAACGGGCGAGATTGAGGACCTGGTCGCGCAGCACGTCGCCGACCGCGCGCAGCTCGCCTTGCCAGCCATAGCGGTCGCGCAGCAGTCGCCCGGCCGAGTAACCGCGCCCGTCGGCGAGCTTCGGGAAGTTGACCGCCACGACCCCGAACAGCTTCAGGTCATCGGCGATGGCCACCGGGTCCTCGTGGCTGTCCAGCCACACGCCGATCCGGCCGGGACGCGCGATGAGCTGCTCGCGCTGGCCCTGCCAGACAGCAAGCGGCACGATCACGTCGCCGGCGGGCGGCACGGCCGGAAAGCCGCCGTCGGCGTCGCGCTCAAGCCGCAGCCAGGGATCGGTTACGACGTTCCTGTCTTTGATGATGAGTGCCATAAACGCGTTCCTTGAAGGGTTCGATGCCGGCGCGCCACACCACGTCGATGAAGCGCTCTTCCTCGCTCTCGCGCCGTTCGAGGTAGACCCCGACCAGCTTCTCGATCACGTCGGGAACATCCGCGCGGGCGAACGAGGGGCCGATCACTTTTCCCAGCGCCGCACCGCCCCCGCCGTTTTGCGGCACCCCCTCCTTGGTAAGAGCACCTCCCCCACCGCCTTGCGGCACCCCCTCCTTGGTAAGGAGGGGGTAGGGGGTGGTTCGCCCCTGGTTGCCGCCGATGGAAATCTGGTACCACTCCTCGCCGTTCTTGTCGACGCCGAGGATGCCGATGTGCCCGACGTGATGGTGACCGCAGGAGTTCATGCAGCCGGAGATGTTGAGGTCGAGCTCGCCGATGTCGTGCAGGTAATCCAGGCGGTCGAAACGCTCCTGGATCGCCTGCGCCACCGGGATCGATTTGGCGTTCGCGAGCGAGCAGAAGTCGCCGCCGGGGCAGCAGATGATGTTGGTCAGCAGCCCGATGTTGGGCGTGGCGAGCCCGAGCGCCCGGGCTTCGGTCCACAACGCGTGCAGGTCGGACTGGCGCACGTCGGCGAGGATCAGGTTCTGCTCGTGCGACACCCGCAGCTCGCCCTGGCTGTAGCGGTCCGCCAGGTCCGCGATCGCGTCCATCTGGTCGGCGGTGACGTCGCCCGGCGGCACGCCGGTCTTCTTGAGCGACAGTGTCGCCGCCGCGTAGCCCGGGACCTGGTGCGGCTGGACGTTGCGTTTCACCCACGCGGCGTAGGCGGGCTCCCCCGCGAGCCTGGCGAGGTGGGCCGCGTCGTCGCCGGCCAGTTGCTCGTACCGCGGGCGCGTGAATCGCCCTTCGACGCGCCGCACTTCCTCCGCGGTCAGCGTGGCGGGGCCGTCCTTCGCGTGCAGCCATTCGGCTTCCACTTCCTCGCGGAAGCGCTGCGGCGTGAGGTCCTTCACCAGGATCTTGATACGGGCCTTCCAGATGTTGTCGCGGCGCCCGTAGCGGTTGTACACGCGCAGGATCGCCTCGACGTAAGTGAGCAGGTGCGGCCACGGCAGGAATTCCCGGATCACGTGGCCGACGATGGGCGTGCGCCCCATGCCGCCGCCGACGATGACGCGGAAGCCGATTTCGCCGCCCGCGTCGCGCGTCGCCTGCAGCCCGATGTCGTGGAAAAAGGTCGCCGCGCGATCGGCCCCGGCGCCGTTCACCGCGATCTTGAACTTGCGCGGCAGGTAGTTGAACTCGGGATGGAACGTGGACCACTGGCGCAGCAGCTCGCACCACACGAACGAATTCACGATCTCGTCGCGCGCGACGCCCGCGTAATGGTCGGCGGTGATGTTGCGCACGCAGTTGCCGCTGGTCTGGATCGCGT
>CAYSRR010000254.1:0-4594 GCA_964433375.1 uncultured Streptomycetaceae bacterium
GCGACCTTGGCGATTCGTAGTGAGATTTCCTTCGCGTCCCTCGCGTACTTGGCGATCCGTCGTAACTTGACTTCGCGACCTTGGCGACCCGTAGTGAGATTTTCTCCGCGTCCTTCGCGACCCGTCGTAACGCTTCATGCCAACTGAGCCCCACATAGCGATCATCGGCGCAGGCCCCGCCGGCCTCATGTCCGCCGAGGCCGCGGTCGAGGGCGGCGCGAAGGTCGACGTCTACGACGCCATGCCGTCGGTCGGCCGCAAGTTCCTGCTGGCCGGCAAGGGCGGGTTAAACCTCACCCACGCCGAGCCGCTCGATTCCCTGCTCTCGCGCTACGGTGCGCGCCGCGAGCGGATCGCGCCGCTGCTGCAAATCTTCGGACCCGACGCACTGCGCGCGTGGGCGAAAGGACTCGGCATCGAGACCTTCGTCGGCTCCTCCGGCCGCGTGTTCCCCGCCGGCATGAAAGCGGCGCCGCTGCTGCGCGCGTGGCTGCATCGCCTGCGCGCGGCCGGGGTACGCTTCCATGCTCGTCATCGCTGGGCCGGGTGGAGCGAGGATGGCGCGCTGACCTTCGCCACTCAGAACGGCCCGCACTCCGCGCGTGCCAACGCCGTCGTGCTGGCGCTGGGCGGCGGCAGCTGGGCGCAGCTCGGCTCCGACGGCGTGTGGCTCCCGCTGCTCGCCGCGCGCGGCATCGCCGTCACCCCGCTCCGCCCCGCGAACTGCGGATTCGAAGTCGCGTGGAGCCCGCACTTCAGGGAGAAGTTCGCGGGCACGCCGGCGAAAACGATCAACGCGTCGCTCGCCGGCAACGTCCGGCCCGGGGAATTCGTCGTCACCGAAACCGGCGTCGAAGGCGGCGTAATCTACGCACTCTCCGCGCCACTACGCGACGCGATCGACTCAGCCGGCAGCGCAACGCTCACGCTCGATCTCGCGCCGGACCGCGACCTGGCGCGGCTCGCCGCCGAACTCTCGCACCCGCGCGGCCGCCGCTCGCTATCGAGCCACATCCAGAGCCGCACGGGGCTGAAAGGCGTGAAGATGGGCCTGCTGCGCGAATGCGTGCCGGCAGAAGAACTGGACGACCCGGCCCGCCTCGCCGCGGCGATCAAGGCGCTGCCGCTCAAGCTCGTCGCCGCGCGCCCGCTCGCCGAGGCGATCAGCAGCGCGGGCGGTGTCGCGTTCGAAGCGCTGGACGAGAACCTGATGATCCGCGCGCTGCCGGGCGTGTTCTGCGCCGGGGAGATGCTCGACTGGGAAGCGCCGACCGGTGGCTACCTGCTCACCGCCTGCTTTGCCAGTGGACGGGCTGCTGGCCTGGGTGCCGCCCACTGGCTAAGGATGAAGGATGAACGTGGAAGGATGACCCCAGGCTGCGCCTGAAGGTTGAAGTGTCCCTCCCTTTCACTATCGTCCAGTCGGACGGCCGCCCGGAGAAAACCGACCGAAGGCAACGAAAGGTCGGGACCTGCTCTTGTCGCACAGTGCGCGACGATCATCCTTCCACGTTCATCCTTCATCCTTATCACGTCCGTCCCCATTTACAATGCGGCTTTGGCTCGAGGAGCGCATGCGATGAAAGACTGGACCGAGTTCGGATTGCGCGGCTTGCCGTCGATGTCCTCGCGCACGCGGCCGGCGTCATACCCGGCCTTCCTCCAGGCCATGCTGGACAGGGCGGCCACGCTGACCGCCGAACCCCTGGCCGGGGTCTCGACCGACGGCAAAATACGCCGTGGTCTTTTCCCGCTGCACTCGACGGGGGTGTCCACCGCCCCCCTCCTCGACGCCGCGCAGGATTTTCTCGCGACGCTCGACGCGAAACAGCGCGCGAAAGTCATCTACGACCTCGAGGCCAGGGAGCGGCGGCTGTGGTTCAACATCCATCCCTGCTTCTTCCGCCACGGGCTGATCCTGGAGGACCTCGACGCGACACAGCGCAAGGCCGCGCTGCGGCTGATGGAAACCACGTTGTCGGCGCGCGGGTTCGCGCAGGCGCGGGACATCATGCGGATCAACGCGCTGCTCATCGAGATCACCGGGAAGAAGGAGGATTTCGGCGAGTGGCCCTATTTCATCACGCTCTTCGGCGAACCTTCCGCCGATGCGCCGTGGGGATGGCAGCTCGACGGCCATCACCTCAACCTGAATTTCTTCGTGCTGGGCGACCAGCTGGTCTGCACGCCGAGCTTCATGGGATCGGAGCCGTGCCGCGTCGAGAACGGGCACCTCGCCGGCACCGAGGTCTTCGCTCCCGAAACGAGGGGCGGCCTGGCGCTGATCCGGTCCCTCGACGCGGACCAGTCCGGGAAGGCCGTGCTAAACCCCTCGGTCCTGCCCGATGACCTGCCGCCCGAGCTCAAGCATGCCAACGACGGCCGGATGGCGGGCGGCGCTTTCAAGGACAACGCCGTCATTCCCTACAGGGGGATACGCGCCGATGCCCTGTCCGACACGCAGCGCAGGCTGCTGATCAACCTCGTCGGCACCTACGTCCACTGGGCCCGCGACGGGCACGCGGCGGTCAAGATGTCCGAGGTCGAGGCCCATCTCGACGAGACCCACTTCGCGTGGATCGGCGGGACCGGCGACTACGGGCCCTTTTACTACCGCGTGCAAAGCCCGGTCGTGCTGATCGAGTTCGACCACCATGCCGGCGTCGTGTTCGACAACCTCGCGCCCACGCACCACCACATCCACACGGTCATCCGCACCCCGAACGGCGGCGACTACGGGGCCGACCTGCTGCGCCAGCACCACGAGCGCTACGACCACTCGAGCGGGCGCCACGTCGCGAGGCGCTGACCCGCTAATTGAACTTGAGCCCGGTTTCCTTGCGGATGCGGACCCACCTTGCGTAATCCTCCTTCAGCTGGCGCGTGAATTCCTCGGCGCTGTTGCTGACCGCTTCGGCGCCGACCTTCTCGAACGCCTGGCGAGTGCGCGGCTGCGCGATGACGGCATCGACGGCAGCGCGCAGCTTCTGAACCGCATCCCCGGGCGTTGCGGCCGGAATCCCGAGCGTGGTCCACGTCGAGTAATCGTAGCCGCGGACCCCCGATTCGTCGATCGTCGGCACGTCGGGGAAGAACTTCGAGCGCTGCGGCGTCGTCACCGCCAGCGCGCGCAGCTTGCCTGCCCTGATGTGGGTGCCCGACGAACTGATCTGGTCGAACGCCAGCGGGACCTCCCCCGTGACGATGGCGACCGATGCGGCAGCGCCGCCCTTGTAGGGCACGTGCGTGAATTTCACTTTCGCCAGCGACTGGAACAGCGCGCCCATCAGGTGCCCGCCGGAACCCAGGCCCGCCGATCCCATAAAGAGTTCTCCCGGACGCGCCCTTGCCAGCGCGATGATTTCCTTGACGTTGCGCACCGGCAGCGAAGGGTGCACGCTGAGGGCGCTCGCAACGAGCGAAATACGCGACGTGTACACGAAGTCGCGCAGCGTATCGTACTCGACACCGTCGCTAAACACCGGCTGGGACACGAGCGTGCCGGGCGCGCCGAGCAGGATCGTGTATCCGTCGGGCGGCGATTTGGCGACCGCGGTGGCGCCGATCCTGCCGCCCGCGCCGGCGCGGTTTTCGACGACCACGGGCTGCCCCAGGATTTCCGTGAGCCCGGGAGCGATGATCCGCGCATTGATGTCGATGTTTCCACCGGGCGCGAACGGGACGATGATGCGGACCGGCTTGGATGGGTAGCCCTGGCCCCAGGCGATCGCGGGCGCAAGCAGCATCATTCCGCTCATCGCAAGCCACAAAGATCCAGTCATGCGGGGTCGTGCCATGCGGTCCTCCTCGTCACGTTTTTGTATGGGTGCCGAAAGTATAGTCGGACCGTCAGTCCGCCGCCAGAACCGCCTGTTTAGGACGTCCTGGCGGTTAGAATTCGTCTGATGGAAAAAGTCCGCGTCTCCAAGCTCATGTCCCAGCAAGGCCTCTGCTCCCGCCGCGAGGCGGACAGCTACATCGAGCGCGGCTGGGTGCTGGTGGACGGCGTGCCGGTCACCGAGCTCGGCACGCGCGTCTTCCCCAACCAGAAGATCACGCTCGCCCGGCAGGCGCAGACGCGCCAGGAAGCGAGCGTGACCATCCTGCTGCACAAGCCGATCGGCTACGTCTCGGCGCAGCCCGAGAAGGGCTATCTTCCCGCGATCTCGCTCGTCACCGCCGAGTCGCGCTTCCCCGGTGACCGCGCGCCCCTGCAGTTCGGCCCGGTGCACCTGCGGGGCCTCGCCCCGGCCGGGCGGCTCGACATCGATTCCACCGGGCTGCTGGTCCTCACGCAGGACGGGCGCATCGCCAAGCAGTTGATCGGCGAGGACTCGGGCATCGCGAAGGAATACCTGGTGCGCGTACAGGGCAAGCTCGACGCGAAAGGACTGGCGCTGCTCAATTTCGGCCTCGCCCTCGACGGCAAGCCGCTGAAGCGCGCGGAAGTCCGCTGGCAGAACGACGACCAGCTGCGCTTCGTCCTGCGCGAGGGCAAGAAGCGCCAGATTCGCCGCATGTGCGAGCTGGTGGGCCTTTCCGTCACCGGCTTGAAGCGCGTGAGCATCGGCAACGTCAAGCTCGCCGACCTGCC
>CAYSRR010000255.1:0-4591 GCA_964433375.1 uncultured Streptomycetaceae bacterium
TGAGCACGGCGATATGCGTTTCCGGCAGGAGGCTGGCGGCGGCCGGCGTGTCGCGCCCCGTCACCATCATCAGCGTGCCGGTCTCGGCAACGGCGCAGAACGCGCCGGTGATGCCGACCAGGTCGGAATCGCGCGCCTCCCGCGCGGCAACCTCGAGACCGGCCGCCCGCCAGTCGAGCCCCTCGAATTCCGGCCAGCAGACGGCGGACGGCGGCAGCGAGCGGGCCTTCAGATAACCGGCAACGGCGGCAGGCACCGCGGCGAGCGACGCCACCTCCTCCACCGTGCTGGCGAGCCCCAGCGCGCGTTCGCGGAACCTCGCGAGCGGTTCCCAGTCCATGGCCGGCCGCGCGTTGACGGGATGGGCCTCGATGTGAGAGCGCACCGCTTCGCGCCCGGCGTCGGTTTCCGTCGGAGATTTCCCCTGCCGCGCGCGGATGCGCGCCAGGATGTTTTCGCGTGCGCTCACTGGATCCGTGAGGAGTGAGGCGTGAAGAGTGAGGTGGGAAACCTTATGACCATAGTATCTTGCTCCTCACCCCTTACTCCTCACACCTCACCCTAAAGTGGGCATGTTAAGTCCCGGCGCCGGCGTGTCCTGGTGGGGCCAGCGCGAGGTGATGACCTTGGTACGGGTGTAGAACTTCACGCCCTCCAAGCCGTGCACGTGGAGGTCGCCGAACAGCGAGCCTTTCCAGCCGCCGAAGGAATAGAACGCCACCGGCACCGGGATCGGCACGTTGACGCCGACCATGCCGACCTGGATCTCGCTCTCGAAGCGCCGCGCCGCGCCGCCGGACCCGGTGAAGATCGCCGTGCCGTTGGCGTAGGGGTTGCGGTTGACCAGCGCGATCGCGTCGTCCAGCGTCTTCTCGCGCAGCACGACCAGCACCGGCCCGAAGATCTCGTCCTGGTAGATCTTCATGCCCGGCTTCACCTCGTCGAACAGCGTGGTGCCGAGGAAGTTGCCGCTCTCGTAACCGGGCACCTGGCGGCCGCGCCCGTCCACGACCAGCTTCGCGCCTTCCTTCACGCCCTGGTCGATGTAGCCGGCAACCTTGTCGCGGTGCTGCGCGGTCACGAGCGGGCCCATGTCCACCCCCTCCTTGTCCCCCGGGCCGACGACGATCGCCTCCGCCTTCCGCTTGAGCAGCTTCACCAGCGGATCGGCGGCGGCGCCGACCGCGACCACCGCCGAAATCGCCATGCAGCGCTCGCCCGCCGAACCGTAAGCCGCGCCGATCAGCGCATCGGCCGCGAACTCGAGGTCGGCGTCGGGCAGCACCACCGCGTGGTTCTTCGCGCCGCCCAGCGCCTGCACGCGCTTGCCGTTGCGGGCGCATGTCTCGTAGATGTATTTCGCGATGGGCGTGGAGCCAACGAATGAAACCGCGCTGATGCCCGGGTGGGCCAGGATGGCATCGACCGCCTCCTTGTCGCCGTGCACGACGTTGAACACGCCGTCGGGCAACCCCGCTTCCCTGAGCAGCTCCGCCATGCGCATCGAGGCCGAGGGCACTTTCTCCGACGGCTTCAGGATGAACGCATTGCCGCAGGCGATCGCCACCGGGAACATCCACAGCGGCACCATCACCGGGAAGTTGAACGGCGTGATGCCGGCGCACACGCCGACCGGCTGGCGCACCGTGTGGCAATCCACGCCGGAGCCGACGTTCTCCGAGTGCTCGCCCTTCAGCAGGTGCGGGATGCCGCAGGCGAACTCCACCACCTCGATGCCGCGCTGCACCGAGCCCATCGCGTCGGGCAGCGTCTTGCCGTGCTCTTCGGTCACGAGCCGGGCCAGGTCCTTCTGGTTCGCCTGCAGCAGTTGCAGGAATTTCTGCATCACGCGCGCGCGGCGCAGCGGCGGCGTGTCGCGCCACCCGGGATACGCCGCCGTCGCGGCCTTGACCGCGGCGTCCACGTCGGCCGCGTTGCAGAACGGCACCCGACGGCTTACCTTGCCCGTCGCAGGATTGGTCACCGGGCCATGCCGGCCGCTCGACGCCGCTTGCTTCTTGCCGCCAATCCACAGCGGCATGATCGCCGCATCAGGGGATTCAACGGGCTTGTTCATGACGGACTCCGTTCATCATTCATCATTCCGCATTGGGGCCGCGACGCGAGCGCGCGTAAAGCGCGCGAAACGTGCGGCCCTCGGGCGCGGGCAGGTCGCGCCCGTCCGTCCAGCCGCCGCCGAGAGGCAGGCGGTGGATCAGCCGGTCTGCACCGCCGATCCATTTCAGCAACCGCGCGCCGGCGGCGGTCATCATCGCATAGATCGCCGGATGCCGAACGCTCCAGCCCCACAGCGCCAGCGCCGCCCGCTCGCCCCACGATTTCATGCCTCGCTCGAACTGCCGCTCGCGCAGCTTGCGCATGAGGTCGGGCAGCGGGATCTTCACCGGGCACACCACGCCGCACTGGTTGCAGAACGTGGCCGCGTTGGGCAGGTCGGGGGCGTTCTCCAGGCCGACGTAACTCGGCGTCAGCACCGAGCCCATCGGGCCGGGATAAACCCAGCCATAAGCGTGGCCGCCGACGCTCTGGTAGACCGGGCAATGGTTCATGCACGCGCCGCAGCGGATGCAGCGCAGCATGGCCTGCAGGTCGCCGCCGAGCAGTTCGCTGCGCCCGCCGTCCAGCAGGATCACGTGAAAATGCCCGGGGCCATCGCGGTCGCCCTCGCGCTTCACGCCGGTCGTGACCGAGATGTAATTGGAAATGGTCTGGCCGGTGCCGTGCGGCGGCAGCAGGCGCATCAGCGTCGCCACGTCCTCCAGCGTCGGCACGACCTTCTCGATGCCGGTGATCGCCACGTGCACGCGCGGCAGCGTCGTCACCATGCGGCCGTTGCCCTCGTTGGTCACGATCAGCGTCGAGCCCGTCTCGGCGACGATGAAATTGGCGCCCGAGATGCCCATGTCGGCGGTGAGAAAATGCCCGCGCAGGCGCTCGCGCGCCTCGCGCGTCAGCGCCGCGATATCGGTTTTGCGCGGCGTGCCGTGCTTCTCCTCGAACAGGTCGGACACCTCGTCGCGGGTCTTGTGCACCACCGGCGCGACGATGTGCGAGGGCGGCTCCTTCGCGAGCTGCAGGATGTACTCGCCGAGGTCGGTTTCCACCACCTCGACGCCCGCCGCCTCCAGTGCGTCGTTCAGCGCGCACTCCTCGGTGACCATGGACTTCGACTTCACCGCCTTCTTCACGCCGTGGGCGCTCGCGATCTCGCGCACGATGCGGTTCACGTCCTCGCGCGTCTCGGCCCAGTGCACGACCGTTCCACGCGCCACAGCGTTGCGCTCGAACTCGGCGAGGTAGAGGTCGAGGCTCTCCAGCGCGCGCTGGCGGATGGCCGCGGCGGCGGAGCGGATCTCCTCGTAGTTGTCGCCGAGCTCGGCGACGCGGTCGGCGCGCCCGCGCACGAAGTTGCCCTGCAGCCGCTTCAGCGCGGCCTGCAGGCTGGCGTTCCGCAGCTTCACGCCCGCGGTCGCCTTGAAGTGCATGGAAGTAATCTGCATGCGAGCGGACAGTTTACAGCGGGCGGTTTGCAGCGGACAGGACGCCTTGCCGGCTGAAGGCCGTCAACCCGGCCGGACCGGCCGGGCTTCGGCGCGAACCATATAGATGCCGCTCGCGATGATCAGGGCGGACCCCGCCGCCACCCAGGCATCGGGCAGGTCGCCCCACACCAGGAAGCCGATCAACGTCGCCCAGATGAGGGACGTGTAGCGCACCGGGGAGATGACCGACGCCTCTCCCAGCCGCAGCGCCTCGATCAACAGGAAATGCGCCGCGGCATTGAAGACCCCCGCGGCCACGAACCAGGCCGCGGCCGTGGGCGTCACCGGCTGCCAGCCGAACGGCGCGGTGACGAACCCGGCGGCCATCACGATCAGCGTGGACCAGAACAGGATCGCGATCGAAGTCTCGGTGCGGGAGAGCCGGCGCGTCACGATGTCCCGCAGCGCATTGGCGAGCGCCGCGCCCACGGGTATCAGCAGCACCCAGTCGAACGCCGTGGCGCCCGGCCGCACGACGATCAGCACGCCGGCGAACCCGCCGAGTATCGCGAGCCAGCGATCGAGAGTGACCCGTTCCGCCAGCATCGACGCGGAGAGCAGCGCAAGAAAGATCGGGCTCGAGAACATGATCGTGATCACCGTCGCCAGCGGCAGCAGCGAGAAACCCAGCACGATCAGCGCGGCGTTGGCGACGAACAGCAGTCCCCGCGTCAGTTGTCCCGGCCACGAAACCACGCGCAACGCGCCCCAGCCGCTCACCAGCATCACGTACGGCACGATTACGAGCAGCGTGGCCGCCTGTCTCAGGCAGATCACCTGTCCCACCGGGTGGGACTCCGTGAGGTACTTGGAAATCGCGTCGTTCGCCGTGAGCAGGGCGACGCCGACGACCATGACCGCGATGCCCTTGAGCGTGTCGGTCACGCCGGTCAGCCCATCCGGAACCGGCGTACGGCGTCCGCGTTCCACCTCGGCCGCGAAGCGGCCGGGAGCAAAGTCCGCTCACTACTCACCATTCACGATTCACGTTTTCTGCCTTGCGCATGCAAGGCCAATATGTCCCACAC
>CAYSRR010000256.1:0-4548 GCA_964433375.1 uncultured Streptomycetaceae bacterium
CCAAGTACGGCATCGCCGACCGCATCTCCTACATCTCCACCGGCGGCGGCGCGTTCCTGGAGTTTCTCGAAGGGCGGAAGCTGCCCGCGGTCGAGATACTGGAACAACGAGCCGCATAGGAAGTAGACTGCCCCCATGCCCCGCCGCACCAAGATTGTCGCCACCCTCGGCCCCGCCTCGAGCGATCCGAAAACGCTGGCGCGCATGATTGACGCCGGGCTCGACGTGGTGCGCATGAATTTCTCCCATGGCACCGCCGCCGAGCACACGAAGCGCGTCGAACTGGTGCGTTCGCTCGCGCGCAAGGCCGGCCGCGCGGTGGGCGTGCTGGTGGACCTGCAGGGACCCAAGATCCGCATCGGCCGTTTCCGCGACGGCAAGATCACGCTCGCGGCCGGCGCGAAGTTCGTGCTCGATGCCGATTGCGCGCTTGGCGACCAGCGCTCGGTCGGCCTCGATTACAAGAAGCTGCCCAACGACGTGCGGCCCGGCGACACGCTGCTGCTCGACGACGGGCGCATCGTGCTGGGCGTGTCCTCGGTTCGCGGCTCGCGCATCCTCACGGTCGTGGAACAGGGCGGGACGCTCTCCAACAACAAGGGCATCAACCGCAAGGGCGGCGGCTTGACCGCGCCCGCCCTGACGGATAAGGACAAGCAGGACATCAGGACCGCCGCCGCGCTCAAGGCGGACTTCCTCGGCGTGTCGTTTCCGCGTTCGGGCGACGACATGCGCTGGGCGCGCGATCTCATGCACAAGGCGGGCGGGCGCGCGCTGACGGTAGCGAAGATCGAGCGCGCGGAGGCGATCCCGGCGCTGGAAGACATACTCGACGCCTCCGATTGCATCATGGTGGCGCGCGGCGACCTCGCGGTGGAAGTCGGTGACGCCGTGGTGCCGGCGCTGCAGAAACGCATGATCCGCCTGGCGCGGGAGAAGGGCCGCGTGGTGATCACCGCGACGCAGATGATGGAGTCGATGATCCAGAACCCGATCCCGACGCGCGCCGAGGTGTCCGACGTCGCCAACGCCGTGCTCGACGGCACCGACGCGGTGATGCTGTCGGCCGAGACCGCCGCCGGGAAATACCCGGTGGCGACGGTGGCGGCGATGGCGCGGGTCTGCGTCGAGGCGGAAAAGGAAGACACGCTGTCGCAGGAGCGCCGGCTCGTCACGGCGCCCGCCGAGGTGGAGGAAGCGATCGCGCGCGCCACCGTGTTCACTTCCAACAACCTCGACATCAAGGCGGTGGCGTCGCTCACGCAGAGCGGCAAGACCGTGCTGCTGATGTCGCGCATGCACACCGCGGTGCCGATCTACGCCATGAGCTCGGTGATCGAGACGCGGCGACGGGTCACCCTGTTCCGCGGGGTCTACCCCGTCAAGTTCAAGGGCGCGCGCAACCCGGAGAAAGCGCTGCACATGGCCGAGGACGAGCTGCTGAAGCGCGGCGCCGTGCAGAACGGCGACACCATCGTGCTCACCATCGGCGAGCCTTTCGGCAAGGCCGGCGGCACCAATACCATGAAGGTCGTCAAGGTCGGGGAGCACCGGAAGGCCTAGCGCCGCCGTAGTAAAATCGGCCATCCCACTTCACCACGCCGTTCGAGGAGAAACCATGTCTGACCAGTCACTGCAAGCCGTCGCCCAGGCGATGGTCGCGCCCGGCAAGGGCATACTCGCCGCCGACGAATCCACCGGCACCATCGAGAAGCGGCTGAAGAGCATCCAGGTCGAGAATTCCGAGGACAACCGCCGCGCCTACCGCGACATGCTGTTCACGACCAGGGGTCTCGAGCAGTACATCAGCGGCGTGATCCTCTACGACGAGACGCTGCGCCAGAAAGGCCTCGCCGGCACGCCGTTCGTCGACATGCTCGCCCGAAACGGGATACTTCCCGGCATCAAGGTCGACACCGGCGCCAAGGATCTCGCGCTGTGCCCGGGCGAGACGGTGACCGAGGGCCTCGACAACCTGGCGAAGCGCTGCGCCGAGTACGTGAAGCTGGGCGCGAAGTTCGCCAAATGGCGCGCCGTCATCAACATCGGCAAGGACATCCCGAGCGGCGCCTGCATCGCCGCCAACGCCCACGCGCTCGCGCGCTACGCCGCGATCTGCCAGGCCGCGGGGCTGGTGCCGATCGTCGAGCCCGAGGTACTCATGGACACCGATCACACCATCGAGCGCTGCGAGGAAGTGACCGAGCTGACGTTGAACGCTGTCTACGACGCGCTCTACTCGCAGCGGGTGGTGCTCGAGGGCACGGTGTTGAAGCCCTCCATGGTGATCTCCGGCAAGGGTTGTCCGAAGCAGGCGCCGGTGGCGGAAGTGGCGGAGCGGACCGTGCGCGTGCTGAAGCGCAGCGTGCCGGGCGCGGTCGCGGGCATCGTGTTTCTTTCGGGGGGCCAGAGCGACGAGCTCGCGACCGCGCATCTCAATGAGATGAACAAGACCTACGCGGGCAAGCTGCCGTGGCCGGTGTCCTTCTCTTACGGCCGTGCCCTGCAGGCGCCCTCGCTGAAGGCGTGGAAGGGCTCTTCCGCCAACGTGGCGGCCGGGCAGGCCGCGCTCCTGCACCGCTCGCGCATGAACGGCCTCGCCTGCGCCGGGCGCTACAGCGCCGAGCTCGAGCGGCAGGCGGTCGCCGCGTGAACCGGAAGTAGCCGCAAAGGCGCGAAGGCGCCGAGGGTTCGCAGAGAAATCTCGATAGCGAAAAACGATCGGACTTTGCGTGACCTCAGCGCCTTCGCGCTTTTGCGGTGAAGCTGTTGATCCCGGCGCCCCGGCTGCCGGGCGGCGGCCGGTTTCCATCATCACCGGCTACCTGGGCAGCGGCAAGACGACGCTGCTTAACCGCCTGCTCGCCGACCCGGGCATGGCGCGCGCCGCGGTCATCATCAACGAGTTCGGCGAGATCGGGCTCGACCACCTGCTGGTCGCGACACCCAGCGAGAACACGGTGCTGCTCGCGAGCGGCTGCATCTGCTGCACCGTGCGCGGCGATCTCGTGGACACGCTGCGCGACCTCGATCGCGGCGGCCGCGACGGCACGCTGCCGCCGTTCGACCGCGTGCTGAT
The DNA here is from genome assembly GCA_964433375.1 of uncultured Streptomycetaceae bacterium. Classification (GTDB taxonomy): domain Bacteria; phylum Pseudomonadota; class Gammaproteobacteria; order Burkholderiales; family SG8-41; genus SG8-41. Next base: position 3,080 of record CAYSRR010000256.1, read on the forward strand.
CGAGACCACCGGCCTCGCCGATCCCGTGCCGCTGCTCCAGACCCTGATCACCGACGAGGTCGTGGCGCCGCGCTACCGCGCCGACGGCGTGGTGACGCTGGTGGACGGCGTGCACGGCGCGCGCGGGCTCGACGAGCACGCCGAGGCCGCCAAGCAGGCGGCGCTCGCCGACCGGCTGTTGATCACCAAGTGCGACCTGGCCGGCGAGAACGCGATCGTCGGTCTCGAGCGCCGGCTCGCGCGCGCCAACCCCGGCGCGCGGCAGTTCAGGGTGATGCGCGGCGACATCGCCGCGAGCGAGATTTTCGGCCTCGCGCTCGACCCCGCGGACGCCGCCGGCATCGGGCGCTGGCTCGGTGGGCAGGCGGGCGCCGCCGGCGCGGACCGGGACTATTCCCCGCACCTCGGCAGCATCCGCAGCGACAGCTTCCGTTTCGACCGGCCCGCGACGCGCGCCGGGCTGATGACCTGGCTGACCCTGCTCGCCTCGCTGCGCGGCGCGGGCCTGCTGCGCGTGAAGGGGCTCATCAACGTCGAGGGTGCCCCGGTCGCGGTGCATGCGGTGCAAACCATCATCGACGAGCCGGTCGAGCTTGCGCGCTGGCCCGACGATGAGCGCAGCTCGCGGCTGGTGTTCATCACGCGCGGGCTCGAGCACGGCGAGATCGAGCGCACGCTGGCCGCACTCGAGGTGAAGCCGGGACGCGGCTCGCCCGGCGGCCCGCTCGACCCGCAGGCTTACGCGCGCTTCGTCGCGGCGGCGCAGGGTTTTCGCTGAACCCGTAATCGGACCCTCCAGGGGAGAAAGGCACACCGCATGGAAATCAAGGCGCCAGAGCCCAAGGGGCCGCTCAAGTACGTCAAGGCAGGCACGCTGATCGACGGCACCGGCAGGAAGCCGCTGAAGGATCCCGTGATCGAGCTCGAGGGCAGGCGCGTGAAGCGCGTCGGCACCCGCGCGAGCCTCAGGATCCCGCCGCGCGCGGAGGTGATCGACTGCGGCGCGTTCACCGTGATGCCGGGCCTGATCGACGCACACCTGCACACGATGATGTTCAACTGCCTGACCTTCCACAACTACCGCGTCGCGCAGTGGGAGATCACGCCCGAGTTGCAGCAGATGTACGGCCTCTTTCACGCGCAGCTGTGCTTCGACATGGGCTTCACCACGCTGCGCGACCTGGGGTTGAACTCGAGCCGCGGGCTGCTCACCGCGCAGCTGTGCGCCGTGCGCGAGGCGATCAACGCCGGCATCGTGGAAGGCCCGCGCATGCTGATCGGCGGCTTTACCACCATCACCGGCTCGCACCTCGATCTCATCCAGCCGCGCGCGATGCAGCGCTTCGGCTTCAGCACCGCCGACGGCCCCTGGGAGCTGCGCAAGCTGGCGCGCACCAACCTGCTGGCCGGTTGCGACATCGTGAAGACCTGCGCCACCGGCGGCGGCGGCACCGACAAGGAAGAGCCGG
>CAYSRR010000257.1:0-3985 GCA_964433375.1 uncultured Streptomycetaceae bacterium
GTTCATCATTGAATCAGAGGTGTTGCGTCGACCGGTAGAACTCAAAGCGTTTATCTGCGGTTGCTCCGGTACCTGGAATTCAGGCCGGACCGGCCTGCTCGTCAGCCGCCAGCGTCTCCAGAACGTCGCGGGCGCGCGCCTGAAGCGCGAGCCAGGTGCGTTCGCACTCGCCCTGGCGCGGCGTGGTATGGGCAATCTGCCGGACCAGCACGGCGAGGGCTTCCCTTTCGCGGCGGGCGAGCGCGAGTTGCTCGAGCAGCGCATCGTAATCGGCGGCAAGCACGAGGTCGGTGCGCCGGTCCTCGCAGATGCCGACGCAGGGCTGCGGCCCTTCGACCCGCCCGCAGCCGATGCACCGCCATGCCTTGATGCGTTCGGTCATCGTATCCTCAGTTCCAAGTTCCAAGTTTCAAGTTACAAGACCCAAAGCTTCTTGCGCCGTACCTTGTCCCTTGCAACTTGTAACTTGCAACTTGAATCTCTAGCCGGGCTGGCCGTCCAGCCGGCTCCGGGTGAGGATGGGCCAGTAGCGGACGGCATAGAGCGCGAACGCCGCCGACCAGAGCAGCCCCGAGAGCTGGACGCTCGCCAGGTAGTCCGGAAACGCCATGCCGCCGAGCACCCGCACCAGCGCCGCGGCCTGCACCAGCAGGAACATCGCGACTTCCCAGCGATCCGCCCGCAGCGGCCGCCCGGTGTGCCCGCGCGCCGTGCGGGTCATCATGCCCAGCGTCAGCCCGCCGATCGCCCCCACGGTCAGCGCGTGGACCGCGAACGATTCGCCCAGCCATCCGAAACCGGACAGGCCGCGCAGCAGGAGATACAGGACGATCCACGCGTAGGCCGCGTGGAGTATCCACACCAGCGGCGTGGAGAGCGTGCGCCACGGGCGCCAGAGGAACAGGCGCGCGCCGTGCGCGGCCGCGGCGACGAGCGCCACCGCGGCGACGGCCGCGGGCGGCAACTGGAAAGCGTCGGCAAGGAACAGCAGCAGGACCGAGCCCAGCGCCAGCTTCTCCACCAGCGGGTGGCGCTCGGCGTTCGCGCCGGGCACGCCGTTGTTGGTGAACATCGGTATCACGCGGCCGCCCATGACCGCCATGATGAACAGCACGACGTCCAGCCCGAGCCACAGGCTCAGCCGCGGCGGGAACCCGGACGCACCCTGCATCGCCAGGTGCAGCGCGAGCAGGAGCCCGCTCATCAGGACCAGGAGCCCGATGAAGAAATAGTTGCGGACATTGCGCGCCTGCACGAGCGGGATGCCGATGGCGACCGCGAGCGCCAGGGGAAAAGCCGCATTGGCCGCGGCGGCGGCAACGCCATAGGGCGTCAGCACCAGCACCCGGCCCGCCACCCACAGCGCCGCGAGCGCCATCAACGGCACGCCGTCCGGCGTCGGCCGGCCGGTCCAGTTGCGCACCGCCGTCAGCAGGAAGCCCGCGATCACCGCCATCGTGTAGCCGAACAGCATCTCGTGCCCGTGCCACAGCGGGCCCTGCAGCCAGGCATGGCCGAGGACGCCGGAAACCTGCGCCGCCCAGAGCGCCACGCTGAACGCGCTGAACACGCTCGCGAGCAGGTAAAACGGGCGGAAACCCAGGTTCCACAGCGCGAAGCCGGGAGCGGGTGCTGCGCTGGGTTGCAGGGATCGAGTAAGCGGTAATTCGTCCATAGGATGTCCTGCCGTGAGATTTCTGCTCATGCTTGCTCCGCGTAAGCCAGTTCCAGGTCAGCGGCTACTGCGGCGAGGCGCTTGTCCCGCGTCCACAACTGCGCCGTTCCGGCCAGAGCCACCGAGGCCAGCAGATGGACGTCGACGTAGCCGATGCCCCGGCCCATGAGGGCGCGCCGCTCGATGAAATCCAGCGCCTCGGGGTCCGTGGCCATCGGTGCCGCAGGCAACTCCCCCAGGAGCTGGAGCACTTCGCCCCGGTTTTTCAGATTGCCGCAGGCCAACTCGCCCAGGACGAACGGATGCGTCAGCACCCGGCCCTGCTCCAGGACGGCGGCCAGCGCCGGCGTGCCGTCCCGCAGGTGATCGACCCAGACGGATGTGTCGACCAGGATCATGCAGACTGGGAGCGACGCCGGGGGACGGGTTGCAACCGGGGTTCACTGCCCCCGAGCCGGGCAAGGCGCCGCGCGCTTTCGCGCTCGATCAAGGCCTTCAGCCCCTCGTGGATCAGGGTGGTGCGCTCCCTCATCCCCGTGATGCGCTGTGCCTCGGTCAGAAGCTCGTCGTCCAGATTAATGGTGGTGCGCATGGTGCTTTCCTCCATTGGATATGCACCTATGATACATCATTTGATGCCGTAAATGATGCTTCGCCTACGGTCTTCGCAGTACGAGGCCCTTTCGCCTTCCGACTTTCGCCTTCCGACTTAAAAGAAGTAGCCGTGGCTGCCCGCCGCGGCGCCGAACACCGTGATGAGGCTGAGGACCAGCAGCACCCAGTGGAAGCGCTGGATCAGCGCGAACGTGCCCGACGGGTCCCGGCGCGAGCGTTCGATCAGCCTGCGGTGGAGAAACAGCGGCTCGAGCACGAACAGCATCAGCGTGAACAGCAGCCACACGCCCACCATCGCGTGCATCCACCAGTAGCGCGCCTCGGCAAAACGCGCCCACAGGTCGAATTCCCAGACGAGCCAGAAGCCGGTCGCGCCGGCCAGCAACGTCGTCCACCGCGCCTGCGCGGCGAAGCGCGACTCGAGCCGCTCGAAGAGATCGACCTGCTCGCCGGCTTTGGCATGCCGCCGCACGGCGGGCAACAGCACGGTCGTGACCATCGCCACGCCGCCGATCCACAGAACGACGGCCAGCACGTGCAGGGCGCGCGCGATTCCCGGGGTATCCATGGCTGCAGGGCCGGGCTCAACTCAACAGCACGGGCTCGCCCTGCCGGTTGAACGGAAGGAACGCGCCGATCGAGCCGGACTTGATGGCCTCGACCATGCGCTCGAGCGGCGGGCCGGCCTCTTTGCTCGTCGGCGCGCGGCCGCCGCGCCCGGACAGGCTGGCGACGAACACGATGGCCCAGTCCTGCCCGAACTGGCGCGACTCTTCCACCAGCGCGGCGAACGTGCCCATCTCCTCGGGCGTCTTGTCCACGGCCATCAGCGGCGCGAGCGCGCCGCCCTCCCCGGCCTCGAAGCGGGCGCGCTGCTCGGGCGTGCAGTCGTCGGGCAGCACGGCATGGGCGAAAACGAACAGCAGCCGCTGCGGCTCGGGCTGCTCGCGCGCGGCGCGCAGCAGGTCGTCGAAATTCGAAATATTCATGTCACTGGACGAGCGGCGTGTCGGCCGCGTCCAGCTCCACGCCCTCGATCACGGCTGCCCCGGCCAGCAGGCTCAGGTACTGGCGCATCGCCGTCACGAAAACCTGCTGCCGCAGCGCCAGGGCCACCGCGCCGCGCACCGACTCGAAGGACTGCGCCACGCCCGGATCGCGCTCCAGCACCTCGACGATGTGCAGGCCGAAGCGGCTGTGCACCAGGCGCGGCAGCACGCCCACCTCGAGGTGGCCGAACAGCTCGCGGGCGAACTCCGGCGCGCAATCGGCGCTCGCCAGCCAGCCCAGGTCGCCGCCGCGCTCGCCGCTGGGGCAATTGGACCACTGGCGCGCCGCGTCGGCAAAGCCGTCGGCGGCCCCGCCATCGTGGCAACGCACGCCGAGAAAGACGGGTTCCGCGCGCTTGCGCAGCGCCACGACGTCCACGCCCGGCGTCACGGCGAACAGGATATGCCGCGCCCGCACGCGCTCGCCGGCGCGGTAAGCGCTTTCGTGCGCGGCGTAGTAGCGGCGGCAGGCATCTTCCGACGGCTCGGGCACCTGGAGATCGCGCTCGAGCAGCGCCTCGATCGCGACGGACGCGGCTTCGCTGATCACGCCGTCGGCGGTCGCCGTGTCGCTCGCGGCGAGCAGGCCCGCGGACTGGGCGGCCAGCGCGCCTGCACCGAGCTGCTGCGCCAGGCCGCCCAGTCC
>CAYSRR010000257.1:3995-4530 GCA_964433375.1 uncultured Streptomycetaceae bacterium
TGGCGCAGCAGCTCGGTGCAGGCGCGCTGGCGCAACTCGTCTGGGGACAGGGATTCCCCGGGCGCATTCAACGCGACGCCGTTGATGCGGGCCACGGGAAGGGCGGTGACAGTATCGGAGGTCATGTCGGGCGTAGTCCCGGATGCGGAGTCTCAGTTGCCGGCGCGCGGCTGGTCGTGGCCGGCCGGCAGGTTGAGCCGGCGGCTGCGCACCACCTGCTGCGGCCGGAACAGGTAAGCGATCGTGGCAAAGCCGCTCCACACGTGCACCAGCCGGCTGAACGGGAAAAGCAGGAAGATCGTCATGCCCAGCACGATGTGCACCTTGTACGGCCAGGCGATGGGGATCAGCCCTTCCGCGCCGCCGACGCGAAACGTCATCACGCGCTGCGCCCAGTCGGACAGGACCAGCATCACGCTGCCGTCGGAATGCGACAGCGAGATCGGCAGCGTGATCAGGCCGAGCGTCAGTTGCACCCAGAGGATGATGAGGATGGCGAGATCCGTGCGATGGCTGGTCAACCGGATGCGGGCGT
>CAYSRR010000258.1:0-4515 GCA_964433375.1 uncultured Streptomycetaceae bacterium
GGCATGGGCGACAACATCTACGTCGGCGACCGCAACGGCGTGAGGACGCCGATGCAGTGGAGCCCGGACCGCAATGCCGGCTTCTCTCGGGCCGACCCGCAGCGGCTGTATCTGCCGCCGGTCATGGACGTGATATACGGCTACGAGGCGGTCAACGTCGAGGCGCAGTCGCGCGAGCCCACTTCGCTGCTCAACTGGATGCGCCGCATGCTCGCGGTGCGCAGGACGAGCCGCGTGTTCGGCCGCGGCAAGCTGACTTTTCTCAAGCCCGGCAACCGCAAGGTGCTCGCCTACCTGCGCGAGCACGACGGGGAAATCGTGCTGTGCGTCGCCAATCTCGGCCGCTCCGCGCAGCCGGTGGAGCTCGATCTCGCGCGCTTCCGCGGCCGCGTGCCGGTCGAGATGCTGGGGCGCACGCCGTTCCCCCCGATCGGCGATCTGCCCTATCTCCTCACCCTGCCGTCGTGCGGTTTCTACTGGTTCCGCCTCGCGGACGCGGGCGAGGTCGAGGCGCCGCGCTGGCATGAGGAGCGGCCGGGTCGCGACGACCTGCCGGTGATGGTGCTGTTCGACGGCTGGACCAGCTTTTTCCGCAACCGCGTGGTGCCGTGGCGCATCGGCATGGCGGTGAAGACGCGCGAGCAGCTCGAGACCGAGGTGCTGGCGCGCCACGTCGAGGGGCAGCGGTGGTACGCCGCGAAGGGGGAGCCGGTCAGACGCGCGAGCCTGGCGGACTGGGCGCTGTGGGAGGCGGGCCGCGCGAGCTGCATGGCGGCGCTGGTCGAGGTCGAGGGCGGTGCGGAGAAGACGATGTATTTCATTCCGCTGACGCTCGCCTGGGAAGATCAGGACGAGGATCGCATGCGGGCGCTCGGCGCCGCGGCGGTCGCCAGGGTGCGCCAGCAGGCGCGGATCGGGGTCCTCGCGGACGCGCTGGCCGACGAGGAATATTGCCGCGCCGTGATCGAGGCGATCGGCGCGGGCCGGGAAATTGCCACGGCCCAGGGCAAGCTGCGCTTCGTCCCGACCGGGGCCTTCGCCGGCCTCGTCGGCGAGGATTACGGGGCGCTCGCGGTCGGACGGCCGCAGACGCAAAGCAGCAATACGGTGGTGACGTTCGGAGAACGGCTGTTCCTCAAGGGCTATCGCCGCGTCCGGCCGGGGGTGAACCCGGAGTTCGAGATCGGGCGCTTCCTCACCGAGCGGACGCGGTTCGCCAACTGCGTGCCGGTCGCGGGCGCCATCGAGCACGTGGCCGCCGACGGGACGCCGATGACGCTCGGGCTGCTCCAGGCCTATGTGTCCAACCAGGGCGACGGGTGGAATTACACGCTCGACTACTTGCGGCGTTTCTTCGACCATAACCTCGCCGCTTCCGGTCCGCAGGCGGCCGACGCGCACGGCGCTTACCTCGCGCTCGTGCAGGTGCTCGGGCGGCGCACGGGCGAGCTGCACCGTGCCTTCGCGGGCGGCTCGGGCGACCCGGCGTTCGACCCCGAGCCGGTCGCTCCCGACGAGTTCGCCGGGTGGAAGGCGCGGGTCCAGCAGGAGGCCGCGGCGACGATCGACCTGCTGGAGCGCAATCTCAAGCAGTTCGTGCTGCCGGCGCGCGAGGCGGCGAACGCGCTGATCCAGCGCCGCGGGTTGCTCGCCGCGCGAATCGAGGCGTGCGCGCCGGCGCCGGGACCGTCCCTGAAGACCCGCTACCACGGCAACTACAACCTCGGCCAGGTGCTGTTGTCGAAGCACGACTTCCTCATCATCGGTTTCGAGGGCGAGACCGCCCTTCCGTTTTCTGAGCGCGGGCGCAAGCATTCGCCGCTGCGCGACGTCGCCGGCATGGTGCGGTCGTTCGACTACGCCCGGTGGACTTCGCTGCGGGGCAACGCCCGGCGGCCCGAGGAGCACGAACGGCTCGCCGCGATGGCCGCGGTCTGGTACGACGCCTCGCGCGCGGCGTTCCTGGCGGCGTACGACGAGGCGACGCGAGGCGGCGGGCTCTTTGCTTCGTTCGCGGAAGCGCGCGCGCTGCTCGAGCTGTTCGAACTGGAAAAGGCGCTGGATGAACTGCGTCACGAGATCAACAACCGGCCGGGCTGGGTCCAGGTGCCGTTGCACGGGATCATGGCGCTGATCGACTCGGACCGGACGGCGTGAGAGGCGAAGACTCAACGAGAACAGGAGGCAAGCATGGAGAGCGTCAATATTTATCTTGAACCGGTTCGCGCATTTCTCGTGCAGGTCGGGGCGTTCCTGCCGAGGCTTGCCCTCGCCCTGGCGGTGCTCATCGCGGGCTGGCTGGCCGCGAAGGTATCGAAGTTCGCGGTGGTCAGGGGCCTGCGTGCGATCAATTTCAACGTGCTGACCGAGCGCGCCGGCATGGACGGGTTCCTGAAGCAGGGCGGCATCGAGCGGGACACCACCGACATCTTCGGGCTGCTCGTGTACTGGCTCGCCATCTTCTCCGCCCTGGTCATCGCCTGCAACGGCCTCGGCCTGACCTACATCACCGATCTGCTCGGGCAGGTGGTGCTGTTCGTGCCCAAGGTGATCGTGGCGCTGGTGATCCTCGCGTTCGGTGCCTACTTCGCGGCATTCATCGGCGGCACCGTGATCACCTACTGCCGCAACGTCGGCATGCAGGACGCCGACCTGCTGGGCAGGCTGGCGCGGTACTCGATCCTGGGCTTCGTGGTGCTGATCGCGCTCGACCAGGTCAACGTGGGCGGCGCCATCATCCGGCAAAGCTTTCTCATCATCCTGGGCGGCATCGTGCTCGCGCTCGCGCTCGCCTTCGGGATCGGCGGACAGCGCTGGGCCGCGGGCCTGCTGGAGCGCTGGTGGTCCAGGCAGGATGGGGAAGGCCGGTGATCGAGGTGGGCGGCGCTACGAGCGAACGCGAAGGCAACGTTTGCGTTGGACGCGCGTCAGTCCCGTCGCGCCGGATGGCGACGGAAGGGGGAACTTTTCCGGTGAAGCGGGCACCAAAAAAGATCAGGGAAAACAAGACGGTCGTGCGAACGCCGCGAAATGACCCAGGCGCCCGCGCGTCCGCGACGGCGCGATCCATGATCGGCCGCAGTGAAAAGAGGAAGCCATGCCAACGCACGTAACGGCTGACGAGCGGACCCGCAATGTTGTCCGGGCGGCCGCGGGAGCTTCATGCGCACGTTGAACCCGCGCATTGACCTGGCGGCATTCCTCGATCGCGTGGCGCGCGCGCCGGAGCGGGTGCTGATGCTCGATTACGACGGAACGCTCGCGCCTTTCAGGGTCCGGCCCGAGCAGGCGTCACCGTATCCCGGCGTCGTCGAGTTGCTGCGCGCGCTCATGGACGAAGGGGGCACCCGCATCGTGATCGTCAGCGGCCGGCGCGCCGCCGAGGTCGCGGCGCTGCTGCCGCTCGACAGGCAGCCGGAGATCTGGGGCTCGCACGGGTGGGAGCGCATCTCGTCCGACGGCGAGGCCCGGGTGCGGGAGCCGGACGCGGCGGTGCGCGAGGCGCTGTGCCAGGCGGAAGCGAGCGTGAAGGAGTTGAGGCGCAAGGGCGCGCGCTTCGAGCGCAAGCCCGCGAGCGTCGCGCTGCACTGGAGAGGCCTGCCGGCATTGACCGCGGCGCGGGTGCGCGAGCGGGCGAGCGCGGCGTGGGGGGCGTACGCCGAGGCGGGGCTGCTGGAGCCGCTGCCCTTCGACGGCGGGCTCGAGCTGCGCGCGCACGGCGCCAACAAGCAGCACGCCGTCGAGGCCGTGCTGTCGGAGACGGGGCCGGAGGCCGCGGTGGCCTATCTCGGCGACGATGTCACCGACGAGGATGCGTTCCGGGCGGTCAAGGCGCGGGGCCTGGCGGTGCTCGTGCGTCCCGAGTATCGCGAAACGGCGGCCGATATCTGGATCCGCCCGCCGCACGAGCTGCTGGAGTTCATCGGGCGCTGGCGCTGGCCGGAGGTCCGTCGATGAGGCTGCTCCACGAGGCTTGGGCCGCCAACGACCTCACGCAATGGACGATCGCGACGGCGATCCTCCTGGGCGTTCTGCTGGTCCTGGCCATCGTGCGCTACGGCGCAGCGCGCCTGCTGCGGACCATCTCGGTGCGGACCGAGACGGTGGTCGACGACATCGCGGTCCCCGTGATCCGCTCGACCAAGTTGTGGCTGCTGCTGCCGGTCGCCGTTTATGCGGGGGCTTTGGTTCTCGATCTGCCGGCCCGTCTCGACCGCGCGCTCGAAGTGACGGCCGTGGTCGCGCTCATGCTGCAAGTCGCCTTGTGGGCGACGCGCTTCATCCGCGGCTGGCTGCAGCACCGCATCGAGCATACCCGCGGTGTGAACGGGGAGACGGCCACCGCGCTCGAGCTGCTCGCTTTCGCGGGGCGCGTCGCGGTATGGGCGGTCACGCTGCTTCTCATCCTGAACCATCTCGGTTTCGACATCACGGCGCTGATCGCGGGGCTCGGCATCGGAGGCATCGCCGTCGCGCTCGCCATGCAGAACATCCTGGGCGACCTGTTCGCCTCGC
>CAYSRR010000259.1:0-4488 GCA_964433375.1 uncultured Streptomycetaceae bacterium
GGGATGGGGTGGGTTCCTTGCTCGCCCTCCCCCTTGTTAAGGGGGAGGGATGGGGTGGGGGTTACTGCGGCTGAATGCCCGCGATCTGCGCCGCTTTCCTGTAGCGGTCGATTTCCCTCACCAGCAGGCCGTCGAGCTGCTGCGGCGTGAGCGGCCACGGCTCGGCGCCCTGGCTGGCAAGCAGCTTCTTCATGTCGGCCGTTTCGAGGATCTTGTTGACAGCGGAGTTGATGAAAGCCAGGCGCTCGGCGCTGATGCCGGCCGGCGTGAAGAGGCCCCACCACAACTCGTAGCTGTAGCCCGGCGCGCCGCCGGCCGCGGCGGCAGGCAGGTCGGGGAACATCGCCGAAGGCTGCGCGCTGGTCACCGCCAGGATGCGCACGCGCTTCGCCTGGATCTGCGGCATGAGCGCGGCCTGGCTGGAGACCAGCACTTCGAGTTCGCCGGAGGCGAGCGCCGTGACGGCGAGCGAAATGCCCTTGTAGGGCACGTGGGTCATCTGGATGCCCGCGGCCGCGGCGAACAGGGAGCCGGCGAAATGGTTGTTGCCGCCGGAGCCGGACGAGCCGTAGTTGAGGCCGCCCTGGGTCCGCTTCGCCACGGCGATGAGCTCCTTCACGTTCTTGGCCGGCACGGAAGGGTGCACTGCGATGACCATCGGCGCGCGGGCGAACATGGCCACCGGGACGATAGCGTGCGCCGGGTCGAACGGCAGCTTGGCCCGCACCGAGGCGGTGGCGGGGTACGAGGACGTCGTGCTGAGGAGCGTGTGGCCGTCCGGCGCGGCCTTGGTGACGAACTCGGTGCCGATCATGCCGCTGGCGCCGGGGCGGTTCTCCACGACGACGTTCCGTCCCCACGTCTCGCCCAGCTTCTGCCCCATGACGCGGGCGAACACGTCGGTGGAGCCGCCCGGGGTGTAAGGCACGATCAACTGGATGTTCTTCGCCGGGTAGGCCTGGGCGGCAGCCTGCTGCGCGCCGAATCCCAGCGCGACGGCGCACAGGGCCGGCACGACCAGGCTGAAGCGGTGTTGCGACTGGCTCATGAAATTTCTCCTGTTGTTTGCGGCGGACAGCCCGTGCTGAGCGGGCCCGGAACGACGGTCCCGATTTTACCCCACTTGCGGATGCACGACAGCCCGACTTGTCGTGCTCTTCTTCGGCATGATCGGCGGCTTTTTCGTCTACCTCTGGTGGAACGAGAAGCAAAGGAAGGGGCCGGAATGGCACCCGACCCTCGACCCTCGACCCTCGACACCCGACCCTCGACACTCGAGCTACGACAGACGTCAGGCCGTCGTAGTCCGCGGAAACTGCAGCACCAGCACCTCCAGCCCGTCCGCGCCCGCGCGCACGTCGAGCGGTCGCTCGCCCGGTGCGACGTAGACCGGCGACCACGGCGGCAGGCTGGAGCCGTTCCACTCGAGGCTGCCGTTGATCACCAGGCAGAACTGGCCGCCGGTAAGGGCGGCGTCCGGCCCGGCCGTCGCCATGCCCGGGCCCAGGCGCAGCATGAACGCGCCCATGCCGTCGCCGAAATCATCCGGCTCGAACAGCGATTCCAGCGTCATCTCCCTGCGATTACGCAGCACCGCGGCGGTGCCCGGCGCGATGCCGTGGACGAGCCGGTGGCGCTTCTTGCCCGGCTTCATGCGTTCCCGGTAGCCGGGCTTATGGCGGTAGACAGCGCCCGGGTCTTTCTCGGCGTGCATCACGAAATACGAGTAGCCCCGCGCCGTCGCCACGATCGGCCCGTAGCCGGTGTGGCGATCGACGTAGTGCACGGCGAGCGGCCAGGCGTCTTCCTTGCCGAAGCCGCCGGCGCCGTCGAGGAACACCTGGAACTGGTCGACCTCGTGGTAGTGCGGCAGGATCGTCTCGCCCGGGCTCATCTCGATCAGAAAGGTTTCCGGGCCGTCGGTGGCCTCGCCCTGCGCGTGGCGACCGATGAAATCGGTGCACCAGTGCTCCGTGCCTGCGCCCTTCGACTTCACGAGCTGGCGCCGGGGAAGGGCGACGGTGCTTGAGACGGCTTGCGGCATGCGCCTGGAAGGATGAGGGATGAAGGATGACCGTCGCGCTGCGCGCGACCAGAGCAGGTCCCGGCCTCCCGTTACCTCCGGCCGGAAACCCGCACTACAAGAAAATCAGTTATTCAAACAGTTACTGACCGGACAAACGTGAAAGGCCAGGACTCTCAAACTACACGCGAAGCGGGGGGTCATCCTTCCACGTTCATCCTTCATCCTTGCCGTTACTGACGGTAGCCAGGCGCCTCGCGATCGAGCTTGCGCTTCAGCGCGTTCCACAGCAGCTTGCCGCCCGCGGCGCGGCCGGCGTTGTTGATCTCGCGGCCCTGCTGCGCGGTGTAATCGACGACTTCCTGCGGGATGCGGTTGGGCTCGGCGCCGCCGGTGAGAGCGGCGAGCTGGAACTTGCACGCGCGCTCGATGCGGTTCATGCGCGCGAACGCCTCGCCGACGTTGCGGCCGACGGAGAGCGTGCCGTGGTTGCGCAGGATCAGCATGGTGCCGTCGCCGAGGTCCTTGACGATGCGTTCGCGCTCGTCCTCGTTGTCGGCCACGCCCTCGTAGTCGTGGTAGCGCAGCTCGCCCCAGACCGTCAGCGCCATCTGCGTGATCGGCAGCAGGCCCTCTTTCTGCGCCGCGACGCCGACCCCGGCTTGCGTGTGGGTGTGCATGACGCAGTGCGCTTCCGGCGCGCCCATGTGCACGGCGCTGTGGATGACGAAGCCGGCGCGGTTCACCTCGTACGGCGACTCGGAGAGCTTCTCGCCCTCGGTGTTCACCTTGATCAGCGAGGACGCGGTGATCTCCTCGAACAGCATGCCGTAGGGGTTGATGAGGAACTCGTCCTCCGTGCCCGGCACGCGCAGCGAAAAATGGGTGCCGAGGAAATCGCTCCATCCCAGCATCGCGGCGAGGCGGAACGCGGCCGCGAGCTCGCAGCGGGCGTCCCATTCGGCGTTGCTCACGCCGAGCGGGTTGCGGTTGGGGCGGATGCGGGTGACGGTGGATTTCCTGCCGACGCTCTTCATGAGGTCTCCTCTCGTGCGGCCACTATATGGAATGGCGAGGGTGGTGAATGCGGACATTCTCCCATAGTAGAAAGCCTCGACACAAAGGACACGGAGGACACGGAGGAAGACCTACGGCAGGTCGTGAAGGAAAACGCGCCAAGTGTGGCCTGCAAGAAGGAGGCTTCTGGTTTTATTGGTGCCGATCGCCTTGACTGATAACTTGACTCATACCTGACTTACGGCATGGTGTAAGTCGAACCTGGCCCCTTTGATTGAAAAGCGAAAGGGGTGGAGCAAGACGCGGCTGGTTTCACTTCCGCCTTGCTTCGATAATAGCGCGCCGGCTTGTTTGTGCTGGCGAAAGTGGATGATAATTTATTTATATTAATCAAATAATTACCCTTTAACCTCGGTGACTATATTTAGCCCGATCGTTGATTTACATTTCTTAATTAACCTAAAATAACGCCAATCCTTATTTTAAGTTCCGTAAGCCGCCATGCACCGAGCTGCGCCCGGCCATTACGTAACGGTTTCGACGGCAGGCGAGCCGTTCCGGGCATTCGTGCCCGCGCCGTTGCCGCCGGAACCGGCCGTGGCATGGTCACCCGCGCTGCGCCGGCGGTTCGATGCCGCGCTGGTGGCGCTCGGGCGGCTCGATGCCGTCACGAGCCTGCTGCCGAACGCCGCGCTGCTGCTCTATAGCTTCGTGCGCAAGGAGGCGGTGCTGTCATCGCAGATCGAGGGCACGCAGTCGTCGCTTGCCGACCTGCTGTTGTACGAGATCGACGAACAGCCCGGCGTGCCCGTGGAGGACGCGCGCGAGGTGAGTCGCTGCGTGGCGGCGCTGGAACTTGGCCTGAAGAAGCTGAAGGGCGGGCTGCCGTTGTGCACGCGGCTCCTGTGCGACATGCACAAGGCACTGCTCGCTCATCCCCGCGGCCGCGGCAAGACGCCGGGAGAAGTGCGTCGCTCCCAGGTCTGGATTGGCGGAACCCGGCCCGGCAACGCGGCCTTTGTGCCTCCGCCGGCCGACGCCGTGCCGGATTGCCTCAAGCACCTCGAGCGCTTCCTCAACGATGAGCCGGAGCCCACGCCGCCGCTTCTCAAGGCGGCGCTCGTTCACGTCCAGTTCGAGACGATCCATCCTTTTCTCGATGGCAACGGGCGCATCGGGCGGCTCCTGATCGTGCTGCAACTGGTGGCCGACGGCGTGCTGCGCGCGCCCATGCTGTACCCGAGCCTGTTCTTCAAGACGCATCGCGCGCTCTACTACGAGCTGCTGAACGAAGTGCGCCTGAAAGGAGACTGGGAGCGCTGGCTCGACTACTTCGCCGAGGGTATCGAGGCGAGCGCGACGCAGGCCGTGGCGACGGCGAATACCATGCTGCAACTCGTCAACGCGGACCGCGACCGCATCGCTGGCCTCGGCCGCGCGGCGGCCTC
>CAYSRR010000260.1:0-890 GCA_964433375.1 uncultured Streptomycetaceae bacterium
GCTCCGTGGGGTCGAGCTTCAGCGTCTGGCTCGGGTCGACCGGTTGCATCCAGTCGCGCTCGTAGATGCCGCTGTGGAACTGGATCTTCCAGTCTCCATCGAGCTTCACCAGGCGGTCGTACGCACGGCCGTAATTAGTGAGGTCCACTTCCACGTCGTGGACGACTGCGCGGGTGAGGATAATGCGTCGGGTCTCGGCAATTGCGCGGCTCCCGTTGAGGTCGACGATCGAGGCGCCGATCGAGTGCATGCTGCGTCGTGCACCGGGCTTCTTCGCGCCCTCGATGCAGCGCTCGATGAACTGCCGGGCGGTGCCGACCGACCAACTCGTCGTCTGGATCGCGTCGGGCGAGTAGAGACGGGCGAGTTCCTCCCAGCGGTGATCGTCGCGCAGGAAGGCCCAGCTATGCACGATCCGCAGGATCGCGGCGCGGTCGAGGAATTCCTGCAATTGCTTCGCGTTGCCGTCGCTCAAGGTGCGCTCTCGTTAATTCTCGGCCGCCACGCGGTTGCGCAGCACCCCGATGCCGGAGATATCGATCTCAATCGTGTCGCCGGGTTTCATGTTCTGCGGCAGTCCGTCAGTTCCCATCCACATGACGTCACCGGGATGGATGGTCATGTACTTGGTGATCTCGGCGATGTAGGTCTCTACATCGAAGATCATGTTGCCGGTGGCAAAGCGGTCCACTTCCTTGCCGTTGAGTCGTATGGCCGTCGTCATTTTGTGGTAATCGAGGTCGGTCGCTATCCACGGACCCATCGGCTTGAACGTGTCGGCATTCTTGCTGCGCCAGAGGGTGCGGTCGGCGCGCTGCCACGTGCGCTCGCTGACGTCGTTGCCGATGGTCCAGCCGAGCAGGCAGGACAGCGCATCCTCCTCCGTCAGG
>CAYSRR010000260.1:900-4487 GCA_964433375.1 uncultured Streptomycetaceae bacterium
GAGCACATAGGAGAGCGCCTTCTCCTTCGGAACATTGCGTGCCTTTTTGCCGAACACCGCCACCAGTTCGCCTTCGTACTGGAAAAGCTCACCGGCGTTCTTTGGTTTGACGATGTCCTCGTCGTGTGCGATGAGCGCGTTGTTGGCCCGGTAGCCGATGTCGGGCTTGGGCGGAAATACGGGTTCCACGCCGCGTCTCTGTGCACTCTTGATGATGTGGTCGGCGTAGTTGATGCCGACACAGTAGAACGTGCCGCACGACGGGTGTCAGGAGTTTCACCGAAGCGAGGGGCAGGCGGGTGGATGTGACCTTGTACTGGTCGAACGGCGTTCCCTTGACCTTCGTCACGACGTCGTTCTCGACGAGGCCGTAAGAGACTTCGTTGTCTGCCTGGAAACGGCACCAAAGCATGGGAAAATCCTATCGATCGGGTCAGTCTATGCGCACGAGTATTTCCCGTGGCGTGCCGGCACGGTAACGGCTCACGTAGGCGGCGGCGTCGATCTCGATGCCGGAGACGTTGCGCTTGTAGGAGTCGGAGCGGTAATAGGCCAGATAGTCGGCTTCGTTCTCGAAATTGGTCGCGGACATCTCAACGGTATTGCGGTCGGGATCGCGGTAATAGAAGCTCGTGCCTGGGCCGTGGTTGAAGGAGCGCTCCGGTTTGATGCCCCGCGCGGCCAGCACTTCGTAGCGTGAGAACAGATGCTCGAGGCTCTCGTGCCGCAACTGCATGTGATGCATACCCGGTTCGCTGCCGAGCGCGTTGGCATGGCCGGCGACCGCCGGGATCTCGAAGATGCCCAGAACCTGAGTGTAGGGAAACTCGAGGAAGATGCGGATGAAGGCGATGCGCATCGCGCCGGTCCACGTCGGTGCCTTGGCATCGGAACGGACGAAGAACGCCTCCACGTCCAGTACAGTTTCGTACCACGTCCTCAACTCGGGAAAGCGTGAGGTCTTCAGCACGACTTCGCTGAAACGTGGCGCGGGGAACTTCTTTTCCTGTCCGGCGGACTGGCTCATAGGGCGCTCCTCCAAGTCTGCGACGCAGCCGGCTGTGCGGCCTTTGATCACCGCCTGGCTGAAGAGCCAGGATATATTTTAAGCCTAGCGGAACGTCGGTTTCCTGTCGACGGACCGTCCACATCGTGAAGCCGTTGCGCGGTCCGCGCGTGCTCGGGCGATGGGCAAACAGGAGAATCTGCAGCCGTTTTTCGAGGACCACACCGAAAATGAATGCCCACGGCGCTAACGGCTGAGCATTCTTCGTGACCGGTGCGATTACCCGCAGCGCTTGCCTAAGCCCGAGACGAATTAAGCTGCGGTAATCAGCTCGACTTCGCCAGCCCCCCCCTTGTGGCAGGCCGTTACTCCCGCCACTCCTGGCGCGGGCATCCCTACAGCGCGGCCGCCACTTCCGACACCAACGACCGGAACCAGCGGTGCAGGGGGCTCTTGTGGGTCCGGTTATGCCAGTAGAGCCGGATGGCGTGGCCCGAGACTTTCACGGGGCAATCGAGCTTCCTGATGGGTAGCTGCCGGATGTGCAGGTCGGCCAGGCGCTCCGGCACGGTGGCGATGAGGTTCGACTGCGCGACGATGTGCAGTACCGCGATGTAATCGTGCGAGATCGCGGCGATGTGCAGGCGGCGGCCCAGGGCAGCGACGGCGCGGTCGATGTTCTCGACCGAGTTCATATGGTTGCGCGTCACGGTGCGCGCGTGCCGCATCTGGCAGTACTGGTCCAGCGACAATGACGCGCCGACGTCCGGGTGATTCGCCCTGGCGATGCAGACGAAGCGGTCCTGGAACAGGTCGACGTAGCGCAGCTTCTCGTGCGGCTGTTCGTCCCAGCCCATCCTGAAGTCGATTTCCCCCCGTTCCAGGCGCAGGTTCGCGATCTCGCGGTTGGGCAGCCGCGTTTCCAGTTGCAGGCCCGGCGCCACCTTTTCCACGCGCCGGACGATCCTGGGCGTCAGCACGAACTCGACGTATCCGGTGGTCGTCATCGTGAGCCTGGCCCGGGTCACGCGCGGGTCGAAGTCCTTCACCGGGGACATGATGGTTTCGACGCCTTCCAGCGTCTTCCTGACGGGCTCGATGAGTTCGAGCGCCTTGGGCGTGGGCGTGACGCCGTTGCGGGTCCTCAGGAACAGGTCGTCGGCGAATTTCTGGCGCAGCCGCGCGAGCGCATTGCTCATGGCCGGCTGGGTGATGTTCAGCATGTGCGCCGCCTTGGAGACGTTGAGGCAGACGGCGAGCGCGTCGAAGCAGATGAGAAGGTGCAGATCCTGCTTGTTGATATTCATGAATTTAATAATATACATATCTGTAATTGATGGACAGCCCCGGCACCGGCGTATAGCATCAAATTCGCCAGGCAGCCATCCCTCATCGGCGCAGCAGGCGATCGTGTTTCCCCAACGCCACTGATGATCGCGGCTGGCCTGGCCGTTTCGCATGGAACTCCGAAACCCCATTCCCGAGCAGGGCGCGCTGAAGCTGCCGCGGCCCTGCGGCGCGCACCTTCTCGCCTCGGCGCTGAGGCGCCACGGCGTCGAGGTGATGTTCGGCCAGAGCCTGCCGTCCGCCCTCTATCTCGTCGCGCCGGAGTTCGGCTTGCGCCAGTTCGCGTACCGCACGGAGAACGCGGGCGGCGCGATGGCCGACGGCTACGCGCGGGTGTCCGGCAAGGTCGCCGTGGTGACCGCCCAGAACGGCCCGGCCGCTGCGCTTCTCGCGCCCGCGCTGGCCGAAGCGTACAAGGCTTCCGTGCCGCTGGTGGCCATCGTGCAGGACGTGAGGCGCACCCAGACGGACAAGAACGCCTTCCAGGAGCTCGACCATTTCGACATCTTCCGCGGCTGCTCGAAGTGGGTGCGCCGCGTCGCGGAAATTTCACGGATCGAGGACTACGTGGACATGGCGTTTACGGCCGCTGCCAGCGGGCGGCCGGGGCCGGTGGCCCTGTTGTTTCCACAGGATCTCCTGATCGAGGCGGCGCCGCAGGGCGGCGCAACGAGGCGGGCGGCGCTGGGCGTCTATCCGCTGGACCGCTCCGTCTGCGAAGCGGCCCGGATCGAGGAAGCGGCCGCGCTGCTCGCGGAAGCAAATCGTCCCCTCGTGGTGGCCGGTGGCGGCGTACACCTGTCCGGCGCATGGGAGGCGCTGCGGGCGCTGCAGGAGTCAGCCTCCCTGCCGGTGGCCACGTCGAGTATGGGAAAAGGCGCGGTGGACGAGACGCATGGCCTGTCGGTGGGGCCCGTCGGTTATTTCATGGGAAGACGCGGGGTTTCGCGCCACCTGCGAAGCATGATCGCCGAGGCCGACGTCATCCTGCTCGTCGGCACGCGCACCAACCAGAACGGAACGGATTCCTGGGCGCTTTTCCCGGCGGGCGCCCGCTACATCCACATCGACATCGACGGGCAGGAAGTCGGCCGGAACTACGAGGCCCTGCGCCTGGTGGGCGATGCGCGCTCGACGCTGCTCGCGCTGGGCAAGGCTCTCGCTGCACGCGACCTCGGGAAGCGCCACGCGGCGCGCACCGGCCTCGAGCGACGCATCGCGGACGCGCGCCGCG
>CAYSRR010000261.1:0-4416 GCA_964433375.1 uncultured Streptomycetaceae bacterium
TCGAACGACTCGCCGGTGCTGCTCGACCGCTTCCTCGACGACGCCATCGAGGTCGACGTCGACGCGGTCAGCGACGGCAGGCAGGTGGTCATCGGCGGCGTGATGGAGCACATCGAGCAGGCCGGCGTGCATTCCGGCGACTCGGCGTGCTCGCTGCCGCCGTACTCCTTGAGCGCCGAACTGCAGGCCGAATTGAAGCGGCAGACGGTCGCGATGGCGCAGGCGCTGAAGGTCGTGGGCCTGATGAACGTGCAGTTCGCCATACAGAAAAATGAGCAGCAGGACGGGCCGGACAGCGTGGTCTACGTGCTCGAGGTCAACCCGCGCGCCTCGCGCACCGTGCCGTTCGTGTCCAAGGCGACCGGCGTGCCGCTCGCCAAGATCGCGGCGCGCTGCATGGCCGGGCGATCGCTGGCCGACCAGGGCGTGACGGGCGAGGTGGTGCCGCCGTACTACTCCGTGAAGGAGGCGGTGTTCCCGTTCATCAAGTTTCCGGGCGCGGACACCATACTGGGGCCGGAGATGAAGTCCACCGGCGAGGTCATGGGCGTCGGCCTGACCTTCGCCGAGGCTTTCGTGAAGTCGCAGATCGCCTCGGGCGACGACCTGCCCGCCCACGGCACGGGCAAGGTGTTCATCAGCGTGCGCGACGGGGACAAGCCGAAAACCGTGGAGATCGCGCGCAAGCTCGCGGGCATGGGCTTCGTGCTGGTCGCCACCCGCGGCACGGCGGCCGCGCTCGCGGCGGCGGGCCTGGCCGTCACCCCGATCAACAAGGTGCAGGAAGGGCGGCCGCACATCGTGGACATGATCAAGAACGGCGAGATTTCCCTCATCGTCAACACGGTGGAGGAGAAGCGGACCGCGGTGCGCGATTCCTACGTCATCCGCCGCGCCGCGCTGCAGGAGCGGGTCACGCTGATCACCACGATCGACGGCGCGCGCGCCGCCTGCACCGGGATGGAGCACGTCGAGGAGCTGCGCGCGTACGTGATGCAGGGGCTGCACGCCAAACTGCTGGAAACGGCGTGATTCGTGAGTCGTGATTCGAGGAGTTGAGATTCCAATGGGAAAAATTCCGATCACCATCGCCGGCGCCGAGAAGCTGCGCGCCGAATTGCAGGAACTGAAAACCGTGCAGCGTCCGACGATCGTCACCGCGATCGCCGAGGCGCGCGCGCACGGCGACCTGTCGGAGAACGCCGAGTACCACGCGGCAAAGGAGCGCCAGGGCTTCATCGAGGGGCGCATCTCCGAGCTCGAGGCCAAGCTCGGGAACATGCAGATCATCGACACCCAGCGGCTCGACGCCGACGGCCGCTGCGTGTTCGGCGCCACCGTGGACCTGGAGGACACGGAAAGCGGCGAGAAGGTTACCTACCAGATCGTGGGCGACGACGAGGCCGACATCAAGCAGGGCAAGATCTCGATCAGCTCGCCGATCGCGCGCGCCCTGATCGGCAAGTACGCCGGCGACACCGCCGAGGTCAAGGCGCCCGGCGGCCTGCGCGAGTACGAGATACTCGACGTCAAGTACATCTAGTGAGGAGTGAGGTGTAGAGAGTGAGGCGAGGTTGAAGGCGCGCTTCCTCCTCACCCCTCACACTTCACCCCTCACGCGCACATGAAGGCGCTTGTCGACGCCCTGCAATCGATTGCGGTCACGATCTGGGTGGGCGGCCTTTGGGTCGTCGGCTTTATTGTCGCCCCGATGCTGTTCGCGAAGCTCGGCGACCGGGCGCTCGCCGGCCTGATGGCCGGCAGATTTTTCTCGATCATCGCCTGGACCGGCATCGCGTGCGCGACGTACCTGATCGCGTATCGCATCGCGCGTTATCGCGGCGGGTGCCTCGGGCAGGGTTTTTTCTGGACGGCCTCGCTGATGCTGCTGCTCGTGCTGGCGGGGCAGTTCGGCGTGCAGCCGGTGATGGAGGCGCTGAAGGCGCAGGCGCTGCCGAAGGAAGTCATGGAGAGCGTGCTGCGCGACCGCTTCATGACCTGGCACGGCGTCGCGAGCGCGCTCTACGTCATTCAGAGCGCGCTTGGACTCGCGCTGGTCGTCCTGCACGGCAAGGGAAAATGAACCCGGTCACGAGTCACCGGTCACAAGTCATCGGTTCTGGAAGCTGCGCTTGGGGCGGAATCGCGGTTTGCGGCGGCGGCGCGGTGCCGGCTTCGGTTGAGACTCCCCGGGCTGCTCGGGCCGTTGCCGGTAGAGGACCAGCATCTTGCCGATCTGCTGGACCAGGCTCGCGCCGAGCGCCGCGCAGATTTCGTCGTCGAGACGGCTGCGCCGCTCGCGGTCATCCCCCAGGATACGTATCTTGATGAGTTCGTGGCTCTTCAGGGCGATGTCGATCTCTTTCAGGACCGCGGGCGTGAGGCCTGCTTCGCCGATCATGATCACGGGATGCAGGTGGTGGGCCTGCGCGCGCAGGCCGCGTCTCTCCGCGGGGGTTAGCAGTTTCATCTGGGAAATGGGGAATGGGAAACCGGGGTAGTGTAACCGCTGCCGATGAACGTGTGGCCGGTTTCCCCGGTGCGCGGCTTCCCATTCCCCATTTCCCAACAACATTGAAAACTTGAGTATGGGCCGGGTTCGCGGCAAAGACTGGGTGAAGGAGCACGTCGCCGACGCGTACGTGAAGCGCGCGAAGGCGGAGGGCATGCGCTCGCGCGCCGCCTACAAGCTCGCCGAGATCGCGGCGCGCGACCGGCTGCTCGCGCCGGGCATGCTCGTGGTCGACCTGGGGGCGGCCCCCGGCGGCTGGTCGCAGGTCGCGGGAGAGCGGGTCGGGGCGCGGGGGCGGGTCGTCGCGCTCGATCTCCTCGACATGGCCTCGCTGCCCGGCGTCACGTTCGTGCGCGGCGATTTCAACGACGACGGCGTCGCTGCGGAACTGGAGCGCCTGCTGGGCGGCCAGAAGGCCGACCTTGTGCTTTCCGACATGGCCCCCAATATCAGTGGTGTTCCCTCCAGCGACCAGGCGCGCGCGATGGGGCTGGCGGAACTGGCGCTCGACTTCGCACTGAAGCATTTGAAACCGAAGGGGAATTTCCTGGTCAAAACCTTCCAGGGTGCCGGTTTCGAGTCTTTCCTGAAAACGATGCGTGGCCGCTTTGCGGCGGTGGCGGTGCGCAAGCCCGACGCTTCCCGTAGCCGGTCGAGCGAGGTCTACCTGGTAGGCAAGGGCCTGAGAGCGTAGCGCCCGCAATGCAGCACGGGCTGAAAGAGTCTAGAATTGAGCCGGTTACGATATAAGGAACGTCCTTGAATAACCTCGTGAAAAACGTGGCGATCTGGCTGGTGATCGCGCTGGTGCTGATGACGGTGTTCAACCAGTTCAGCACGCGCCAGATCGTGCAGAAGCCGATGGAGTATTCCCAGTTCATCGAAGAGGTGAAGCAGGGACGCATCGCCAAGGTCACCATCGAAGGCCGCGTGCTGAAGGGCGTGAAGACGACCGGAGAGCGCTTCACCACCTATTCGCCGTCGGACCCCTGGCTGGTCTCCGACCTCCTCAAGAACGGCGTGATCATCGAGGCCAAGCCCGAGGAGGAGCCCTCGCTCCTCATGAACATCTTCGTCTCGTGGTTCCCGATGCTGCTGCTGATCGGCGTGTGGATTTTCTTCATGCGCCAGATGCAGGGCGGCGGTCGCGGCGGCGCGTTCTCGTTCGGCAAGAGCCGCGCGCGCATGCTCGACGAGTCGAACAACACCATCACCTTCGCCGATGTCGCGGGCTGCGAGGAAGCGAAGGAGGAAGTCGCGGAACTGGTCGAGTTCCTGCGCGATCCTTCCAAGTTCCAGAAGCTCGGCGGGCGCATCCCGCGCGGCGTGCTGATGGTCGGCAATCCCGGCACCGGCAAGACGCTGCTCGCGCGCGCCATCGCCGGCGAGGCCAAGGTGCCGTTTTTCTCGATTTCCGGCTCCGACTTCGTCGAGATGTTCGTCGGCGTCGGCGCGGCCCGCGTGCGCGACATGTTCGAGAACGCCAAGAAGCACGCGCCCTGCATCGTGTTCATCGACGAGATCGACGCGGTCGGCCGCCAGCGCGGCGCCGGCCTCGGCGGCGGCAACGACGAGCGCGAGCAGACGCTGAACCAGCTGCTGGTGGAAATGGACGGCTTCGAGGCGAACTCGGGCGTCATCATCATCGCCGCCACCAACCGCCCCGACGTGCTCGACCCGGCGCTGCTGCGTCCGGGCCGTTTCGACCGCCAGGTCGTGGTGCCGCTGCCGGACATCCGCGGCCGCGAGCAGATCCTGCTGGTGCACATGCGCAAGGTGCCGATCTCGCCCGACGTCAAGGCCGACATCATCGCCCGCGGTACACCCGGATTCTCCGGCGCCGACCTCGCCAACCTGGTCAACGAGGCCGCGCTTGTTGCCGCGCGCGGCGAACAGCGCGGCCT
>CAYSRR010000262.1:0-4414 GCA_964433375.1 uncultured Streptomycetaceae bacterium
CTGGGCCGGGATGGTGTCGCCGTAGACGCGCTTGCCTTCCTCGGCGAACCACTCGATGAACGACGCGCCGTAGGCGACCTCGCCTTTCGACTCGGCGAGCGGCTTGCCCTGCTCCACCGTCATCAGTATCGCGAGGTCATCCTGGGCGGCCATCATCAGGTCGTACCACCTGCGCAGGATCGCCGCGCGCTCCTTGGCGCTCTTCGCCCGCCACGCCGGCCAGGCGGCATTGGCCGCCTCGATCGCGCGCCGCGTCTCGGCCGCGCCCATGTTGGGCACGGTGCCGATCTGCTGGCCGTCCGCCGGGTTGTAGACCGCGAGCGTGGACTTGTCGTCGGCATTCACCCACTCGCCGTCGATGTAGCACTGCTCGCGGAACAGCTTCATGTCCTTCAATTGCACCGCGGGTTTGACTTTCTGGAGCATGGCTGAGGTCCTCGTTTCGGATCGATGAGGTGCGACGCGGAATCGCCTCGCACGATGCGGCGCAGTATAGCAGAGCGCCGCACCGCCCTCCCCGACACACACGCCGTGCCGGCGCCGTCCGCCGCGTTGCACCATGCAGGAAAAGGGTTGATATAATAAGTTGTTACAAGGTAAATCGATGTCCACGCCCCCCCATCCGCTCGACCGCCTGCGCGCCATCATCGTGTACGCGACGGTTGCCCTGCTCATGCTCGGCGGTTGCGCCACCAACGGCAACCCGCGCGACCCCCTCGAGCCGATGAACCGCGCCATCTACAAGTTCAACGACGGCGTCGACCAGCTGTTGGTCAAGCCGGTGGCCACGATATACCGCGACGTCGTGCCGGAAATCGTGCGCACCGGCATCTCCAACTTCTTCTCCAATATCAACGACGTGATCGTCGCGCTGAATAACCTGTTGCAAGGCAAGTTCGAGGCCGCCATCAACGACATGGGGCGCGTCCTGGTCAACACCACGCTCGGCGTGCTGGGCGTAATGGACCCCGCCACAAAGCTCGGGGTGGAAAAGAACAACGAGGATTTCGGCCAGACGCTCGGGGTCTGGGGCTTCGGCGACGGCCCGTATATCGTGCTGCCGTTCCTCGGCCCCAGCAACCTGCGCGATACCGTCGGCTGGGTCGGCGACGCCTACACCTGGCCCGTCACGTACCTCGAGCCTACCCGTGACCGCAACGCCCTGATCGGCCTTCGCATCGTCGTGGCGCGCGCCGACCTGCTGGAAGCAAGCAGGATACTCGAGACCGCCGCGCTCGACCCCTACGCGTTCGTGCGCGATGCCTACCTGCAGCGCCGCCGCAACCTGGTCTACGACGGCAATCCGCCCGACGACAGCGACGACGACTGGGAAAAGGAAAAACCGGGAGCGCGCATCCCGGCCAACCCGCCCTCGCCCCTGGCCGTGGAAGCCGATGCCAGCCTGCTCACGCCCGCATCCGCCACCGCTGCGGCTGGCCCCAGCGCCGCCTCTCCGGAGCACAAGCAGCCCAGCGTCGTGCGTCTCTGGCTGGCGCCGCGCAGCAACTAGGCGGCGCGCGCCGCCGCCCGCTTTTCTCGTTGCTCGTTTTTCGTCATTCCCGCGTACGCGGGAAACCAGGCACGTCAAACCGCTGCTGGATCCCCGCCTCCGCGCGGATGACTGCTTCAGGACGCCCTTTACAACGAGCAACGAGGAACGAGGAACGAACAGCGAGTCACTTCTTCTAGTTGAGCCTGGCAGCAATCTGCTGCAGCTCCACCACCCTGTGCCGCACCACGGTGGCGTCTTCAGCGCCCGGCTTGAGCATGAGGTAATTGCGAAAATCCGAGAGCGCCGCCCGGAAGCATTCGAGGTCGAGATACAACGTGGCGCGGTCACGGTATTCCTCCGCCACGCCGGGCTCCAGCGCGATGATGCGATCGGCCGCGGCCAGTGCGCGCGGCAGGTCGCCGCGCTCGCGATAGATCGCCTTCAGGTTGCGCAGCATGCGCGCCAGGATGCTCTTCTTGCCGGCGGCCGCCAGCAGCTGCCGAACCATTTCCTGAGCGGGCATCGTGCCGCCGTGCAGCACCTTCAGGCGCTGCTGCAGCTCTTCCAGGCCGAGCGAAGCGCCGCGCGCGTACGGGTCGAGAATGACCGCCCCGTCCCGCAGCGTGCATTTCACGAGAAAGTTGCCGGGAAACGAGACGCCGTGCAGCGCGAGCCCTACGCGGCGGCCGACCTCGACGTGGACCAGCGCCAGCGTGATCGGGATGCCGAGCCGGCGGTCGAGCGCCTCGTTGAGAAAGCTGTTGCGGGGGTCGTAGTAGTCCTCCGCGTTGCCCCGGAATCCCAGCTCGTCGAACAGGTAACGATTGAGCGCGATCAGCGTATCCGTCGGGCTGATGTCGCCGCGCAACCGGCGCTTCAGCGCCGCAGCCAGCTCCGCCAGCCTCGCGAGGTAAGCCGGGATGTCCAGTCCGGGATACTCAGGCGCGGCGATCAGCAGCGCAGCCTCGGCGAGGTCGATCTCCTCCTCCGGGCCGGCGACGATCTCTTTCCAGCGTTCCGCCGGGGTCATAGGCTTAAAAGCTCAGACACAAAGGACACGAAGGACACAAAGGAGAGAATATTTTTAAAGCTTCAAGATTCCGGAATCGGGCCTGCTGATATGCATCTCCATTGCTGAGGACTTGCCGTTAGTATTATTGAATTGATTTCCTTCGTGTCCTTTGTGTCCTTCGTGTCGAGGCTTTTCACGATTCACGCCTTTTCGGAAATCTCGATCAGGTTCTGATCGGGATCCCTGACGTAGACGGAGCGGATGGTGAAGCGCGCGCCGGTGCGGTTGATCGGCCCCTCCTCGATAGCCACGTTCTCGCGCTTGAACTGCGCGATCACCTCGTCGAGCGGCCGGTCGGCGAGAAAGCACAGGTCGAGCGAGCCGGGCGTGGGCTTGCGCGCCTTGATGCCGGCGTCGAAACCCGGCGGGTGGACGTTGAACTTGTGGTCGCCGAACCGCAGCGCGATGCGGCCCTCGCCGTATTTCTCCAGCTTCAGGCCCAGCACCCGCACGTAGAAATCCAGGCACTTGTCCAGGTCGGCGGTCGTCAGGACGATGTGGTCCACGCTCTTGATCATTTGCGATTCAGCTCCTTCAGGTCGGACAGGACTTCGGTCGCGTTGCGCACGGGATTCGCGCTCAAATAGACCTTCGCTATGCTACCCCGGGGATCGATCAGGAAGGTATTGCGCTTCGCGAATTTCATCAAGACCAGGTTGACGAGCGACCCGTAACGCGCGGCCACCACGCCGTCACGGTCCGAGAGCAGCGCGAACGGCAGCTTGTACTTGGCCGCGAAGCGGGCCAGCCGATCGCCGCCATCCACGCTGACGCCGCAGATCCGGGCGCCCAGCGCCTCGATCTCCCGCATGGCCCCGGCATACCGCGCGGCCTGCTCGGTACATCCCGGGGTATCGGCCCTGGGATAGAAGTAGAGCACGAGCCACCCGCCCCGGAATTCTCCCAGTTCGCGCGTCCTGCCCTCCTGGTCCGGCAACGAGAAGCCCGGCGCCGGGTCGCCCGCCCGGGGCGCCCCCGGCCGGGATGCCACGATGCGCCAGGCCAGCAACCCCGCGATGACCGCCACGCCGATCAACAACCATTCCATAGCGTCTGCATTGTAAGTTTTACGCCAGAGTGGCGATACCCCCCGCAAGCTGCCGATAACGATGCCCCGGTATGGCGTGAACACGAATCGAACACGAGACCGATGTTGCTACAATATCGACCGTTGCCCTGGTAGCTCAGTGGATAGAGCAGTCCCCTCCTAAGGGACAGGTCGGACGTTCGATTCGTCTCCAGGGCGCCAACTTTTCTCCCGGCGTGCAGAGCGCAGAATAACGGCGCGCCGCCCGCTGGTATGATGATTCCGTGGCGGAAAACTCGAATCCCGGCCCGCTCTGGCAGTTCTGGATAGACCGCGGCGGCACCTTCACCGATATCGTCGCGCTGCGGCCGGACGGCGCGCTCGTCACTCACAAGCTGCTGTCCGAGAATCCCCGCCAGTACGACGACGCCGCGCTCGCCGGCATCCGCGACCTGCTCGGCGTGCTGCGCGGCAAGGCGATCCCTGCCGGCCGCATCGCCGCGGTGAAGATGGGCACGACACTCGCCACCAATGCCCTGCTCGAGCGCAAGGGCGAGGCCACCGCGCTCTTCATCACGCGGGGATTCCGCGACCAGTTGCGCATCGGCTATCAGAACCGGCCGCGCATCTTCGACCGTCACATCGTCCTGCCCGAGCCGCTCTACAGCGCCGTCCACGAGATCGGCGAGCGCGTCACCGCGCGCGGCGAAGTCCTGGAGCCTCTCGACGAAGAGCAGGCGAAGCGCGACCTGGCCGATGCTTTCCGGCGCGGCTTTCGCGCGGCGGCGATTATGGTCGCCGCGCCTCAACGATTCCGGGACCG
>CAYSRR010000263.1:0-4405 GCA_964433375.1 uncultured Streptomycetaceae bacterium
GCGGCCGGGCGACGAGGTGATCCTGTTCGAGCCTGCCTACGACAGCTACGCGCCCTCGATCGAGGTGAACGGCGGCGTGCCGGTCTACGTGCAGCTGCGCTACCCCGACTACAGCATCGACTGGAACGCGGTGCAGCGCGCGATCACGCCGAAAACGCGCATGATCGTCATCAATACCCCCAACAACCCCACCGCGACCGTGCTCTCCGGCGAGGACCTGCGCATGCTGGAGAGCCTGCTGCGCCAGACCGACATCGTCGTGGTGAGCGACGAGGTCTACGAGCACATCGTGTTCGACGGCCATCGACACCAGAGCGTCGCGTCCTTCCCGGGACTCGCCGAGCGCAGCTTCGTCGTGTCCTCCTTCGGCAAGACCTACCACGTCACCGGCTGGAAGATGGGCTACGTGCTGGCGCCGAAGGAGCTGATGGCGGAGTTCCGCAAGGTGCACCAGTTCAACGTGTTCGTCACCAACGGCCCGCTGCAGCACGCGCTCGCCGAGTTCATGGAGAACCCGGACGCCTACCTGTCGCTCGCGGCGCTCTACCAGGCAAAGCGCGACTTCTTCCTGAAAGGCCTCCAGGGCTCGCGCTTCAAGCCCCTGCCTTCGCGCGGCACCTTTTTCCAGAACCTCGCCTACGACGCCATCAGCGACGAGAAGGACACCGACCTCGCCGTGCGACTGACGAAGGAGAGGAAGATCGCCTCGATCCCGGTCTCGGTCTTCTACCGCCGGCCGCCGGATCACAAGGTGCTGCGGTTCTGTTTCGCCAAGTCGGAAGAGACGCTGGCGCGGGGCGCGGAAATCCTGTGCAAGATCTAGATTAGCCGCCGATGAACGCAGATAAACGCCGATAAAATCAATAATTGCCTCGTCTTTCACCCCCCAAGGAGATCACATGGCTGTTCGCTGGGACACCGTAACCGTTGATGGCAAGTCGATGCGCGTCTACACGGGCGTGCCGGAAGGCGGCGGCAAGCGCGCGGGCATCCTCGTGGCGCAGCACGGCCCGGGGCTGGACGACTTCGTGAAGAACGCCGTGATCCGGCTGTTTCGCGAGGGCTACGTCGCCGCCGCGCCGGAGCTGTTCCACCGCCAGCCGGAGCAGATTCCCGAAGGCCAGAGCCGGGTCGGCCTGCTCAAGGACGACGAGGTCATCGCCGACATGAATGCCACGCTCGCGCACCTGAAATCCCTCAAGGAAGTCACGGTCGGCCCCATCGGCATCACCGGCTTCTGCATGGGCGGGCGGGTGTGCTACCTGATGGCCGCGGTCAATCACGAGATCAGGGCCTGCGCGGCGTACTACGGCGGCAACATGTTCAAGCAGTGGGGCAGCCTGCCCGCGCCGTCGGAGCGGCTCAAGGACATCCGGTGCCCGGTGATCGCCTTCTACGGCAACGAGGACACCAACCCCAGTCCGGAAGACGTGAACCGGATCGACGCCGATCTAACGAAGCACGGCAAGGCGCATGAATTCCACCGCTACGACGGCGCCGGCCATGCCTTCCAGAACTTCCTCGACTCCGCCCGCTGGCGCCCCCGCCCCGCGCGCGCCTCCTGGGAAGAGATGCTGGGATTTTTCGAGCAGCACCTCAAACCGTGAGGAGTGAGGCGTAAGGGGTGAGGGGATTGACGCCGCAACACGCTTTTCTCGATGAGCCCGGTACAAAAAAATACGCCGCGCCCTGCGCGGCGTATTTTTTAATGTGATCTCAAAGCACCCCCGAGAGACCTCCATCCACGTTGATGCAGGTGCCGGTCACGTAGCTCGCCGCGTCGGACGCGAGGAACGCGATGACGTTGGCCACTTCCTCCGACTCGCCCATGCGCCCCATCGGTACGGTCTTGCCGGTCGAGCTGTAGTGTTCCTCGACGCTCATGTTGCGGCGCGCGGCGCCGCGCTCCTGCTGCTTGCTCTTGATCTTGCCCACCGCGACGGCATTGACCAGGATGTTGAACGGCGCCAGTTCCTTCGACAGCCCCTTCGTCAGGGCGAGGCCCGCCGCGCGGCTCACGGTGGTCGGAAACATCGAGGCGCCGGGCTGCTTGGCGCCCACCATGTTGAGGTTGATGATGCGGCCGCCGCCCTGCTTCTTCATGTGCGGGACCGCGGCGCGCGTGGTGCGGATCTGCGCGAACACCTTGATGTCGATGTCGGTCTGCCAGGCCTGGTCGTCCACCGTGTCGAACGGGGACTGGCCGGTGCCGCCGGCATTGTTCACTACCGCGTCGATGCGCCCGTAGCGCTTCACGGTCTCCTCGATGAAGCGCGGCATGTCGTCGGGCTTGGCCGCGTCCGCCACCATCGTCATCACTTCCGCGCCGGTCTGCTTGCGGATCGCCTCCGCGTGGGCCTCCATCACGTCGGCGCGGCGCGCACAGATCGCGAGCTTCGCGCCTTCCTGCGCCAGCCGCATCGCCGCCGCCCCGCCGATGCCCTCGCTGCCGCCGGTGATCGCTACAACTTTCCCCTTCAATCCGAGTTCCACTGGGCGCCCCTCCAATAAAGTATCAGGTATCGAGGGCGGGATTGTGACACAAGTCACGGGCAGCGAGGGTCGGGTGTCGGGTGTCGGGTGTCGAGTGACGGGTGCAAAGCCCCCTCGACACTCATTCCTCGACACTCGTATTCCTCGACACTCGTAACACCCTGTTACAAGCGCTCACGCCTTGTTACCCCTGAACGCCGCCGCCGTGCTTATGCTGGTGTCGCGGTAACAGAGCCGGCTCGCCGGCATGACACAGGAGGCAACAACATGAAAACGAAGCTCACCATCGCCATCGCTGCCTCGGCGCTGCTCGCCGGGTGCGCGACCCCCGGGCATTACTCGTCCGGATACTACGAACCCGCGCCGCGCCACTACGACCGCGGCCACTACACCACTGCCGCGCCTCCCCCGGCCCCGGCCGCGAGCGGCGGATCGTACATGCCCCAGGTGCTGGGAGCGGTCGCCGGCGGGCTGCTCGGCGCCCAGGTCGGCAAGGGCAACGGGCAGGTCGCCGCCGCCGCGGTCGGCGCGGGCATCGGCGCCTACGCGGGTGGCCACGTGTCCGGCGACCCGTGCCAGGGCCAGATCAACGCGGGCCACATCATCGGCGGCATCGCCGGCGCGCTGCTGGGCGCCCAAGTCGGCAGGGGCAACGGCCGCACCGCCGCCGCCGCAGTCGGCGCCGCAACCGGCACAATGGTCGGCGGGAATATGGGCGGATCGCCGGGTGGATGCCGCTAACAACTGTCAGTGATGAAGTGACAAATCATCCGTCACTCGACACTCGACACTCGACACTCGACACTCGACACTCGACACTCAGTTAGACGCATCGAGTAGCACGGGGCGCGCCGAACTCCTGTCCCCGTCGGAGCCTCCCGGCGGACGGCGCGCCCCGGTTTTTCAGGGCGTGCGGGGATGCTGCATGGGCGAATGCGCCGAGGCATGCTCCTTGGCGTCGCCCATGCTGTCAGCGAACACCGTCGCGATTTCCCGGAATTCCTCCGCAATCTCGAGGAAGGCGTCGGTCATGTCCGGGTCGAAGTGCTTGTCCCGGCCCTCGCGGATGACCTGCACCGCCTGCTCGTGCGTCATCGCCGGCTTGTAGACGCGCCGGCTGATGAGCGCGTCGTAAACGTCGGCGATCGCCATGATGCGCGCCGACAGCGGGATCTGCTCGCCTTTGAGCCCCTCGGGATAACCCGAACCGTCCCACTTCTCCTGGTGGTAGTGGGCAATCTCCCGGGCACAGCTCAGGAACGAACTCGGCGCGTCCAGCGCCTTCTCGGCCGCGAGGATGGCGTCGCGCCCGAGCGTCGTGTGCGTCTTCATGATCTCGAACTCCTCGGGCGTGAGCTTCCCGGGCTTCAACAGGATGCGGTCGGGTATACCAACCTTGCCGATGTCGTGCAGCGGCGCGGACTTGAACAACATCTCGACGGTGGCGTCGTCCAGGTAGCGCGCGAACTTGCCGTTGCCCTGCAGCTTCTTCGCCAGCGCGCGCACGTAGTTCTGCGTGCGGCGGATGTGGTTGCCGGTTTCGTTGTCGCGCGTCTCCGCGAGCGAGCCCATCGCCATGATGGTGACGTCCTGCACCGTCTGCACTTCGCGCGTGCGCTTTTCCACCTCGCCCTCCAGAAACGCGTTCTGGTCCTTGAGGAAGTCCCTGGCGTTCTTCAGCAGCAGGTGCGTCTTCACCCGCGCCATGACGATCGGCGGGCTGATCGGCTTGGTGATGTAATCCACGCAGCCCGTGTCGAAGCCTTTCTGCTCGTCCTCCACTTCGGTCTTGGCGGTGAGGAAGATCACCGGGATGTCCTTCGTCAGCGGCTCCGCTTTCAGGCGCCGGCACACCTCGTAGCCGTCGATGCCCGGCATCATGATGTCGAGCAGGATCATGTCGGGCAGCGGC
>CAYSRR010000264.1:0-4404 GCA_964433375.1 uncultured Streptomycetaceae bacterium
GGTGTCGAGTGTCGAGTGTCGAGTGTCGAGTGTCGAGTGTCGAGTGTCGAGTGTCTTCTAGTTAGATCCTTATGACTCATTCACGATTCGCGGCCGCGCTGTTGACCGTGCTGTTGATCGCCGCGCCTTGTGCGACGACCGCACAGGAAGCGCCGGATTTCACGGAGCAGCGGCGCGTTCTCGCCGAGGCGATCGAGTTCGGCGTGAACGAGGCGCGCAGGCAGGTCGGCGACAGGCCGATCGACAAGAGCGTGATCGCGGCGATGGGCAAGGTGCCGCGCCACGAGTTCGCGCCGCCGGAGCTGCGCCCCTACGCCTACCTCGACCGCCCGCTCACCGTCGGTCCCGGGCCCGACTCGACGATCTCGCAACCCTCGCTGGTCGCGATGATGACCGATCTGCTGGAAATCCGGCGCGGCCAGAAAGTGCTCGAGGTCGGCGTCGGCGGCGGCTACCAGACCGCGATCCTCGCGGAGCTGACGGACCAGGTGATCAGCGTCGAGTTCAACCCGAAGGTCGCCGAGGCCGCGCGGCAGACGCTGAAGCGACTGGGTTACGGCGGCGCCAGCGTCAACGTCGCCGACGGCTATTACGGCTGGCGCCCGGACGGCCCGTACGACGCCATCCTCGTGCGCATGGCGATACCGGACGTGACGGTCGCGCTGGTCGAGCAACTGAAGCCGGGCGGACGGCTCATCGCGCCGGTCGGCCCCGACGGCGACGTCCAGATACTGATCTTGATGCGCAAGGATGCAGACGGCGACGTGAGCATGAACGGCATCATGCCGGTTCGCTTTCGCCCGCTGCCGGGGGGCACGCGGCTCTGAGTCAGTCCACCTTCGCGCCCGATTCCTTCACGACCCTGCCCCAGCGCTGGTACTCTTCCCGGATCAATTTCGCGAATTCCGCCGGCGTGCTGGATGCAACACCCTGGCCCATGGCCTGGATGCGGCCGGCGGTGTCGGGAGCCCCCAGCGCGCGCACGATGTCGGCGTTGAGCTTCGCGATCACCGCGCGCGGCGTCGCCGCGGGCACGACCACTCCGTACCACTCGATGACGTTGCCGAGCGCCGGGTAACCGGCCTCGATCGCGGTCGGCACGTCGGGCATCGCCTCGTTGCGCCTGCCGTCCATCACGCCCAGCGCGCGCAGCTTGCCGGATTTCACGTGCGGCACGGTCGAGGTCGGGTTCGAGAACATGATGTTCACGTGGCCGGCGAGAAGATCGATGACCGCGGGGCCGGCGCCCTTGTACGGCACGTGGATCATGTTGGTGCCGGTCGTCAGCTTGAACAGTTCGCCGACCAGGTGCGGCGCCGCCGAGGTCGAGGCGAAAGTGATCTTGCCCGGGTTCTTCTTCGCCAGGTCCGCCAACTCCTTCATGCTCCTCGCCGGAACCGACGGATGCGCGACCAGGACGAACGCCATCCGGGTGCCGAGCGAGACGGCGGCGAAGTCACGCAGCGTGTCGTAGCCGGTGTTGCTGTAGAGATGGGGGTTCACCACCAGCGCGCCCTGGTGGGCGAGCGTGATCGTGTGGCCGTCGGGCACGGCCCTCGCACCCACCGCCGTGCCGATGTTGCCCTGCGCCCCGCCGCGGTTGTCCACGATCACCTGCTGGCCCCACAGGTCGGTCAGTTTCGCGCCCAGAATGCGCGCAAACCCGTCCGTGCCGCCGCCCGGCGGGAAAGGCACGACGAAGCGCACCGGGCGCGACGGGAAGTCCTGGCTCCAAGCGGGCGCCGCGGCCAGGACAAGGGAAAAGGCGAAAGTGAAAAGGAAAAAGCGTCGTTCTCCCGCAACCATCGTCTCTCCGATCGGTTATCGATACCGCAGCGTCGACGGAAGCTGGACCGGCGACACGCAGGGCCCGAACAGGACCCGGCCATCCTCCTCCAGCATGGCGCGCTCGCCGTCGAGGTAGAGCGAGTAGCGTCCGCCGCTGTACTTCTCCTGCGCGGCGCTCCCCGCGCGCTGCATCAGGATCTCCTTGCCTTCGACCAGCACGGCGGCCTGCCGGCCATCCGCCCCGCGCGCCACCGGCAGCACCCGGTTGTTCGCGCAGACATAATCAATGCGGGACGGCAATAGCGTTTCTTCGACGCCGGGCGCCAGGCATCCGGCGAGCAACAGCGCGAGCGACAGCCCGCCACCGATCCGCAAGCCCTTGCACGCGATTTCATTCTTCCTGTCATGCATGCGCTCTTCCCCCGCATCGAGCCTGCCTGGCATCGGCGGCCATCCTTCGATTCCGTCACCCGTCACTTCATCACCGCATCATTCGCTATTTGGCCAGCCCGAGATCGTTGAGCACGCCGCGCATCTCCTTGTGGTCCCGGTCGAGCTCCTTCCGGAACGCATCGCTGCCGAGGAAGGAGTCGCCCCAGAAGTTCTTCTGCAGGTCGTCCTTCCACTCCGGCACCTCGGTCGCCTTTTTCAGCGCGCCTTCCCAGTACGCGACCTGCTGCGGCGTGAGCCCCGTGGGCGCGAAGATGCCGCGCCAGGCGCCGAAAGCGAAATCGACGCCCTGCTCCTTCCACGTGGGAACACCGGCCATCGCGCCGGGGAGCCGCTTGTCGGAGGAAACGGCGACGACGCGCAGCCTGCCGCTCGCCACGTGCCCCGCGACGTTGCCGGCGGCCGTCGTGATGAGATCGATGTGGCCGCCCATCAGGTTCGGGATCGCGTCGGCCGAACCCTTGTAGGCCACCACCTTCAGGTCGCGCGCGTTGCCGCCGATCGCCTTCATCAGCAGGCCGGCGGCGATGTGGTTGTGACTGCCGAGCAGAGGCGAGAAACCGATGGTGACCGACTGCGGGTCCTTCCGCAGACGATCGGCCAGGTCCTTGCCGGTCTTGATCGGCGAGTCCACGTTGACCACGTACGCCGTGTAATCGTTGAACAGCGACGCGACCGGCGTGAGGTCGACATGGCGCAGCTTGCTCGCGCCGGTGATGTTGTTGGTCAGCAGCGCCGGGCCGGCGACGACCAGGTAATGCGGGTCGCCGGTGCGCTGCGAGACGTAGGTGTAGGCGATGCTGCCGCCGCCGCCCGCGCGGTTGACGATGGACAGCGTGGCCGGGATGACCTTGTTCGCCGCCCAGATGCGCTCGACGGTGCGCGCGGTCTTGTCGTTGCTGCCGCCCGGCGGGTTCGGCACCACCAGCTCGACGTTCTTCTGCGGCGACCAGGCCTGCGCGCCCACAACGGCCGTCGTGCCGGCCAGCAATACCGCTACCAGGGATCGTGCGAATTTCATTGCGGACTCCTCCTTGTTCGGGACGGGCCATCATACCGCCATCACCCGGTTACAAGTAGCAAGATTCAAGTTTCAAGGTACAAGAGGTTTTATCTTGTAACTTGGGTCTTGTAACTTGTGACTATAATCCTCCGAAGGAGGATGGATTCATGATGCGGACTCTGCCGGCGGCGGTCGCCGCCCTGTTGCTGTGCGGCGCCGCTGCGGCGCAGGGCTATCCCGAGAAGGCCGTGACGATGGTGGCGCCTTTCCCCGCCGGGGGCTCGGTGGACCTGGTGGCGCGCGCCGTCGCGCAGCAGATGAGCGAGATCTGGAAGCAGCCGGTCATCGTCGCCAACCGGCCGGGCGCGAGCGGCACGATCGGGACCGAGGCGGTCACGCGCGCCGCGCCTGACGGCTACACCATCCTCATGGGCACCACCGCGCTCTCCACCATCGCCGCGGTCTACTCGAAGCTGCCGTTCGACGTGCAGCGCGACCTCGCGCCGGTCAGCCTCGTGGTGCGCATGACGAACATCCTCGTCGTGCACCCCTCGCTCCCGGCGCGCTCGGTGAAGGAACTCCTTGCCCTGGCGAAGGCCCGGCCGGGCGAGCTGACGTCGGCCTCGGCCGGCGTCGGCAGCTCGAACCACCTCGCGCTGGTGATGTTCACCATGCTGTCGAAGACGAACATCAACCACATCCCGTACAAGGGCGCGGCGCCCGCGGTCACCGACGTGATCGGCGGGCACTCGCAGATGACCTTCGCGCCGATCGCGGCCGTCGTCTCCCCCATCAAGTCCGGCCGGATGCGCGCGATCGCCTCGACCGCCGCCGCACGCTCGACGCTGTTTCCCGACCTGCCGACGATCGCCGAGTCCGGCGTGCCGGGCTACGACGCGTCCGGCTGGAACGGGCTCCTCGCCCCCCGCGCCACTCCGCCGGCGGTGATCCAGCGCATCCGCGCCACGCTGGTGGAAAGCCTCAACGCTCCGAAGGTGAAGGACACGCTCACGACCTCCGGCGCCGAAGCCGTCGGCAACTCGCCCGACGAGTTCGCCAAGTTCCTCGCCGCCGAGACGGTGAAGTGGACGAAGGTGATCAGGGCCGCAGGCATCAAGGGCGAGTGATGCCTGCGGAAGAGCGTCGCAGATGAGGCGTCGCAG
>CAYSRR010000265.1:0-4378 GCA_964433375.1 uncultured Streptomycetaceae bacterium
TCGGGTAGTCGTCGGAGATGTACTTGAAGACCGAGGCCTTGCCGATGGCGAACGCGATGCCCATCGTGAACATGATGATGGTGAACACGGCCGGGTTGAGCCCGACGTGGAAGGTCCTGGGCCCGTTCACGGTGTGAATGGTGAAATCGGTCTGCGGATAGGAGAGAAAGAACAGGCAGACCAGGCCAACCCACAATACCCACCAGGTGACGGTGTGCGCGCCGTACTTGTCGGAGAACCAGCCGCCGATCGCGCGCAGCACGCCGCCGGGTATGCTGAAACCGGCGGCCAGAAGGGCCGCCAGCTGGATGTCGAAACCGTATTCGGAAATGTAGTACTGGGTCATCCACAGCGACAGCGCCACGTAGCCGCCGAAAACGATCGAGTAATACTGGCTGTAGCGCCAGACCCTGGGATCCTTCAGCGCCATCAGCTGCTGCCCGACCGTCACCTGGGACGCGTCCGCGGTGTGCCGCTCGTCGGTATAGCTGAAAAACCAGAAGAGCACCGCCGTCACCGTCATGAGAACGGCGTACACCTGCGGCACCATCGTCCAGCCCCACGCCACCACGATGGTCGGCGCGACGAGCTTGGTTACCGCCGCGCCCGTATTGCCGACGCCGAAGATCCCCATTGCCAACCCTTGCTGGTTTCGCGGGAACCAGCGCGCGCAGTAGGCAATGCCGACCGTGAACGAGCCGCCCGCCACGCCGACGAACAGGCCGGTCACCAGGAAGTGCCAGTACTCCGTGCCCCAGGAGATCATCCAGATCGGGATCACGGTGGACAGCATCAGGATGAAGAACACGATGCGCCCGCCGTAGCGGTCGGTCCACATGCCCAGCGGCAGGCGTATCAACGAGCCGGTGAGCACCGGCGTCGCCACCAGGATCCCGAACTGCGTTTCGTTGAGGCCGAGAGTCTCCTTGATGGGAATGCCGATGACGGCGAACATCATCCACACCATGAAGCAGACCGTGAACGCGATCGTGCTCGACGTCACCACCGACCACCGCTTGAATTGCTCAGTCGCCATCACCCGTTTCCTCCGCCGAGTCGCCCGATGACAATAATGGGGGCGGCGCCAGCCTGGCTTGATCTAGGTCAAATGAAGATGTATTCCAGATCCATCTTCATGATGAAGTCGCCTAGAATCTGCGTCAAGCAGTGCATGGCCCGATGCCTGGCGCGTCGCCGGGAAGGGCCATGCCGGATCGATCATGCGCCTGACCAGCTTCACCGATTACACGCTGCGCGTGCTCATCTACCTCGGCGCGCACCAGCCGGAGGGCCGCCTCGCCACCATCGGCGGCATCGCGGCCGCGTACGGCATCTCCGAGAACCACCTGATGAAGGTCGTGCACCACCTGGCGCGGGAAGGGCACGTGGAAACGGTGCGCGGCAAGGGTGGCGGCATGCGGCTCGCCCGCGCGCCGGAGAAAATCAACATCGGCGACGTCGTGCGCGGCGCCGAGGAAGACCTGGCCCTGGTGGAATGCTTCCAGCGCGGCGACCACGCCTGCCCTATCGCGCCCGCCTGCACGCTGAGCGGGCTCCTGGAACGCGCGCTGGGCGCCTTCTTCGAGGTGCTCGACCGCCAGACGCTGGCGGACCTGCTCGAGCCCCGGGCGCAGCTCGTCAGGATTTTTCGCGACGCGGGAATTGAATAGAATCGCCGAGATAACCCTGCGCGCACCCGTGACCCGCCCCTCACCGAACCCGGCCGTCGAATCGCTGGCCGCCGCCGCGCGCGCTTTCCTGCGCGGTTACCCGCCCTTCGACGGGATGGAAGACGAAGCGCTGCGCTTCCTGTCCTCGCGTCTCGCGCTCGCCTACTATCCGAAGGACACGCCTCTATTCACCCCGGGGGAAGGCCGGCCGCGGCACCTCTTCCTGGTGCAGCGCGGCCTGGTGCAGCGCGCCGACGGTAATACGGCGGGCGATGCGGCGGGGAACGCGCCGGTCAGCACGCTGGGCCCCGGCGAATGTTTCCCGATCGGCGCGCTGGTGGAGAACGCGCCGGGCGATTCGAGCTACACGGCCGGCGCCGATACGTTCTGCTACCAGCTGAAAGCCGCCGATTTCGGCGAGCTGATGCGCCTCTCCCCGCGCTTCCACGATTACGCGACGCGGCACCTCGCCTCGATGCTGCGGGAATCGCGGCGCCTGCTCGCAATGCGCGCGGCGAATTCCGCGTGGGAGCAGCAGGCGATGAGCCGGCCCCTGCGCTCGCTCGTCCAGCGCGCGCCGGTCAGCTGCGCGCCGGACACGGCCATCGGGACGGCCCTGCGCGCGATGTCCGAAGCGCGCACGGGCTCGATACTGGTGGTCGGCCGCGATGGCGCGCTCATCGGCATCCTGACCCGGCACGACGTGCTCGAACGCGTCGCGCTGGCCCGCCGGGATCTCGATGCGCCCGTCGGCGACGTGATGACGCCGAACCCGAAGACGCTGCCGGCCGAGGCCAGCGCCTACGACGCGGCGCTGCTCATCGCCCGGGAAGGTATACGGCACGTCCCGGTCATGGACGGCGCCGTGCTGGTCGGAGTGGTCACCGAGCGCGACCTGTTCGCGCTCGCGCGGGCGAGCGTGCGCGGCATCAACCGAACCATCGCGCGCGCGGCGGAACCGCGCGCCCTGCGGCACGCCGCCGGCGAGATCCGCGGCCTCGCGCGCGACCTGCTCGCGCAGGGGCTCGCCGCGGAACAGTTGACCACGATCGTTTCGACGCTGAACGACGCGCTGACGGCGCGCATCATCGATCTCGAGGGCGCCCGGCACGCGCTCGACGGCATCGAGTGGTGCTGGCTCGCGTTCGGCAGCGAGGGCCGCTACGAGCAGACGATCAGCACCGACCAGGACAACGGTATCGTCTTCGCCGATACGGCCGGGCGCGCGCCCGGCGAGATCCGCGCGCGACTGCTGCCGTTCGCGCAGGCGGTCAACAGGACGCTCGACGCCTGCGGCTTCCCGCTGTGCAAGGGCAACATCATGGCGGGCAACCCCGAGTGCTGCCTGTCGCTCTCCGAGTGGCGCCGCCGCTTCGCCGGCTGGATTAATGCCCCCACCGGCGGCCCGTTGCTGAACGCGGTGATCTATTTCGATTTCCGGCCGTTGCACGGAAAGCATGATCTGGCCGACATTCTGCGCGCGCATCTGCTCGAGCTGGCGCAGGCCCGGCCCGCCTTCCTGCGCGCGCTGGCGGTCTACGCGCTGGAATCGACCCCACCGCTGGGCCTGATCAGCGATTTCAGGACCGAGGACGCGACCGGCGCGCCGGGCACGATCGACCTCAAGCTGGCGGGCGCCCGCCTGTTCGTGGACGCGGCGCGCGTGCTCGCGCTGGCCGCCGCCGTGCCGCACACCGGCACCGCCCAGCGCCTGCGCCAGGCCGGCGCGCGCATCCATATGAAGCCGGGGGAAATCGCCTCGGCCACCGAAGCGTTTTTTTTCATCCAGGCATTGCGCCTGCGCGCGCAACTGCTGGCAGGCGGCGGAGCAGACGCGGCCTCGCCCAACCGCATCGATCCCGCGCGGCTGAACGAGGTGGACCGCCGCGTCCTCAAGGAAAGCTTCCACCAGGCGCGGAAACTCCAGCGCCGGCTCGCGCTCGACTACCAGCTATGAACTGGATCGCGCGCCTGCTCGGCCGGCGTCCCCGCCTCGCCCCGGAACAGGCCGGCGCGCTTTCCGCCTATCTCGCCCTGCCCGCTCCGGACCTGGGCCTCCCGGCCGACCGGCAGCGGCTGGTGGTCGTGGACGTCGAGACGAGCGGACTTAACCCCCTGCACGACCGCCTGCTCGCGATCGGCGCTGTCGCCGTGGACCACGGCGCGATCCGGCTGGAAGACAGCTTCGAGATCGTCCTGCGCCAGGACGCGCCCAGCGCCCGCGAGAACATCCTGGTGCACGGCATCGACGGCACGACGCAGCGCGCCGGAGTCGAGCCGGCAGACGCCCTGCTGCGCTTCTTGTCGTATGCCGGCAAGGCGACGCTGGTGGGATTCCACGCGGAGTTCGACCGCGTCGCGATCGAGCGCGCGGCGCGCGCGACGCTCGGGACGCCTCCGGCCAGCGTCTGGCTCGATCTCGCGGCCGCCGCGCCCGCCGCATTCCCGGAGCACGCCGGCCGGCTGCGCACGCTCGACGACTGGACGCGCCACCACGGCATCGACAACCACGCCCGCCACAACGCGCTCGCCGATGCGTACGCCACGGCGCAGCTTCTGCTCATCGTCATGGCCCGGGCGGCGGCCAATGGCGAGCGGCGCCTGAGCGATCTCATCGCAGCCTCGACCGCGCAACGCTGGCTCGCGCGGTGAATAGGAATCCGACCTGACTCGCTCCCATTGCCTGAAGAGACGTATCATGCTTCCGG
>CAYSRR010000266.1:0-2375 GCA_964433375.1 uncultured Streptomycetaceae bacterium
CGGGCTCGCCATGACCGAATACTTCGACTGGTGGAACGGCATGCCGACCGACCCGCAGTTGAAGGACTATCCCATCCCCGGCGCCGCGATGGTGCCGAAGCTGCACGTCGCCTTCGCCGAGTCGTACGAGCCGTCGGGCCCGTTCGGCGCGAAGGGACTGGGCGAAATCGGCCTCGACGCCGTGCCCGCCGTCATCGCCAACGCCATCGCCGACGCGGTCGGCGTGCGCATACACCAGTTGCCCATCACCGCGGAGAAAGTCCACCGGGCGCTGCACCCCGGGCTCTACGCGGGCGAGCAAGCGCCCCCCCCCGCGGCGCCCAAAGGCGGCACCTGGGCGCGGCTCTCCTCCGGAAAGCCGTCCGGCGCCCGCCCGTTCAACCCGGAATTCCTTTTCGCGAAGACCGTGGAGGAAGCGGTGCAGCTGCTGGCGGCGGGCGACACCGCGCTGGTCGCCGGCGGCATGTCGCACGCGCTGCGGCGCGAGCGCACCGGCTACCCGCAGGCGAAACGCCTGGCCTCGATCATGCGCATCCCGGAACTGCGGGCGTTTTCCATCGACGCCCGCGGGATGCTCCGCGCCGGCGCGGCGGTGCGGCAGCAGGCGTTCTCGGACGAGCCGCGCGTGAAACGGATCTGGCACGCCATCGACGACGCCATGGAAGGCGTCGGCCATACCCGCATCCGCCACATGCTCACGGTCGGCGGCAGCCTCGGCCCGCTGATCGGCGGCTTCGACCTGCCGCTCGCCCTCCTCGTCCTCGACGCCCGCGTCACCGTGGCCGGTCCGAACGGCCGGCGCACCGTAACGCTGGAAGAGGCGTTCCAGAAACGTTTCGCGAAAGACGAAATGGTGGTCGCGGTCGAGGTCGACGCCCCGCCCGCGCGCTCCGGCTCGAGCTTCTTCAAGTACATGGCGCGCCAGGCGCTGGAAATCCCGACGGTCAATACCGCCGCTGCGGTAACCTTGAACGCGGATGGCAGCTGCCATGGCGCCCGCGCCTGCGTCGGCGCGGTCAGCTGGAAACCGATCGTGCTCGACCTGAAGGCGCTCGCCGGCAGGCCGATGAGCGAAAATGCGCTGCGCGAGGCCGTGCAGAACGTGCGCGCGCTGGCCGAGCCGATGTCCGACGTGCGCGGCTCCGCAGCCTACAAGCGCGAGATGGCCGTGGAGTTCACGGCGCGCGCGCTGATCGCGGCGTGGAAGCGGGCCCAGAAGCAGCAGTGATGAATTTTGAATGATGAATCATGAGTGACAAAACCTTCAAGACCGCCGACGGCTGCGAGATCTCCTACACTGTTCACCCGGCGCCGGGCAAGCCGCGCGTCGCGCTGATCCATTCGCTGGCGCTCGATCGCAGCATATGGGACGACGTCGTACGGGAAATGGCCGGCAAGGCGGAGATTCTCACCTACGACTGTCGCGGTCACGGCCGCTCGGGGCGCAAGGCCGGCCCTTATACCTGCGAGCAATTCGCCGGCGACCTCGCGCAACTGCTCGACCATCTCCAGTGGCCTTCGGTCACCGTCGCCGGCTGCTCGATGGGCGGTTGCATCGCGCAGGCCTTCGCCGCGAAACATCCGCAGCGCACCGCCGGCGCCTGCTTCATCGACACCACCGCCTGGTACGGCGCGGAAGCGCCGAAGCAGTGGCGCGAGCGCGCGGCCACCGGCCGGACGAAAGGACTCGCCGCCCTGATCGACTTCCAGGTGACGCGCTGGTTCAGCGACGGCTTCCGCGCCGCCCGCCCGGACGCCATCGAGCCGCTGAAGAAGATCTTCCTCGCCAACGACCTCGACTGCTACCAGGCCACCTGCGAGATGCTCGGCGACGCCGACCTGCGCCCGCTGCTGCCCTCGATCCAGGCGCCGGTGGCGGTCGTGGTGGGCGAAGAAGACTACGCCGCCACGGTGGACATGGCGAAGGCGCTCAGCGCCGCGGTCCCGCGCTCCACGCTGACCATACTCGCCGGCGCGCGGCACATCACGCCGGTCGAGCGGCCGGCGGATATCGCCCAGCAGATCGTCAATCTGCCGGACCTGAAGAAGTGACTCGTTGCTCGTGACCCGTGACCCATAACTCTGACTGGTGCCCCATGGCCCAACCCACTC
Organism: uncultured Streptomycetaceae bacterium; assembly: GCA_964433375.1. Classification (GTDB taxonomy): domain Bacteria; phylum Pseudomonadota; class Gammaproteobacteria; order Burkholderiales; family SG8-41; genus SG8-41. The sequence continues at coordinate 2,113 of CAYSRR010000266.1, forward strand.
ATCATTCATCATTCATCATTCATCATTTGCCGCTGCTGGGAGTCGCGCTGGCATTGATCTGCGCGACCCCACTGGCCGCGGCCCAGAGCTATCCCACGGGCCCGGTCCGCGTGATCGTGCCCTTCCCGCCCGGCGGCGGCGTGGACGGCATGGGCCGCATCCTGACCGGCAAGCTGGCGGAAAGCCTGGGCAGGAACTTTCCGATCGAGAACCGCAGCGGCGCCAACGGTAACATCGGCACCGAGCTCGCGGCCAAGGCGGCG
>CAYSRR010000266.1:2385-4279 GCA_964433375.1 uncultured Streptomycetaceae bacterium
AGCCTCTACAGCAAGGTGCCGTACGATCCCGTGAAGGATTTCGACCCGGTCAGCCTGGTCTCGGTCGCCCCCAACGTGCTGGTGGTGCACCCGTCGGTGCCGGCGAAGTCGGTGAAGGAACTGGTCGCGCTTGCCCGCTCGCGCCCGAAACTGCTGCTGTTCGCCGGCTCCGGCAGCGGCAGCACGCCGCATCTCGCCGGCGAGCTGTTCAATACGCTCGCGAAGGTCGAGATGGTGCACCTGCCCTACCGCGGCTCCGGCCCCGCCGTGGTGGGCATCCTTTCCGGCGAGGCCGGCGTCATGTTCATGCCGACCACCAACGCGGTACCGCTGGTGAAAGCCGGCCGTCTGCGCGCGCTCGCGGTGACGACCCGGGAACGGGTGCCGGCGCTGCCGGAACTGCCCACCATCGCGGAATCGGGCCTGAAAGGCTACGAGTCCAACCAGTGGTACGGGGTGCTCGCGCCCGCCGGTACGCCCGCCGACGTCCTCGGACTGCTCAATTCCCACATCGCTAAAATCATGCAGGCGTCCGACATGAAGCAGCGGATGAGCAACGAGGGCCTCGTCGCGATCGGCAGCACTCGCGAGCAGTTCGCGGCGCATATAAGGACCGAAACGGAAAAATGGGCGCGCGTCATCAAGGCGTCCGGAGCGAGAGTGGATTGAAGCGCAATGAGAGGCATGAAATCATAACCACCCGAAACGAGGAGATAGAGACATGAACAGCACGACGAAAAGCGGCCTGACCCGGGTCATCCTTCATTCTTCATCCTTCATCCTGCTCTGCACACTGGCAACGGTCGCCGATGCGCAGCAGTTCCCCAGCCGCCCGATTCGCATGATCGTGCCGCAGAGCGCGGGCGGATCGACCGACGTGATCGCGCGCGTCGTCGCGACGAGAATGGGCGAAGGACTCGGCCAGACCGTGGTGGTGGACAACCGGCCCGGCGCGGGCAGCATCAACGGCACCGAGATGGTGGTCCATGCGACGCCCGACGGCCACACGCTGCTCGCCGTGGCGGCCTCCTTCACCATCAACCCGGCGCTGCACAAAAAACTGCCGTTCGACCCGATCCGCGATTTCTCGCCGCTCTCGCAGCTCGCCACCCTGCCCCACATCCTGATCGTGCACCCCTCCGTGCCCGTCAACTCGGTCAAGGACCTGATCGCGCTCGCCAAGGCCAAGCCCGGCGTGCTGAATTACGCCAGCAGCGGCATCGCGACCAGCACCCACCTCGCCGCCGAGCTGTTCATGCACCTGTCCGGCACGCAAATGGTGAACGTCCCTTACAAGGGCGGCGCGCCGGCGATGACCGCGATGCTGGGCGGGCAATGCCAGCTCAACTTCGCGACCATTTCCACCGCGATTCCCCACATCCGCGCGGGCAAGCTGCGCGCGCTGGCGGTCACCAGCGAGAAGCGCTCCGTGGCCGCGCCCGAGTTCCCGACCATCGCGGAAGCCGGCGTGCCGGGCTACGCCCACGCGTCCTGGGTCGGCCTGCTCGCTCCGGCCAGAACCCCGCCGGCCGTCATGAACCGGCTGCACGCGGAAGCCGTCAAGGCGATCAACGCGCCGGACATCAAGGCCGCGCTGCTGAAGGACGGCCTCGAAGCGACCGGCACCACGCCCGCCCAGTACGCCGCGATCATCAAGACCGAGGTCGCGAAGTGGATCCAGGTGGCGAAAGCGGCCGGCATCACCGCTCGTTGACCCCCTCCTCAACCCCTCCCCCTTCACAAGGGGGAGGGAAAGGGTGGGGTTCGTGATCCGTGATTCGTGAGTTCGGAAGGCTGGTGCGCAACGCGCAACACGGGGTGGCGTTCACCGGCGCGGGCATCAGCACCGAGAGCGGCATACCGGATTTCCGCGGCCCCAACGGCGTCTGGAACA
>CAYSRR010000267.1:0-1459 GCA_964433375.1 uncultured Streptomycetaceae bacterium
CGCCGACTGCTACCGGTGCGTCGAGGGAGCGCTCGGGAAGCGCACAAACGCGGAATGGCTGGACCTGTTCCAGAAGGCCGACCTGCCGGCTGCGCCGGTTCAATCACTGGAACAGCTCATGGAGGACCCGCATCTGCGCCAGACCGGGTTCTTCAAGGTGATGGAACATCCGTCGGAAGGCCGCGTCGTCATGACCGACGTGCGCACCCGGTGGTCGGCCACGCCGCCGCGCAACAACCGGCTTGCGCCGCAGCTCGGAGAGCACACGACAGAGGTGCTGCGCGAGGCCGGTTATGGAGACACGGAGATCGAAAAGCTGCTCGCGGCCGGAGCGGTCAGGCAGCACGCGGGGACGCAGAGCCGGCTGCGCTCGAACGCGTAGCAGAGGACATATGCTGAACCCGTTTGCCACGACCGGTGCGGATGACGAGCGGCTCGCCGCCGTGCGGGTGGAAGTCCGGCAATTTCTCGCCGAAGAGCGGGCGGCCGGCTCCTACAGCCGGGCCACCGGCTGGGACCACTGGGATCCCGAGTTCAGCCGCAAGGTGGGCGCCCGCGGCTGGATCGGCATGACCTGGCCGGTCCGGTACGGCGGGCGGGACCGCAGCGCGCTCGAGCGGCACGTGGTGACCGAGGAGCTGCTCGCAGCCGGCGCGCCGGTGCGCGCGCACTGGATGGCCGATCGCCAGCTCGGCCCGCTGCTGCTCAACGTGGGATCCGAGGAGCAGAAGTCGAGATTTCTGCCGCGGATCGCGAGCGGCGAGCTCTATTTCTGCTACGGGCTCAGCGAGCCGGACTCGGGTTCCGATCTCGCTTCCATCCGAACCAGCGCTACCCGGGTGGATGGGGGATGGTTGATAAACGGCCGCAAGGTCTGGGTCGGCTACGCGCACCGCGCTCACATGATGAATCTCTTTGCGCGCACTTCGCCGCGAAGCGAGGAGGACCGTCACGGAGGGGTCACACAGTTCATCGTGGATCTCTCGTCGCCGGGAATCACCGTTCGGCCCATCATCAATCTGGCAGGCGAGCATGATTTCAACGAGGTGGTGTTCGACGATCTCCTGGTGCCGGACGAGAGGGTGATTGGAACGGTCGGTAACGGCTGGAAGCAGGTCACGGGTGAGCTGGTGTACGAGCGCAGTGGGCCCGAGCGCTGGCTCAACACCTATGGGCTTCTCGTTCATCTGGTCGAACGCGTCGCGGCGCACCCGGATTCCGGCGACGTGGAGAAGTTGGGCCGGCTTGTGTCCCGGTTCTGGACGCTGCGCCAGATGTCCTACTCCATCGCCACCATGCTGGGGAAGGGCGAGGCGCCCGATGTCGAGGCCGCGCTGGTAAAGGATCTGGGTAACGGTTTCGATCAGGACGTGCCGGCGATAGCACGCGAGATGGTGCCGGAAGAGGAGCGCGCGGCGCTTCCCGCCGAAGACCCCTTCAATGCGCTGCTGGACCGGGC
>CAYSRR010000267.1:1469-4269 GCA_964433375.1 uncultured Streptomycetaceae bacterium
ATTACAGTCCCTCGTATACGATCCGGGGCGGCACGAGAGAGATACTTCGCGGTGTGATTGCGAAGGGGCTGGGATTGAGGTGACGGCCGTGAACGACGGACACGCGGTGCTGCTCCGCTCTGCCGAGCGGGTATTCGGGAAGTTCTGCACGCGAGAGGTGCTGGACGATGCCGAGAAAGGAGAGTGGCCCGACGATCTCTGGGACGCGGTGAAGACGACGGGGCTTGCACTGGCGGCGACGGGCGAGGAGCGGGGCGGGCCCGGAGGCGAGCCGGGTACCCCGTACGTCATAGTCAGGGCTGCGGGCGCTCATTGCGCGCCGCTGCCGCTCGCCGAGACGTTGCTTGCCGAGCAGATGCTCGCGGCGGCGGGTCTGCCGCCGGTCGACGGCCCGGCAACCGTGGGGCCCGTGTTGAAGGGAAACCGCCTTGGCCTGTCGAAGCACCAGGGGCGCTGGAAATTGTCCGGAATGGCGAAGCGCATTCCCTGGGCACGGCATGCCGCTTCCCTCGTGCTGGTCGCCGACTATGAAAATCAGCCGACGACCGTGCGGGTCGATCACCCGCCCGTGGAAACGACCGGCTGGAATGCCGCGCGCGAGCCGCGGGACAACGTGCGGCTCGATGGGTTGTTGCTGCCTGCCGGCTCGGTGGGCCGTCCCGGGCAGGGGTACACGACCGAGCGGCTCTACTTCCAGGGCGCACTGGCCAGAACGGTCGCCATTGCGGGCGTGCTGGAGAAAGTCCTCGAACTGACGGTTTCCTACGCGAAGCAACGCGTCCAGTTTGGCAGGGCTATCGGCAAGTTCCAGGCGATACAACAGCAGATCGCCCTTATGGCCGCGCACGTCGCCGCATCGAGCGCCGCGGCGCACGCAGCCGTCGCGTCCCGGCACAGGACCTTCGAGATTGCCGCGGCGAAGGCCCGGGTTGGCGAGGCGGCGGGGATCGCCGCCGCCATCGCTCACCAGGTGCATGGGGCGATGGGATTTACGCACGAGCATGACCTTCATCGGTATACGCGCAGGCTGTGGGCATGGCGGGATGAATTCGGGTCCGAGGCCGAATGGTCCAGATGGATCGGACGGGCCACGACAGCGATGGGTGGCGAAGCGCTGTGGCCGTTTCTGACCTCGAATGATCAGCCCGCCTGCGCCCAGTTGCCGGTTTTTTGAACAACCATCCAACCATAGAACAGAGGAAGCAGCATGGATCTCAAGTTGAACGGGAAAACGGCGCTCGTAACGGGAGCCAGCATGGGTATCGGACGGGCGATTTCGAAGGCATTCGCCGAAGAGGGCGTCCGTGTCGCAATGGTGGCGCGGCGCCCCGCCGAGTTGGAGAAGGTCGCCAGGGAGATTACCGGCGCCGGCGGCCCCGACCCCGTCGTTCTGCCGGCTGATTTGTACGAGCCCGATGCGGTGCAGAAAGTGGCGCAGGCAGCGCTGAAGGCGCTGGGTCGCGTGGACATCGTGGTCAACTCGGCCGGCGGCAGCCGCCCTGTCCCGTGGAACGCGCCGCACGACGACTGGGAAAAAGGCATGACGCTCAACTACACGCGCATCCGCCAACTCACTCTGGAGGTGCTGCCGGGCATGGTGGCGCAGAAGTGGGGCCGCGTGATCAACCTCACCGGGACCTCGGAGCCGCGCTGGCCCAACACGGCTTTCCCGGCGAAGGCGGCGTTGCACATGTGGTCGAAGTCGATTTCCCGGGACCTGGCCAAGGTCGGCGTGATGATCCACTGCATCCAGCCGGGCCGCATCATGAGCGAGCAGATCATGCGGCTCCATCCGACCGAGGAGGACCGGCGCGCGTTCTGCGAGCGCGAAATTCCGATCGGCCGCTTCGGCGAGCCCGAAGAGCTGGCCGACGTTGCGTTGTTCCTGGCATCGCCGCGATCCGGTTACATGACCGGCACGGTCATCCCGGTAGACGGCGGCATGTACCGCTTTGCCTATTGAGAGTATCCATATGTTCGTCAAAATGCTGATTGCTCTGGCCCTTGGACTGACGGCGGCCGCCGCGGCGGCGCAACAGTATCCGAACCGCCCGATCCGGTACATCGTTCCGTACGCGGCGGGGGGTGGCACCGACATCGTCGCCAGGATGGCCGCCCAGATCATGTCCGAAGGGTTCGGACAGCAGGTCGTCGTCGATAACCGCGGCGGTGCGAGCGGTATCGTGGGAACCGAAATGGCCGCCAAGTCCGCGCCGGACGGCTATACCATACTGATGGGCACGACGGGCTCGCTTGCCCTCAACGTGAGCCTGTATTCAAAATTGCCCTACGATCCTCAGCGCGATTTTGAGCCCGTTTCGTTGGTGTCGATCGCGCCTCACCTGCTGGCCGTGCATCCCTCCGTGCCCTTCAGGTCGGTGAAGGAACTGATTGCGTACGCGAAGGCCAATCCCAGCCGCTTGACGTTCTCCTCGGCGGGGGGCTCCAGCTTGATGTCCGGGGAGATGCTGAAGGTCATGGCAGGAATCGACATGCTGCACGTCGCCTATCGTGGCGTGGGGCCGGCGGCGGTTGCCGCGGTGACGGGCGAAGTTTCGCTCACTTTCTCCGACGTCCTGGTGTTGCTGCCTCACGTGAAGTCCGGAAAATTGCGTGCCCTGGCCGTGACCGGCGCGAAGCGCTCTCCGGCGGTACCGGATCTGCCGACCGTGGCGGAATCCGGACTGCCTGGATACGAGTCCGGGGTGTGGTACGGCGTCCTGGTCCCGGCCGCGACACCGGGCGCGATCATCGCCAGGCTGAACAGTGAAGTGGTAAAGGCCACGAAGCACCCGACGCT
>CAYSRR010000268.1:0-4251 GCA_964433375.1 uncultured Streptomycetaceae bacterium
CGGCACAACCCCGAGTTCACGATGCTCGAGTTCTACGCCGCCTACACCGACTACGAGTACATGATGGACATCATCCCGAAGCTGCTCGGGCATGCGGCGCAGGCGGCGCTCGGAACGCAGAAAGTCACCTACCAGGGGCAGGAAATCGATTTCTCGCGCCCGTACGAGCGGCTCACGATCACGCAGGCGATCCGGAAGCACCACCCGTCGCTCACCGACGCGGCGCTGAACGATCGCGCCGCGCTCGTCGCCGAGCTGCAGCGGCACCAGATCGCCTTCCGTGCCGGCGACGGCATCGGCGGGCTGCAGCTGACGCTGTTCGAGAACACGGTCGAGGACAAGCTGGTCCAGCCGACCTTCATCATGGACTACCCCACCGAGGTGTCACCGCTGGCGCGCGCGAGCGACCGGAATCCCGAGATCACCGAGCGCTTCGAGCTGTTCATCGCCGGGCGCGAGATCGCCAACGGCTTCTCTGAGCTGAACGACCCCGAGGACCAGGCCGCGCGCTTCACGCTGCAGATGAAGCAGAAGGACGCCGGCGACGCCGAGGCCATGCATTACGACGCCGATTACATCCGCGCGCTCGAGTACGGCATGCCGCCCGCCTCCGGCGCCGGCATCGGCATCGACCGCCTGGTGATGCTGCTCACCGACAGCCCCTCGATCCGTGACGTGATCCTGTTCCCGCACATGCGACCGGAGTAAGCCTGGAAACTCTCACCGCGGAGGATTCCTTTTAATACCCCCTTGAGGGGTACGCAGAGGACGCGGGGGAATACAAACGAACGGAAATCTCCGGACTACCTTATGGCAAGGCATTTCGTCAGTGCGGGCCAAGCACCGTCCAGTTCGTGCCTGTTATTTTTCCCCTCTGCGTCCTCCGCGTCCTCTGCGGTAAGAGCTTGAATTGAACATGGACCAGCCGCTCTGGCAGCCGTCACCCGAGCGCGTGAGAAACGCGAACCTGACGGCGTTCGCGCGCCACGCGCGGGAGCGCTGGAGCATCAGGGCGGAAGATTACGCGGCGCTGCACCGCTGGTCGGTCTCCGAGCCGGCGCAATTCTGGGAATCGGCGTGGTCCTTCTGCGGCGCCATCGGCGACCTGCGCGACGGGCCGGTGCTGGAGCATGGCGATCGCATGCCGGGGGCACGCTGGTTTCCAGAGGCCCGGCTCAACTTCGCGGAAAACCTGCTGCGCCGCCGCGACCGCTCGACCGCCATCGTGTTCTGGAGCGAGGAGCGCCTGAAGACGACGCTGACCTGCGCCGAGCTCTACGTCGAGGTCTCGCGCCTGTCGCAGGCGCTGCGCGCCGCCGGCGTGAAGCCCGGCGACCGCGTCGCCGGCTACATGCCCAACGTGCCGGGCACTATCATCGCCATGCTGGCGGCGACGAGCCTCGGCGCGATCTGGTCCTCGTGCTCGCCCGACTTCGGCGTGCAGGGCGTGCTCGACCGCTTCGGCCAGATCGAACCGAAGATTCTTTTTGCGGCAGATGGGTATTTCTACAATGGGAAGACGATCGATCTTATCGATCGTCTCAAAGAAATATCCAGCAATCTTCCCTCGGTCGAAAAGCTCGTCGTCGTGCCCTACACGCAGCCGCGCCCGCTGCTCGCCGGCATCCGTCGCGCGGTCAACGTCCACGATCTGATGGCGCCGCACCGCGCGCGCGACATCGCCTTCGAGCGGCTGCCGTTCGATCACCCGCTCTACATCATGTATTCCTCGGGCACCACGGGCGTGCCCAAGTGCATCGTGCACGGCGCCGGCGGCACGCTGCTGCAGCACCTGAAAGAGCACCAGCTGCACGTCGACCTCAAGCCCGGCGAGCGTCTGTTCTACTTCACGACCTGCGGCTGGATGATGTGGAACTGGCTCGCATCCGCCCTCGCTTCCCGCGCGACCGTCGTCCTCTACGACGGCTCGCCAATGATGGCCGGCGGGCGCATCCTGTTCGATTACGCCGACGCCGCCCGCGTCACCGTCTTCGGCACCTCGGCCAAGTTCATCGACAGTTGCGCCAAGGCGGGCCTCAAGCCGCACCACTCGCACCGCCTCACGGCCATGAAAGCGCTGCTGTCCACGGGCTCGCCGCTGGCGCCCGAGGGCTTCGACTACGTCTACCACGAGGTGAAGAGCGACCTGCATCTCGCCTCGATCTCGGGCGGCACCGACATCATTTCCTGCTTCGTGCTCGGCGACCCTACGTCGCCGGTCTGGCGCGGCGAAATCCAGCGCCCCGGGCTCGGCATGAAAGTCGAGGTGTTCGACGAGCAGGGCCGCCCGGCCGGTGGCGAGAAAGGCGAGCTGGTCTGCACCCGCCCCTTCCCCTCGATGCCGGTCGGCTTCTGGAACGATCCCGGCGACGTCCGCTACCGCGCCGCCTATTTCGAGAAATTCCCCGGCGTCTGGTGCCACGGCGACTACATCGAGCAGACCGGTCGCGGCGGTTACGTGATCTACGGGCGCTCGGACGCCGTGCTGAATCCCGGCGGCGTGCGCATCGGCACCGCCGAAATCTATCGCCAGGTGGAAAGCCTGGACGAGGTGGTGGAAAGCCTCGTCATCGGCCAGGACTGGCCGCCGGAGCGTCCCACCGACGTGCGCGTGGTGCTGTTCGTGCGGCTGCGCGAGGGCCTGCCGCTGGACGACGCGCTGACGGAAAAGATCCGCCGCACGATCCGCGAGAACGCGACGCCGCGCCACGTCCCGGCGAAAATCGTCCAGGTGCCCGACATCCCGCGCACCAAGAGCGGCAAGATCGTCGAGCTCGCCGTGCGTAACGTGGTGCACGGGCGCCCCGTAAAAAACGTGGAAGCGCTCGCGAACCCGGAAGCCCTGGCCCACTACCGGGACCGCGCCGAATTGCAGGCCTGACGTTACAGCGGCGGCCAGACGCCAGTTCCAAGACTCAAGTTACAAGGTGCAGCGCTTGTCTTGAAACTTGTATCTTGGGACTTGAGACTTGGAACTGGTGGTCGCCGATGCAGTCGGCGATCACCAGTTCCAGATCTGCCACCAGGGCGCGCCATCCTTGCGCGGGTCGCCCTTGAGATACGGACTGTTCGGGAAATTCTTCATGAGTACGCGCTCGGCATCATCGCGCAGGTCTTTCATGCCGAGTGCGTCGTACGCCTTCACCAGTATCACCAGGCCTTCTTCGTTGGCCGGCGCCTGGGGATAGGTCTTCAGCGCGTACTGCGCACGGTTGGCCGCCGCGATGTAGGCGCTGCGCCTCATGTAGTAGCGCGCCACGTGCACCTCGTGCGAAGCCAGCGCGTTCAGCAGGTAATTCATCCGGGCGACGGCGTCCGGCGTGTAACGGCTCTCCGGGAACCGCGTCGCCAGCTCCCTGAACGCATCGAACGCGTCCCGCGCCGCCTTGGGATCGCGCTCGCTCAGGTCCTGCCCGGTGAAGTAACCCGTCCAGCCGAGGTCGTCGTTGAAGCTGACGAGGCCCTTCAGGTAATAGGCGTAGTCGACGTTGGGATGGTTGGGATGGAGCTTGATGAAGCGGTCCGCCGCGGCCACGGCCTTGGCCGGCTCCTGGTCCTTGAAATGAGCGTAGGCCACCTCGATCTGCGCCTGCTGCGCGAAGCGCCCGTACGGATAGCGCGACTCGAGTCTCTCGTAGTACTTGACCGCCTGCTCGTAATTCCCCCGGGTCAGCTCGTCTTTCGCCTCGGCGTAGATCTTCTGCGCCGACCAGCCCCGGGTTTCGTCCTCTTCTTCTCCGCCCAGCAGGCCGCACGACGCGAGGAATACACCGAACAACAGGGCTAGAATAGAGCGGAAGATGAGCAAGGCAGAATCCCCAAAGCTTTCAGAAAATTATAACCTAACCGGCCCCGCCGCCCGGCCCGTCGAACTCGTCGTGCCTGCCGGTTGCGGCGGACTGCGGTTGGACCAGGCACTCGCCGATTTGTTGCCGGAATACTCCCGCAACCGGCTCGCGCAATGGGTGCGCGCCGGCCGGGTCACACTGGACGGCCGTGCCGCGCTGCCCCGCCAGAAAGTCCGTGAAGGCGACCGGATCCGGGTCCTCGCTGCTCCCGATCCGGCGGAAACCGCGCATGGCGCCGAAGCGATCCCCCTCGATATCGTGTTCGAAGACGATACGCTGCTGGTCGTCAACAAGCCGGCGGGGCTCGTCGTGCATCCCGGCAGCGGCAACTGGCAGGGCACGCTGCTGAACGCGCTGCTGGCGCACGCGCCGCCCCTCTCCGGCATCCCGCGCGCCGGCATCG
>CAYSRR010000269.1:0-4235 GCA_964433375.1 uncultured Streptomycetaceae bacterium
CGCCGATATAAAAAAACAAAACACCCTTTGCACGTCATTCCCGCGAAGGCGGGAATCCAGGCCGACGGGGTTTTTACTGGGTGCGCGCTTACCCGGGAGCATTTCCTGCTGAGATATCACGAATCCATTTTTCCTATCATCGGCGTTCATCGGCGTACCCCTCAAGGGGGTATTGAAAAGAATTCATCGGCGGTTTCATTCAGGAAATGAACAAGTATTTACTGCCCCTCGGCGTCTTCGGCCTGCTCGTCGTGCTGCTCGGCGTGGGGTTGTCGCTCAACCCGCGCGAGGTGCCCTCGCCGCTGATCGGCAAGCCCGCGCCCGCCTTCCAGCTGCCGCAACTGCACGAGCCGCAGAAGACGTTCACGCCCGCGGAACTGCGCGGCAAGGTATGGATCCTCAACGTCTGGGCGTCGTGGTGCGCGGCGTGCCGCGACGAGCACCCGGTGCTGACCGGCTTCGCGCGCTCGGGCCTCGCGCCGGTCTACGGCCTCAACTACAAGGACAAGCGCATTGATGCGATCGAGTGGCTGAAGCGCTTCGGCGACCCCTACGTCGTGTCGCTCGTCGACACCGACGGGCGCGTCGGCATCGATTACGGCGTCTACGGCGTGCCCGAGACTTACGTGATCGACAAGCAGGGCGTGATCCGCTACAAGCGCATCGGCCCCGTCACGGCGGAGATTCTCCAAAAGAAAATCGCGCCACTGGTGCAGGAACTCAACCGGGCCCAATAGCGCCGGCGGATAACAAGCGGCAAGCCATGAGATCAAGCGCGATTTTCTTAATTGTCCTGTTTCTATTCGGATCATCGGCCAACGCCGGCGAAGCCAAACCGTTGGGCGATGATCCGGCGCTCGAGGCGCGGGCGGTGGCGCTCGAAACCGAGCTGCGCTGCCTGGTGTGCCAGAACCAGACGCTGGCGGATTCGAACGCGCCGCTCGCGGTAGATTTGCGCAACCAGATCCGCGAGAAGATGCGCGCGGGCGCCAGCGACCGCGACATCCTCGATTTCATGGTCGAGCGCTACGGCGACTTCGTGCTCTATCGGCCGCCGCTCAAGGCGACGACCCTGCTGCTGTGGGCGGGACCGCTGCTGCTGATGGCGCTCGGCCTCGTCCTGCTCTACCGCCGCCTCGTGCACCGGCGCATCGAAGCGCCGCCCGATCTCTCGGACGAGGAACGCGCGCGCGCCCGGGCGCTGCTCGCCGGCGGCAACGACAAGGAGCAACCGTGACGGCATTCTGGGTAATCTCCGCCCTGCTGGCAGTGGGCGCGCTCGCGTTCGTGCTGCCGCCGCTCCTCGGACGCGGGCGCGCAGCCGGCGCCGCCACCGCCAAACAAACCAATATCGCGCTCTACCGCGGCCAGCTGGCCGAGCTGGACGCCGATCTCGCGGCGGACACGCTGAGCCCGGACCTGCACGAGGAAGCGCGGCGCGAGGTCGAGCGGCGCCTGCTCGAGGATGCCGGCGCCGCCGAAACGCCGGCCGCCCCCCGCACCGGCCGCGGCACGGCGATCGCCGCCGGCATCGCGCTGCCGCTGGCGGCGCTCCTGCTGTATCTTGCCGTCGGCAACCCGCAAGCCCTGGCACCCGGGGCGACGACGGGCGATGCCCATACCGCGCCCCTCCAGCAGATCGAGGGCATGGTCGAGCGCCTCGCGGCGCGCCTGAAGGAAAATCCCGACGACGTCGAAGGCTGGACCATGCTCGGCCGCTCCTACGCCGTGCTCGACCGCCATACCGAGGCCGCGGCCGCGTACGCCAACGCGGTCACGCGCTCGCCGCCCAGCGCCCAGTTGCTGGCCGATTACGCGGACGCGCTCGCCATGTCGCAGGGCCGCACGCTGCGGGGCGAGCCGGAGCAACTCATCGCGCAGGCGCTCAAGGTCGACCCCGACAACGTAAAGGCGCGCGCGCTCGCCGGCACGGTCGCGTTCCAGAAGCAGGACTTCAAGGGCGCCATCGAGCACTGGGAGCACATGCTCAAGGTGGTGCCGGCGAATTCCGACATCGCCGAAGCGGTGCGCGACAGCATCGCGGACGCGCGCAAGCTCGCGGGAGCGGGCGTGGCCGCGCCGTCGAAGCCGGGCGAGAAACCCGCGCCGGCCCGGGTAGGCGGCATGGTGCAGCTCGCCCCCGCCCTCGCCGAGAAAACCGCCCCCGGCGACACGGTCTTCATCTTCGCGCGACCCGCGCAGGGGCCGCGCATGCCGCTGGCGGTGCTGCGCAGGCAGGTGCGCGACCTGCCGGTCTCCTTCACGCTCGACGACACGATGGCGATGACGCCGGCGGCGAAACTCTCGGCCCACGAGCAGGTGGTGGTGGGCGCCCGCATCTCGAAAAGCGGCGACCCGGTGGCGCAGCCCGGCGACCTGGAAGGACTGAGCGTCCCGGTGCGTGTCGGCAATACCGGCGTCATCGTGACCATCAATCGCGCGGTCGGCGCGGCCAAGTAACCGGCGTCGCGGCGCTACAATCGCCGCATGATTCCCTGGCTGGAGGCCGGCGACCCGTTCCCCCCGGTCGAGCGCGCGCTCGAGGAGCCCAACGGGCTGCTCGCCGCCGGGGCCGACCTGTCCGTACCGCGGCTCGTCCAGGCCTACGAAAACGGCATCTTCCCGTGGTACAGCGACGGCCAGCCGGTGCTGTGGTGGAGCCCCGACCCGCGCATGGTGCTGGCGCCCCCGGAGCTGCGGATCCCGCGCTCCCTGAAGAAACGTCTGGCGAAACGCGATTACGAGGTCCGCGCCGACACCGCGTTCGGGGAAGTGATCCGCGCCTGCGCCGCGCCGCGCGCCGGCCACGACGGCACCTGGATCACCGGCGACATGGCCGAAGCCTACACGCGCCTGCATCGCGCCGGCTACGCGCACTCGGTCGAGACCTGGATCGGCGGAAAACTCGCCGGCGGGCTCTACGGCGTCGAGCTCGGACGCATGTTCTACGGCGAGTCCATGTTCACGCGGGCGCCCGACGCCTCCAAGATCGCGCTCGTCCACCTCGCGCGCCACCTCGCGCGCCGCGGCTGCGGCCTGATCGACTGCCAGATGACGACGGCACACCTCGCGCGCTTCGGCGCGCGCGAGATTCCCCGCGCGGAATTTATGCGCAAGCTCTCGAACTTGGTAAACTACCCGCGAACGGGTGACACGTGGCGGCTCGACGATGACCTATCTGACTGAGTTCCCGCTGTCGGTTCTGCAGTTCTACGCGACGGCGCCGTATCCCTGCAGCTACCTGCCGGAGCGCATGGCGCGCTCCCAGGTCGCCACCCCCAGCCACCTCATCGACAACGCCGTGTACTCGGAACTGGTGCGTGCCGGCTTCCGCCGCAGCGGCGCCTTCACCTACCGGCCGCACTGCGATCACTGCCGCGCCTGCGTCCCGGTGCGCATCGTGACGGAGGACTTCGCGCCCTCGCGCGTGCAGCGCCGCGCGCTCAAGCGCCACGGCGAACTCCAGGCCGAAATCCTGCCGCTGAAGTACAGCCCGGAGCATTACGCGCTCTACCTGCGCTACCAGTCGCGGCGCCATTCCGGCGGCGGCATGGACCAGGACAGCCGCGAGCAGTACCGCCATTTCCTCCTGCAGAGCAGCGTGCAGTCGCGGCTGATCGAGTTCCGCGAGGCCGGGATGCTGCGCATGGTGTCCATCCTGGACGAGCTGCAGGACGGCCTGTCCTCGGTCTACACCTTCTTCGACCCCGACCTGCGCGGCGCGAGCCTCGGCACCTACAACATCCTGTGGCAAATCGAACTCTGCCGCCGGCTCGACCTTCCCTACCTCTACCTCGGCTACTGGATCGCGCAGAGCCGCAAGATGGCCTACAAGATCGGGTTCCAGCCGATGCAGGGCCTCGTCAGCGGCCGCTGGCAGGCGGTTGCTCCTCCCCGAAAAGCGTGAGTCGTGAGTGGTGAGTGGTGAGTGGTGAATAGAATTCGGTCAGACGCCGAATCACGACTCACGAATCACGAATCACGAATCACGCCTTATCCAGCAGCGGGCGGCAGCGCCGCCGCCCGCGCCTCGGTCCAGCGCTTCACGAGATTGAAGCCGACGGCGAGCAGGGTCGGCCCGAGGAAAATGCCGACGAAACCGAAGGCGAGCACGCCGCCGAACACGCCGAGCAGCACCAGCGCGAACGGCAGGCTCGCGCCGCGACTGATCAGCAGCGGCTTGACGATGTTGTCGATGCTGCTGATGACGAAGAAGCCCCAGATCGCCATGAACA
>CAYSRR010000270.1:0-4150 GCA_964433375.1 uncultured Streptomycetaceae bacterium
CTCGGGAGAGGGGTTGGGGGTGAGGGTCGAGCGATGTAACACCGTTACGTAAAGCTCGAAATGGGATGGCGCGCATCCGTGACCCGAAAACCGTTATTGCATGTTTACGCCGCCGCGCTTGTCTTCCTGGCCGCGCCCGGCGTATCGGGGGCCGCGCTCGAGGCGGGAGACCATGAATTTTCCATCCGGCACGGCGGATTGAACCGCAGCTACCTGGTGCGCGTGCCGCCGGCCGCGAAGGCGGGCAAGCCGCTTCCCGCCGTCATCAATTTTCACGGCGGCGGGGGCAATGCCGCGGTCCAGAAGGACTATACGCGCATGGACGCGGCCGCGGACCGCGACGGTTATGTCGCCATTTACCCGAATGGCTCCGGCGGTATCGCCGGGCGCCTGCTCACGTGGAACGCGGGCGCCTGCTGCGGTCCCGCGGCGTCAGGCAACGTCGACGATGTCGGTTTCTCCCTTGCGGTCCTGGATGATCTCGCGAAGCGCATGCCGCTCGACCGCGCCCGCGTTTACGCGACGGGCCTTTCCAACGGGTCGATGATGGCGTATCGCCTCGCGGTCGAGGCGCCGGGCCGGATCGCGGCGGTGGCCGGTATCGCCGGCGCGATGACCTTGCCCGGGTTCGGGCCGGGGATGGCGGTGCCGGTCATGCACATGCACAGCGTGGATGATCCCCGCGCCCTGTACGACGGAGGTCTCGGGCCGGTGTTCCCTTTTACCGATACGCGCGTGCTGCACCAGTCGGTGAATGCGATGCTGGCACTGTGGACGGCCCGCAATGCCTGCGCGGACCGCTCCCAGGTCTCGAACCCGGTCCGCGGCAAGGCCGGCGCGCCGGATGCGTCGCACACGGCAACGCACCACCGTTACTCGCCGTGCCGCGACGGCACGGAAGTGGTGCTGTGGAAACTCACGGGGGCGGGGCACGTCTGGCCCGGCGGCGTGCAGGACTACCTGCCGTGGCTGCTGGGAACGGGCACCACCGTCATCGACGCCAACACCGAGATGTGGCGCTTCTTCTCGCGGTTCAGCCGCGGCCAGCGCTGACCCCGTCGCGGTTCAGGACGGCACCCGCCTGAACGGGCTATGCTCGGCGAGCTCGTCGACGTAGCGCGCGATGCCGCGCTTCTCCTTCGAGAGGAATTGCTCGACCGCGGCGGAGAACTCCGGGTGCGCCAGCCAGTGCGTCGAGCAGGTTTCGACCGGCATCAGGCCGCGCGAGAGCTTGTGCTCGCCGCGCGATCCGCCTTCGAACGCCTTGATGCCGCGCGCGATGCAGAACTCGATGCCCTGGTAATAGCAGGTCTCGAAATGGAGCGCGGAATGGTGTTCCAGCGCGCCCCAGTAGCGGCCGCACAGCCTGTCCCTGTCGCGGATGTCGAGGGAGGCGGCGATGGGGGTGCCGTCGCGCTCGGCGACGATCAGGACCATGCTGCCCGGCAGGTCGCGGCCGATGCGGCGGAAGAAATCGAGATTGAGGTAGGGGCTGGATTGATGCTCGCGGTAGGTCTGGCGATAGCAGCGATTGAGGAAGGCCCAGTCGCGCTCCCGGATTTCGTCGCCTTCCAGCCACTTGAAGCGGATGCCGGCATCGGCCACCTTGCGGCGCTCCTGCCGGACTTTCTTGCGCTTGTCGTGGCTGAATTGCGCGAGGAAGGCGTCGAAGCTCGGGTAGCCGCGGTTCATCCAGTGAAACTGGACGGTGGTCCGCTGCATCATGCCGTGCGCGGCCATCCGTTGCGATTCGGCTCGCGTGGGAAACAGGCAATGCAGTGAAGACACCCGGAGTTCGAGGGCGAGTTCGAGCGCGGCCGCAATCAGCGCGTCACGCGCTTCATCGGTCGCGGCCAGCAGGCGCTTGCCGGTGACCGGCGTGAACGGCACCGCCGACAGCAGCTTGGGGTAATAGGCGATGCCGTGGCGGTAATAGGCGTCGGCCCAGGCCCAGTCGAACACGTACTCGCCGTAGGAGTGGGTCTTGAGATAGAGCGGCATCGCCCCGGTCAGCGCGCCGCCCTGTTTCAGGAGCAGGAACTGCGGCGTCCATCCGCTGGCGCTCGCCGCGCAGCCGCTGTCGTGCAGGGCGGAGAAGAATTCATGGCTCAGGAACGGCTCGCCGCCCGACAGGCTGTTCCATTCGCCGACGCCTACGCTGGAAATGGAGTCGACGACTTCGATCGTCATGGGATATCCGGACTCGTCCGGCGGGCGTGGGGCGGGGTCGGATGATATATTAGCAACATGAAAATTGCGATCGCGCAGATCAACGCCACCGTCGGCGACTTGAGCGGCAACGTTGCGCGCATCGCCGAGTTTGCCGGGCGCGCGCGCGAGCAGGGCGCCGATCTCATGGTCACGCCGGAACTGGCCCTGTGCGGTTATCCGCCGGAAGACCTGCTGCTGCGCGAGGATTTCCTCGCTGCCTGCGACCAGGCCCTCGCCGATCTCGCCGCGCGGACGCCCGGCGTGACGCTGGTGGTGGGGCATCCGCGGCTGGCCGGCGGCAAGCGCTACAACTCCGCCTCCGTGATCCGGGACGGCAGGGTGACCGGCGTCTACGACAAGCAGCGCCTGCCGAATTACACGGTGTTCGATGAAGAGCGTTACTTCGAGCCTGGCGGCGCGCCGTGCGTGTTCGGCATCGACGGGATCAGCTTCGGCGTCAACATCTGCGAGGACACCTGGGACGCGCAGGGGCCGGTAACGGCGCGCGTTCGCGGCGAGCGGGATGGGGCGCACGCGGGGGACGACCGCATGGGCATCAACATCTGCGCGGATTCGTGGAATGCCACCGCGCCGCGCGCCGCGCGCGAGGCCGGCGCGAATGTCCTGCTGGTGCTGAACGCTTCGCCCTATCACATGGAAAAACAGCGGGTGCGCCACGACGTGATGCGCGAGCGCGTGGCGGAAAACGGCATGGCGCTGGTCTACGCCAACCTGGTCGGCGGCCAGGACGAACTGGTGTTCGACGGCGGCTCGTTCGTTCTCAACCGCGAGGGCGTGCTCACGCACCAGCTGCCGTTGTTCAGGGAGGCGCTGGGCCTGGTGAACCTTACTGACAGCGATCCGCAGCCGGGCGAGATCGCCGGCTCGCTGTCGCAGGACGCGGAAGTCTACGGGGCGCTCATCACCGGCGTGCGCGATTACATCGACAAGAACGGGTTCCCGGGCGCGATCATCGGCCTCTCGGGCGGCATAGACTCGGCGCTGACGCTGGCGATCGCGGTGGATGCGCTGGGCGCGCAACGCGTGCGCGCGGTGATGATGCCCTCGCAGTACACCGCGGGCATGAGCATGGAGGATGCGCTGGCCGAGGCGAAGGCGCTCGGCGTGCGCTACACGGAGATACCGATCAAACCGGTCTTCGATGCCTTTCTCAAGTCGCTCTCGGGAGAGTTCAAGGGGCTCGCCGCCGATGCCACGGAGGAAAACCTCCAGTCGCGCATCCGCGGCACGCTGTTGATGGCGCTGTCGAACAAGACCGGCGCGCTGGTGCTCACCACCGGCAACAAGAGCGAGATGGGCACCGGTTACGCGACGCTGTACGGCGACATGGCCGGCGGCTTTGCCGTCCTGAAGGACATCAACAAGCAACTGGTTTACCGGCTGGCGAATTACCGGAACAGCATCGGGCGGGTGATCCCGCAGCGGGTCATCGACCGCGCGCCCTCGGCCGAACTGAAGCCCGACCAGACCGACCAGGACAGCCTGCCGCCGTACCCGGTGCTGGACGCCATCATGGAAGCCTACGTCGAGGGCCGTCTGAGTCCCCGGGAGATCGTCGCCCACGGCTACGAGGTGGCGGACGTGGAGCGGGTGGTGCGGCTGGTGCGGGCAAGCGAGTACAAGCGCCGCCAGGCGCCGGTCGGCATACGCATCACGCCGCGCGGCTTCGGCAAGGACTGGCGCTTTCCGATTACCAACAAATTCCGGCACCGGTTCGAGTGACGGCCTGTGATATCCTTAAAGCAGGCTCGGAACGGATAGCGGAGGGGTCATGAAAAAAATCGAGGCGATCTTCAAGCCATTCAAGCTCGACGAGGTGCGCGAAGCATTGTCCGAAATCGGGGTGAGCGGCCTGACCGTCACCGAGGTCAAGGGTTTCGGCCGGCAGAAAGGCCATACCGAGCTCTACCGCGGCGCC
>CAYSRR010000271.1:0-4093 GCA_964433375.1 uncultured Streptomycetaceae bacterium
GCCGGTCACCGAGGCCGTGATCACGGTGACCGGCTCGCCGAGGTAGTCCTCGGCGGTCTTCTTCATCTTGAGCAGCACCTGCGCCGAGATTTCGGGCGGCGCCATCTTCTTGCCGCGCACCTCGACCCAGGCGTCCTTGTTGGGCGCCTCGACGATCTTGAAGGGGGAATGCTTGAGCGCTTTCTGCACTTCTCCGTCGGCGAAGCGGCGTCCGATCAGGCGCTTGACCGCGTAGAGCGTGTTCTGCGGATTGGTGACCGCCTGGCGCTTGGCCGGCGCGCCGGTGAGGATCTCGCCGTCCTCCATGTACGCGACGATGGAGGGCGTGGTGCGCGCGCCCTCGGAGTTCTCGATGACCTTGGCCTGGCCGTTTTCCATGACGGCCACGCACGAGTTGGTCGTTCCCAGGTCGATACCGATGATTTTGGCCATAAAACGGTTCCTGCTTGAGTTGTGATGTAACGGATATGGGGATTAGTGTTTAGCTTTCAACGGCCTTGCTCTTTGCCACCATGACCAGCGCCGGCCGGATCACCCGGTCGTGCAGCAGGTAGCCCTTCTGCAGCACCTGGACCACGGTGTTGGGCTCGGCTTCGGAATCCACGGTGCCGATCGCCTGGTGGCGGTGCGGGTCGAATTTCTGCCCGGCCGGGTTGACCTCGGAGACGTTGAAGCGCTGGAACACGTTGGCGAGCTGCTTCAGCGTCAGCTCGACGCCGCTCTTCATGCTGTCCACCGACGCGTTCTCCGCGGCGAGCGCCGCCTCGAGGCTGTCCTTCACGGCCAGCAGTTCGGAGGAGAAATCCTCGACCGCGAACTTGCGCGCGCCGGCGACCTCGGCCTGCGCGCGCTTGCGGATGTTGTCGGCTTCCGCCTTGGCGCGCAGCCAGGCGTCGTGGTGCTCGGCGGCGGCGAGCTCCGCCTTCTTCAGCCGCTCTTCGGGGCTGTCCGCCCGCGGTTCGGTCGTCTCGATGGGTTCGGGGTTTTGCATGGTCGGCGATTGGGGTGCGGCCAGTTCGCCGGCCGGTGTTTCGTTCCCGGTACGGGCGTTATCAGGGGTTTCCTGCATCATCCTCTCCAGACCTAACCCCTTGAATATCGGGGCGGAGCAGGGAGATTCAAGCCTGGAGGCTGTTTTTTTAACCTATTGATAATTCAGGATTTTGCGCCCATGGACAGCGCGCGCAGGTGCGCCAGCTCGAGCGTTTCATGCGTCGCCGTGTCGCTCCAGCCCACGAGGTTGCCGGCGACGAGGTCGCAGAGCGCGTGGATCCAGTCGCTCCGCTCGTTCAGGCACGGGATGAAGTGGAAATCGCGCCCGCCGGCGCCGAGATAGGTCGCCTTGCCCTCGATCGCGATTTCTTCCAGCGTTTCCAGGCAGTCGGACACGAAGCCCGGGCAGATCACGTCGACGCGCCCGGCCTTCTGCTTGCCGAGCTCCGCGAGCGTGTCGGCGGTGTAAGGCTTCAGCCATTCGGCGCTGCCGAAACGCGACTGGAAGGTGACGCGGTACTGCGTTTCCTTCAGGCCCAGCGCTTCCGCGAGCAGCCGCCCGGTCTTGTGGCATTCGCAGTGATAGGGATCGCCCTTGTCGAGCGTGGCGCGCGGCACGCCGTGAAAGCTCATCAGCAGCACGTCCGGCCGCTGGTTCCTCGCCCAGTAATCGCGCGCATTCTGGGCGAGCGCGGCGATGTACCCCGGATGGTCGTGAAAACTCCTGACCGTGCGCACCGCCGGCTGGTTGCGCATGCCCTGCAGGCAGCGGAAGGCCGCGTCGAAGGCGGTCGCCGTGGTGCTGGCCGAAAACTGGGGGTAGAGCGGCACCAGCAGGATGCGGTCGCAATGCTGCGCCTTCAGTTCGCGCAGCTTGTCCGGTATCGAGGGCTTGCCGTAGCGCATCGCGTAGTCCACGGTCAGCGCCAGCGGTTTCGCGCGCTCGCCGAGATGGCCGCGTAGCAGGGTCGCCTGGCGCTCGGTATGCACCTTGAGCGGCGAGCCTTCGCCCGTCCACACCTGGGCATAGCGGTGGGCCGAGGCCCGCGGCCGGAAAGTCAGCACGAACAGGTACAGGATCGGCAGCCAGATCGCGCGCGGAATCTCGACCACCCGCGGGTCGGACAGGAATTCCCGGAGGTAGGTGCGCACCGCCGCCGGCGTCGGGGCTTCCGGCGTGCCGAGCTGGATCAGCAGGACGCCGATGCGGGGCGAGGTGCCGTGCGAGTAAGGCGGCTCCGGAGCGTGGCGGGCCATGGGCTACGCTCCGCGTGAGGGATGAGGGGTGAGGTGTGAGGAGTAAACTCTTAGGCGGACTATCGGCCGCTCCTTACCCCTCACTCCTCACTCCTCTCGGTTTCAACGCTGGGCGAGCAGGCTGCTCATCAGCTTGGCCGTGATGTCCACGATCGGGATCACGCGCTCGTAGGCCATGCGGGTCGGGCCGATCACGCCGACGGTGCCGACCACCTGTCCGTCCACCTCGTAGGGAGCGGTGATCACGCTGCACTCGTCGAGCGTTTCCACGCCCGACTCGCCGCCGATGAAGATCTGCACGCCCTGCGCGCGGCCCGAAATGTCGAGCAGCTGCATCAGCCCGGTCTTGCGGTCGAACAGGTCGAAGAGCTTGCGCAGGTTCGCCATGTTGGAGGAGAGGTCCTGCGAGTCGAGCAGGTTGCTCTCGCCCGAGATCACCACTTCCTCGGCGGACTCGCTCACGGCCCGGCTGCCGGCCTCCAGCGCCGCGGTCATGAGCCGGGTCATGCTCTCGGTCAGCTGCTTCAGCTCCTCGCGCACGCGCTGGCGAATCTCCTCGAACGTGAGGCCGGCGTAGTTCTGGTTGAGGATGTTCGCCGCCTCGGTCAGTTCGGAGGGCGTGTACGATTTCTCGGTGGACAGGATGCGGTTCTGGACGTCCCCCTCGGGCGTGACCAGGATCAGCAGGATGCGCGTGTCCGCGAGCTTGAGAAACTCGATGTGCCGGAAGCCGGCGCTGCGGCGGGGCGTCATGACCACCCCCGCGAAGTGCGTGAGGTCGGACAGGAGCTGGGAAGCGGAGGCGACGAGCTTCTGCGTGTTGTCGGCGTGGAGCTGTCCTTCGAGCTGGCTGATCTCGACCGTGGCGAGCGGCTTGACCGTGAGCAGGGTGTCCACGAAGAAGCGGTAGCCGCGCGAGGTCGGTATCCGACCCGCCGAGGTATGGGGGCTCGCGATGAAGCCCATCTCCTCCAGGTCCGCCATGACGTTGCGGATGCTGGCGGGCGAGAGGTCCAGCCCGGCGTATTTCGAGAGGGCGCGGGACCCGACCGGCTGTCCGTCCGAGATGTAGCGCTCGACCAGCGTTTTCAGCAGGAGCTGGGCGCGGTCGTTCATGGCGGGGGTGTCGGCGGGCATGCGCTTATTCTACTAAAAACGGTGAATGGTGAATGGTGAATAGTGATTGGTAAAACCCAGCTTGGGCCCTGGTATCACGGGGCCATTCGAATCACGACTCACGAATCACGAATCACGGTTTTTTTATGGTTTAATGCCCGCATGAAGCCGTCATTCAAGACCGTCGCGCTGATCGGCAAGTACAAGAGCCCGGAAATCGCGGGGCCGCTGCTCGAGCTCGGCCGTTTCCTGGAAAGCCGGCAGGTGAAGGTGCTGGTCGACAAGCTGACGGCGTCCCAGGTGAAGCAGACCCGCTATCCCGTGCTGGCGCTCGAGGAACTGGGCCAGCAGGCCGACCTCGCCGTCGTCATCGGCGGCGACGGCACCATGCTCAACATCGCGCGCACGCTCGCGCCCCACGACGTGGCGCTGATCGGCGTTAACCAGGGCCGCCTCGGCTTCCTGACGGACATCTCGGTGGAGAACATGGTCGCCACTATCGGCGCGATCCTCGACGGCAGGTTCGTGGTCGAGGAGCGCATGCTGCTCGATGGGCAGGTCTACAGCGGCGCCGAGAAGACGTTCGAGTCGCTGGCGTTCAACGACGTGGTGGTGAGCAAGGGGGCGAAAGGCAGCATGCTGGAGTTCGAGGTGCGCATCGACGGCCAGTACATCTACACCCAGCGCGCCGACGGCCTGATCGTCGCCACGCCGACGGGCTCGACCG
>CAYSRR010000272.1:0-4010 GCA_964433375.1 uncultured Streptomycetaceae bacterium
TTCATCGGCGGCTTAATCTACCTTCACGCCGGCTTCGCGCGCGCGCTCGACCAGGTAGCCGCGCGCGGCGAGCATGTCGTCGAGCGAGCCGAAGGCGTTGGTGTAGTGGGCCTTGAAGCCCTTGCCCTCGATCAGCCGGAACATCGCGCCGAAGTCGAGGTTGCCGGCGCCCGGCTTGAGATGCACCTCGTGGCCGTTGCGGTAGCAGTCGGCGAGGCGCACCTCGCCCACGCGCCTGAAATTCAGCTTCTCCACGAAGCCCTCGATGCCCTCGGGCACGAGGTGCGCGTGGTTGGCGTTGAAGGAGAGCTTGAAGGCGGGGGAGTCGATGTCCCAGTAGTACTGCCATTCCTCGAGCGTGTGCGCGAGGTAGTGGACCTCGGCGTCGGCCGGCTCCTTGTTGAGGTTCTCGAGCAGCATCAGCGCCTTCTTCTTCTCGGCGTGATCGGCAACCCGCGCGAGCCGCTCCCGGCCGGCTTTCATGCGCATGGCCTTGTCCTTCGTGAAATCGTAGCCGGCGTGCACCACCATCCAGCTCGCGCCGAGCTTCGGGAACACGTTGACGTAGCTCTTCAGGTACTCGGTCACCGCGTCGGAAACATGGGGCGAGTACTCGGCGACGTTGACCGCCGAGTTGGTGTGGAGCCCCAGCCGGATGCCATGCTTGTCGAGCAGCTTCCTCACGCCGGCGCAGCGCTTCGCGTCGAAGTCCGGCAGGAAGTTGGGCTCGGTGTCGAGCTGCACGTCGATGTAGCGCACGCCGTTCCGCGCCGCCCACTCGATGCCATCTTCGAGGCGGACCTTGCGGCCGAGGTCGATGCCGATGCGGTCGATGAGCTTCATAAATGCGTGAATCGTGAGTGGTGAGGTGAGTGGTGAGTGGTAAAGCGTTATCCGGCGCGCGCCGCGCGCCGGGTCTGCGCGGGTGTGGAGGCGGGTCGAATCACAAATCACGACCCACGAATCGCGCTTTTCCAGCGCAGCGGCTACGCGACGGCGCGCTTCGCCCGCGCCGCGTCGCCGTGCGCGAGGTAGTCCATCGCGGCGTCGGCGCCGCCTTTCTTGTGCGGCACGCCGGCGAGGTCGAGGCCCATCTCGATGCCGCACAGGGTTGCGCACAGCGTGAGGTCGTTGAAGTCGCCGAGGTGGCCGATGCGGAACACCTTGTCGCGCAGCTTCGACAGGCCGGAGCCGAGCGAGAGGTTGAAGCGCTCGAGCACGATCCCGCGGAACTTGATTTCGCTGTGGCCTTCCGGCATCAGCACGGCGGTGAGCGCGCTGGAGTACTCGGCGGGGTTCAGGCACAGGATCTCGAGGCCCCAGGCACGCACCGCGCGCCGCGCCGCTTCGGCGTGGCGGTCGTGGCGCTTGAACACGTTCTCCAGCCCTTCCTCCTCCACCAGCATCTTCAGCGCGACGCGCAGGCCGTAGAGCAGGTTGGTGGCGGGGGTGTAGGGGAACCAGCCGTCCTGGTTGGCGCTGATCATTTCCTCCCAGCTCCAGTACGAGCGCGGCAGCTTCGCGGATTTCGCGGCCGCCTGCGCCTTGTCGGAGACGGCGTTGAAGGAGAGCCCGGGCGGCAGCATCAGCCCCTTCTGCGAGCCGGCGACGGTCACGTCCACGCCCCACTCGTCGTGGCGGTAATCGATCGAGCCGAGCGAGGAGATGGTGTCCACCATCAGCAGCGCCGGGTGCTTCGCGCGGTCGATGGCCTTGCGCACTTCGCCGATGCGCGAGGTGACGCCGGTCGAGGTTTCGTTGTGCACCACGGCGACCGCTTTGATCTCGTGCTTCCTGTCTTCCGCCAGCCGCGCTTCTATCGCGGCGGGGTCCGCGCCGTGTCTCCAGTCTCCTGCAAGAAACTCTGGAGCAAGCCCGAGTTTCTTCGCCATGGTCTGCCACAGCGTCGCGAAGTGGCCGGTCTCGGCCATCAGCACGCGGTCGCCGGGGGAGAGCGTGTTGACGAGCGCCGCTTCCCACGCGCCGGTACCGGAGGCGGGGAAGATCACGACCGGCGACTTCGTCCTGAACACGTGCTTCAGGCCGGCGAGCACTTCCCTGCTCATCGCCTGGAACTCGGGGCCGCGGTGGTCGATGGTCGCGCTGTCGATCGCGCGCAGCACGCGCTCCGGCACGTTGGTGGGACCGGGGATCTGCAGGAAATGGCGGCCGGCTTGGTATGTCATGGCGTTTCTCCAAGGATGAGGGGGAGATTATAGGACGCCGGCGAGGGATGAGGGGATGAAGGATGAGGGCGGGAAACGGGGAAATAGGGAATGGGGAATAGGAAATAGGAAAGCCTTACGTGAACCGTGAACCGAAAAGCGTCGTTGATCTTGCGTTTCCCGATTCCCGTTTCGCGATTTACGGAGCGGGTGACGGGTGACGGGTTTGGGATTAGACTGTCGCTTATACACATATGGAGGTGTATGGTGAGAACCAACATCGTGCTGGATGACCGGCTGGTCCGGGAAGTCATGAAGCTCGCCAAGGCCAGGACCATGCGCGAGGCCGTGGATATCGCGCTGCGCCGCTTCGTGCAGAGCAGCCGGCAGAAAAAACTGCTCGATCTCTACAATACGGGCGGAATCAGGAAGGATTACGACCACAAGCAGGCGCGGTCGGGGACCTGATGTACCTGGTGGACACCTCGGTCTGGGTGGACTACCTCCGCGGGAGCGCCACGGCGCAGGTCGGGTCGCTGATGAAGCTGCTCGAGGGAACCCAGATCGTCGGCGTGGCCCCGATCATCCTGCAGGAAATACTGCAGGGCGCCGATTCCGGGGAGCGCTTCGAGAAATGGCGCAAGTACTTCACCGGCCTCTGCTGCTATTCGCCGGCCGACCCGGTGGCGGCCCACGTCGAGGCCGCCCGGATATACCAGTCCTGCCGGCGCGCGGGCAAGACGCCCCGCAGCAGCAACGATTGCCTGATCGCCCGCATCGCGCTGGAGCATGACCTGGTGTTGCTGCACGACGACCGGGATTTCGAGGCGATTGCCGCCGTGATGCCCGGCTTGCGTCTCCACGGTGGCGCGTGACCTGGCACCAGATTCAAGATGCAAGTTCCAAGTTCCAAGATACAAGAGTCGCACTGTTTCATCGTGCTGTCCAAGCTGGCATGGGCCAGGCCGACGATGTCGGAGTTGCAGCTACGCGACGTCCGGGCGCTCCTTGCAACGGGAGTCGACGTGGACTATCTTCGCCGCTGGGCGCCGGAGCTTTCGGTTTCCGGCCTGCTGGAGGAGCAGTTGAGTGAACGACACCAGCCTTGAATTCTCGCGACTGGTTGCCGCGCGTTACGCCGATATGCGGCCGGACGAGCGTGTCCGTATCGCGACGGAGATGTTCGACACTGCGCGCGAACTGGTGATGGCTTCGTTCCCGCCGGGTCTTTCCACGATGGAACTGCGTCGCCGTTTGTGTCGCCGGTTTTACGGCGAGCTTGCCGACAAGGCGTTTCCGCGAGAGGAGCAACCCCCTTTCGTGAAACGTAAATCGTGAAACGTGAATCGTAAGATCAACAGCGTTCCTCCGTTTTACGTTTCACGATTCCCGTTTTACGGATCCCCATGCGCAAAACAGTCCCAGGTGACCCCGCCCTCGCCGCCCGCCTGAAGCGGGAGGTGCGGGGCGAAGTGCTGTTTGACGCCGCCTCGCGCGGGCGCTACTCGACCGACGCGTCGATCTACCAGATCGAGCCGGTCGGGGTGGTGGTGCCGCGGACGGAGGAGGACGCGCTCGCCGCTTTTCGCATCGCGGTGGACGAGGGCGTGCCGGTGTTGCCGCGCGGCGGCGGCACCTCGCAGTGCGGCCAGACCGTCGGCGCGGCGCTGATCATCGACCACTCGAAGCACCTCAACAACATCATTGCTTTCGATAAAGACGCTCGCACGGTGACGGTGCAACCGGGGGTCGTGCTCGACCAGTTGAACGCGTACCTCAAGCCGCACGGGCTGTGGTACCCGGTGGACGTCTCGACCAGCGCGCAGGCGACGCTGGGCGGCATGG
>CAYSRR010000273.1:0-3993 GCA_964433375.1 uncultured Streptomycetaceae bacterium
TTTCTCGACCGACACCTGGGTCAATTTCAAGCTGTTCGGCGGCATCGGGCTGATGCTGGTTTTCGTGGTGCTGCAGGCCCTGACGCTCTCGCGCTACATCGAAGAGAAAAAGCCCGAATGAGCACGGTCGACCTGATCGAGCGGCGCTTGTCGGCGCTCAAGCCGGAATCGCTGGAAGTGCTCGACGAATCCGGCAAGCACGTCGGCCACGAAGGCGCGAAATCGGGCGGCGGGCATTACCAGCTGGTCATCGTTTCCCGCCACTTCGACGGCAAGTCTTCCCAGGCGCGGCACCGCATGGTCTACGAAGCCCTGGGGCCGCTGATGCAGAAGGAAATCCACGCGCTGGCCATCAAGGCCTACGCTCCCGGAGAAATCTGACTTCCCACCCAAAGGAACATCCATGAAACCCGCATTCCTGGCGTTCGCCGCGGCCGGCCTGCTTGCCGCCGGCGCCGCCCAAGCCCAGGTCAAGGTCAACGGCACGACCATCTCGCAGCAGCGCGTCGATTTTTTCGTGAAGAACCTGGTTTCGCAGGGACGGCCCGATACGCCTGAACTGAGAAACATGGTCCGCGAGGAACTGATCAACCGCGAGCTGCTGTCCCAGGAAGCGCGTCGCCGCGGCCTGGACAAGAACCCCGAGGTCTCGATGCAGATGGATCTCGCGCGCCAGGATATCCTGGCGAGCTCGCTGATGCGCGACCTCATGCGCGGCGCGGAAGTGAACGAAGACGCGGTCAAGAAGGAGTACGAACGCCTCAAAGGCCAGCTCGGCTCCCGCGAATACAAGGCGCGCCACATCCTGGTGGAGAAGGAAGACGAGGCCAGGGACATCATCGCCCAGATCAGGAAAGGCGCCAGCTTCGAGAAGCTGGCGGCCGAAAAATCCAGGGATGAGGGCACCAAGGTCCGCGGCGGCGAGCTCGACTGGAGCCCGGCTGCCCAGTACGTCAAGCCGTTCGGCGACGCCCTCGCCCGCCTCAAGAAGGGGCAGATGACGGAGACGCCGGTGCAGTCCAACTTCGGCTGGCACGTCATCCGGCTCGAGGATGAACGGGCGATCAAGGTCCCGCCGTACGATCAGGTCAAGGGCAACATCCAGCAGCAGCTGCAGCAGCAGTCGCAGAAGCAGGTTTACGAAAAAACCCTCGCCGACTTGCGGGCCAAGGCCAAGATCGAATAAAGCCGTGAGGCGTGAGGAGTAAGGGGTGAGGCGGGAAATACTTGAGCAGTAAGGTTTTACCCCTCACACCTGACGCCTCACTCCTCACCGCCGCCAGCGGGCGGCTAGCCGCACCAGCGGCGCGCGTTGCGGAACATCCGCAGCCACGGCCCATCCTCGCCCCACCCGGCGGGATGCCATGAATGCTGCACCGTGCGGAACACGCGCTCGGGATGCGGCATCAGGATCGTGTGGCGGCCGTCGGGCGTGGTGAGGCCGGTGATCCCGCCCGGCGACCCGTTGGGGCTGTAAGGATAGACTTCGGTTGCCGCCCCGCGGTTGTCCACGAAGCGCAGCGCGACCAGTGCCCCGGCGGCGGCGCGCGCGGCAGGGTCGGCAAACTCGGCATAGCCCTCGCCGTGCGATACCACGATCGGCAGGCGGCTGCCGGCCATACCCCCGAAGAACAGCGAAGGCGACTCGAGCACCTCGACCATCACGAAGCGCGCCTCGAACTGCTCCGACTTGTTGCGCACGAAGTGCGGCCAGTGTCCCGCGCCCGGGATCAGCTCGTGCAGGTTGCTCATCATCTGGCAGCCGTTGCATACACCCAGGGAAAAGGTGTCGGAACGCCTGAAGAAAGCCTCGAATGCCTCGCGCGCGCGGGCATTGAACAGGATGGATTTCGCCCAGCCCTCGCCCGCCCCGAGCACGTCGCCGTAGGAAAAGCCGCCGCAGGCGGCAAAGCCCTTGTAGTCCGCCAGGCTCGCGCGGCCGGCGATGATGTCGCTCATGTGCACGTCCGTGGCGGCAAAGCCGGCGCGGTCGAAGGCCGCGGCCATCTCGACCTGCCCGTTCACGCCCTGCTCGCGCAGGATGGCGATGCGCGGGCGGGCTCCCCGCCCGATGTACGGGGCGGCGATGTTCTCATCCGGATCGAAGGTCGGATGCGCTGACAAACCCGGATCAGCGGTATCGAGCAGCCGGTCGTATTCCTGCTGCGCACATTCCGGGTTGTCGCGCAGCCGCTGGAGGTGATAAGTCGTCTCCGACCAAGCGCGTCGAAGGTCGACGCGCTTGTCATGAAAAACTTCCACGTCACCGATAACGATGCTGAGCGAGTCATCCTGGTTCAGCGTTCCTATCGGATGGAGGCAATGCTCCAGACCCGACTCCGCAAACGATCGGCGTACCGCGTCCAGATCGGCCCGACGAATCTGGATGACCGCCCCCAGTTCTTCGTTGAACAGGAACTCGATTACCGATTTATTGCCAGGCACTGTTACGAATTGGAGTGAAACTCCAATTCGTCCCGAGAACATCATCTCGCACACCGTCACGAACAGGCCGCCGTCCGAGCGATCGTGGTAGGCAAGCAGCCTGCCCTCTCCGTTCAGGCGCTGGATCGCGCCGAAGAAGGCTTTCAGGCGGCCGGCATCCACGTCAGGCGCGGCGTTGCCGGTCTGGCTATATACCTGGGCGAGCGCCGAGCCGCCCATCCGGCACAGTCCGCCGCCGAGATCGGCCAGCAGCAGCACGCTGTCGCCGGCGTCCGTCCTCAATTGCGGCGTGAGGGCGCCGCGCACGTCTGCCACGGGCGCAAACGCCGAGACGATCAGCGACAGCGGCGCGGTCACTTCCTTCCTGGCGCCGTTGTCGTTCCAGGCGGTCTTCATCGACAGGCTGTCCTTGCCCACGGGTATGCTGACGCCGAGCTGCGGACAGAGATCCAGGGCGACGGCGCGCACCGTGTCGAACAGCGCCGCGTCCTCGCCGGGGTGCCCCGCCGCCGCCATCCAGTTCGCCGACAGCTTGATGTCGCCGATCTCCGCGATCGGCGCCGCCGCGATGTTGGTAATGGCTTCACCCAGCGCCATGCGCCCCGAAGCTTCCGGGCTGACCAGCGCGAGCTGGGTGCGCTCCCCCATAGCGTAAGCCTCGCCGCGATAGCCGTCGAAGCTCATCAGCGTCACCGCCGCGTCCGCCACCGGCACCTGCCACGGCCCGACCATCTGGTCGCGCGCGGTCAGGCCGCCGACCGTGCGATCGCCGATGCTGATCAGAAAAGTCTTGTCCGCCACCGCCGGCAGCCGCAGCACGCGGAACGCGGCCTCTCTCAATTCCATGCGCGCGACGTCGAGCGGCGGCAGCTCGCGCCGCACGCGGGCGACGTTGCGCGTCATCTTCGGCGGCTTGCCGAGCAGCACCGCGAGCTCCATGTCGACCGGCTGGTTGGCGAACGCCGGATCGGTCACGGTCAGGCGCCCGTCGGCGGTCGCCTCGCCGACGACGGCGAAGGGGCAGCGCTCGCGTTCGCAGAGGGCGCGGAAGCGCTCGAGGTCGCGCGGCGCGATCGCCAGCACGTAGCGCTCCTGCGCCTCGTTGCACCAGATCTGCAGCGGCGACATGCCGGGCTCCTCGCTCGGCAGCTTGCGCAGGTCGAAACGGCCGCCGCGTTGCGCGGAATGCACCAGCTCCGGCAGCGCGTTGGAAAGGCCGCCGGCACCGACGTCGTGGATCGTGCGGATGGGATTGGCCGCGCCCAGCGCCCAGCAGCGGTCGATCACTTCCTGCGCCCGGCGCTGGATCTCGGCGTTGCCGCGCTGCACCGAGTCGAAATCGAGGTCCTCCTGGTTGGCGCCGGTGTCCATGCTGGAAGCCGCGCCGCCGCCCAGCCCGATCAGCATGCCGGGCCCGCCGAGCTGGATCAGCAGCGCGCCGGTCTCGATGCCGTCCTTGAATGCATGGCCGGCGGACAGGTTGCCGATGCCGCCGGCGATCATGATCGGCTTGTGGTAGCCGCGCATTTCGCCGGCGACGGACTGCTC
>CAYSRR010000274.1:0-3988 GCA_964433375.1 uncultured Streptomycetaceae bacterium
CCTCCAAGCTGGACGTCCATTTCTGCGGCAGTCTCGATGCGCTGGCATCGCTGTGCCGCGGGACTTGCGACATTGCCGGCTTCCATCTGCCCAGCGGCATGGCGGGCATGGGATTGCTCAAGAAATACAGCAGGTTCCTGAAACCGCGCGTGCAGAAACTGATTCACTTCGCAACCCGTTGCCAGGGAATTATGGTGGCCCCCTCCAATCCCCACGTGATCCAGCGACTGGCAGACCTGACGCGTCGCGACGTGCGCTTCGTGAACCGCCAACCCGGTTCGGGCACCCGGCTACTCTTCGATGAATTGCTGCTCCACCAGAATGTGGACAGCGCGAGGATATCCGGCTACGAAGTCGAGGAATTCACCCACGCCGCGGTCGCCGCAACCGTGGCAAGCGGGCTGGCCGACGCGGGATTCGGCATCAAGGCGGCCGCCCACCAGTTCGGGCTCCATTTCATCCCTATCATCAACGAGCGCTATTACCTGACTTGCCACCAGGACACCCTGCGTCGCTCCGAGATCGGCAGCTTGCTGGGACTCCTGCGGGGTGACACATTCAGATCATTGGTCTCGCAATATCCGGGATACGACGGAACCGACTCCGGCCAGGTAACCAGCGTCAGCGAGACCTTCCCCGACCTCCCCGGGAAATCCCGGCGCACCAAAGCCCGGGCAAAATCCTGAGCACTGGCGCCACCCCGGTGCGGGATTACCCCCGCCGCGCCCTCTGGGCTAGAATCACCGCTGTGTAATTGAATGTCAGGCCCTTGAGAAAACTCTCCATGAATGAACCCGTCAGGGACGCGAGCACTCTCAGCTGCGCGGACGATTACGATCCCAATTCCATCCCGGTCCCCAAGGCGCGCGAGGTCATCGCGCGGTTTCTCGACCCGGTGACCACGACCGAGCGGCTGGGCGTGCGGGCCGCGCTGGGGCGGGTGCTGGCCGAGGACGTCGTCTCCCCGCTCAACGTCCCCTCCCACGACAATTCCGCGATGGACGGCTACGCGGTGCGTCACGCCGACCTCAAGGGCGACGGCGAAGTCACCCTGAAAGTGACGGGCACCTCGTTTGCGGGCGTCCCGTTCCAGGGCGGCGTGAAAGCCGGCGAATGCGTGCGCATCATGACCGGCGGGGTCGTGCCGGCGGGCGCCGACACCATCGTCATGCAGGAACACGCCAAGGCGGGCAAGGACCAGGTCGCCATCGGCGCCGGCCACAAAAAGGGCCAGCATCTGCGCAAGGCCGGCGAGGACCTCGCCACCGGGCAGGTCGCGTTGAAGCGCGGGGTCGCGCTGCGTCCCGCGGATATCGGCCTGATTTCCTCGCTGGGAATCGGGGAAGTCACCGTCTACCGCAAGCTGCGCGTGGCCTTTTTCTCGACCGGGGACGAACTGGTGTCCATCGGATCGCAACCCAAAGAGGGCCAGATCTTCGACAGCAACCGCTACACCCTCCACGGCATGCTGACACGGCTGGGCTGCGAGGTCATCGACATGGGCGTGGTGCGTGACGACCCCGCGCTGCTGGAGAAAGCGTTCCGCGACGCGGCCTCGGCGGCGGACGTGGTCATCACCAGCGGCGGAGTCTCGGTCGGCGAGGCCGACTTCGTGAAGGACCTGCTCGGCAAGCTGGGCGAAGTGGTGTTCTGGAAAATCGCGATGAAGCCCGGCCGCCCCCTCGCCTACGGCAAGATCGGGCAGGCGCACTTCTTCGGCCTGCCCGGCAATCCGGTATCGGTCATGGTCACGTTCTACCAGTTCGTGCGCGACGCGCTGCTGAAGCTCTCCGGCGTGGATCCGATCCCGCTGCTTCCCACTTTCAGGGTTCCGTGCGTCTCCAGCCTCAAGAAGGCTCCGGGACGGACTGAATTTCAGCGCGGGATACTCGAGCGCGATGCACACGGAACCTTGAACGTGCGCGTCACCGGCGAGCAGGGTTCCGGCATCCTGCGCTCGATGTCGGAAGCGAACTGCTTCATCATCCTCCCCACCGACCAGGGCAACGTCGCGCCCGGCGCGCTGGTGGACGTCCAGATACTCGAAGGACTGATCTGATTCCGGTCCCGCGGACCGCCATCAGCTGCTATAATTTTACCTGCGGTCGGCGGGCAATCCGTCAGCACCGTACCGCTCCTGGAGGAGGCACCAATGGCGGAGGACGGCAAGAGTTCGCGCATCCTGATTGCACTCGCGGTTGCGCTCGGCCTGCTTGCCGGAATCGGCGGCTTCACGTTCCTGTACGCGGAAGGCTTGTCGTACATGAGCGACGATCCCAAGGTGTGCGTCAACTGCCACATCATGCAGCCCCAGTACGATTCCTGGCAGAAGGCGAGCCACCATACCGTCGCGACCTGCGTCGACTGCCACCTGCCCCACGGCTTCATCGGCAAGTACCTGTCCAAGGCGGAGAACGGCTACCATCATTCGAAGGGCTTCACGCTGCAGGATTTCCACGAGCCGATCATGATCAAGGCGAAGGCGAGCCGGATACTCCAGGAAAATTGCGTGAGCTGCCATGGCGGGCTCGTGCACCAGCAGATCGCGTCCACCGCGGGGGCCGCGGAGCCGGTGAACTGCGTGCGTTGCCACCGCCTCGTGGGGCACGGCGAGACAGCGGGCCTGGGCAAGTAGCGGGAGAGCGGAATTCCGGGATGAGGAGGTGTCAATGAAAATCGCACAAAGAGGCGCTTCGCGCGTGGTCCTGATCGGCCTGATCGGCGTGGTAGCCGTTGCCACCGCGCTCGTAACGGCGCTGCTGGTCAACATCTTCGAGCGCAAGAGTGAAGCGAAGACCCCCTTCGTGCGCCTGGTCGAGGTAACCGAAGACACCACGGACCCGGCCAAGTGGGGCGTCAACTGGCCCAAGCAGTACGATTCCTATCTCCTGACCGCGCAGCAAACGCATACGAAATTCGGCGGCCATGGCGGCAGCGAGGCGCTGCCTGAACAGAAGATCGCGCGCGACCCGTGGCTCAAGCGCATGTTCCTTGGCTACGCCTTCTCCATCGACTACCGCGACCGCCGCGGCCATGCGTTCATGCTCGCCGACCAGGAAGCGACCAAGCGGCTCACCAAGCCGCAGACCGGGTCGTGCCTGCACTGCCATGCCGCGGTGATGCCTCTGTACCGCGAGCTGGGCAACGGCGATGCCGCCAAAGGCCTGGAAGAAAGCTACAAGTTCTCGTACCAGGAACTGAACAAGAAGCTGCACGACATGGGCCACGCGCACCCGGTGACCTGCGGCGACTGCCACGACCCCAAGACCATGCAACTGCGCGTCACTCGCCCGGGCTTCATCGAAGGCATTCGCATGCTGGCCGCCTCCGATGCACCGGTCCCCCACCTGCCCTCCATCGACCGCTGGCGCGCGAGCGAAAAGGCGGTGCCCTACAACCCCAACACGGATGCGACGCGAAACGAGATGAGGTCCTATGTCTGCGGACAGTGTCACGTCGAGTATTACTGCTCGTCGCAGATGAAACTTACTTTCCCCTGGGGCAAGGGCCTGCGCGCCGCCGACCAGGAGCAGTTCTGGAACGAGACCAAGTTCTCCGATGGCTCCCGTTTCTTCGACTACAAGCACGCCGAAACCGGCGCGCCGATCCTGAAGGCGCAGCACCCCGAGTTCGAGCTGTGGAGCCAGGGCGCGCACGCACGCGCCGGCGTCGGCTGCGCCGATTGTCACATGCCCTACAAGCGCGACGGCGCCACGAAAGTTTCGGACCACTGGGTGCGCAGCCCGCTGCTCAACATCAGCAACGCCTGCCAGACCTGCCACCGGGTGCCCGAAGCCGAGTTGAAAGCGCGCGTGGAAACGATACAGCAGCGCAACTTCGACCTGATGCAGCGTGGGGGAACGGCGATAGTCGCGCTGATCGACACAATCGTCGCAGCCAAGAAGGCGGGCGCAACCGAGGCGCAGCTGCAGCCGGCGCTCGAGCTGCAACGCAAGGCGCAATGGCGGCTCGATTTCATCGCGGCGGA
>CAYSRR010000275.1:0-3985 GCA_964433375.1 uncultured Streptomycetaceae bacterium
TGAGGGGGCGTGGTATATTGTCCGCGGTCTCGAGCGATGGCAGGGTGAAGCAGCGGCTCACCACGGATGCCGGCGACGTACGCGAACCGGCGTGGGGTCCGTTACCTAAATGACAACGTTACGAGGTACCACCATGAAGAGATTGATCGCAAGTGCTTTGATTCTGGGCATGCTCGCCGCATGCAGCAGTTCGCCGACCAAAGAGCAGGACGGCGCGGCGGTCGAGGACCGCGGCAAGCCGTTGCCGGCCGACGCGGGCACGCCCCAGCCCAAGCCCGACGCGGCCAGCACCAAGCCGTTCACCGACAAGCCGGTCGCCGTCAATCCCCTGAAGGACCCGGGCAACATCCTGTCCAAGCGCAGCATCTTCTTCGACTACGATTCGAACCTGGTCAAGGAAGAGTACAGGCCGATCGTATCGGCGCACGCCCGCTACCTGCAGCAGAACCCGGGGGCGAAGATGCGCGTCGAGGGCAATGCCGACGACCGCGGCAGCCGCGAGTACAACCTCGCGCTCGGCCAACGCCGGGCCGATGCGGTGAAGCAGATGCTGCAGTTGCTCGGCGCGCAGGCGGCGCAGGTCGAATCCGTGAGCTTCGGCGAGGAGAAGCCGCGCTGCCAGGACGCCGCGGAGTCGTGCTGGTCGCAGAACCGGCGCGGCGATATCGTTTACCAAGGTGAGTAAGGAGTGGCTCGTTTCTCGTGACTCGTGACTGGGGCAGGCCGCTCGTAGCCGCCGCGTTCGCGGCGGCGCTTTCCGCGCATTCCTTCCCGCTCGGTGCGCAGCTGTTCGGCGGGGACGACACCGCGCGCAAGCAGATCGCGGAGCAGGCGCAGCGCATCGATGCGTTGAGCCAGCAGCTCGCGCGCATCGAGGATACGCTCAAAGGACTTTCATCGGCGCCCAATCCGGCGCTCGCGCTCGCGCAGCAGATCGAGCAGCTGCGCCAGGACGTGAACCAGTTGCGCGGTCAGATCGAGGTGCTGGGCAACGATGTCCAGGCGGCCGCCAAGCGCCAGCGGGACATGTACGTCGACCTCGACACGCGCATGAAGCGCCTGGAGCAGTCGCCTCCGGCGCCGGCTTCCACGGTACCCGAGGCGCCCGGCGCGACGCCTTCCCAGGCGTCGGCTCCGGCCGCGTCCGACGCGGAATCGCGCGCCTATGAGGCGGCGCAGGGCCAGCGCAGGATCGGCAATTACCAGGGCGCCATCGCCGGCTTCCAGGCTTTTCTCGCGCAGTATCCGAAAAGCCCGCTGGCGCACCGGGCGCAGTACTGGATCGGCGATTCCCAGTACAACCTGAGAGACTTCAAGAGCGCCATCGTCAGCCAGCAGCGGCTGATCGCGAATTACTCCGGCAGCGCCTCGGTGCCGGACGCGCTGCTCAACATCGCGAGCTCGCAGCTCGAGCTCGGCGACGCGGCGGGCGCTCGCAAGACCCTCGACGGGCTCGTCACGCGCTATCCCGCGAGCGACGCGGCGGAGAAGGCCCGGCGTCGCATTGCGACGATCAAGTAGTGAGGAGAGAGGGGTGAGGTGTGAGGAGTAGACTGCTTCCGCTCTCTCGTCTTCGCACCTTATTCCTGACTCCTCACCCCTCACGCGGCGCAAGCCGATGAGCCGCTGCGCCGTCGTTCTCCTCTCGGGCGGGATGGATTCCGCCACCGTGCTTGCGATCGCGCGCGGCGAGGGCTGCGAGTGCCACTGCCTGACGGTGAACTATGGCCAGCGCCATCGCGCCGAGCTCGCGGCCGCCGAGCGCGTGGCACGGGCGCGCGGAGCCGCCGCTCACCGCGTGATCACGCTCGACCTGGCGGGTTTTGGCGGCTCGGCGCTGACCGACAGGAGCATCGCCGTGCCGGAGACGCCGACGCAGGGCATACCGGTCACCTACGTGCCCGCGCGCAACACCATCTTCCTGTCGCTGGCGCTGGCGTGGGCGGAAGTGCTGGGCGCCCGCGACATCTGGTTCGGCGCCAACGCCGTGGACTACTCCGGCTATCCCGACTGCCGGCCGGAGTACATGCGCGCCTTCGAGGCGCTCGCCAACCTCGCGACGAAGGCCGCGGTGGAAGGCAGCCCGCTGTCGCTGCATACGCCGATCATCAGTCTCGCCAAGGCCGACATCATCCGGCGTGGCGTGGCGCTCGGCGTGGATTACGCCGAGACGGTGTCCTGCTACCAGGCGACGGAAGCGGGGCTCGCCTGCGGCCGCTGCGACGCCTGCCGCATCCGCCGCGCCGGTTTCGAGGCGGCGGGCGTGCCCGACCCCACCCGCTACCGCGGAAACAGCAAATAGACAGGATTTACAAGATTGACAGGATTAATGCGCTTATAAGTAATCTTGTTTATCTTGTTAATCCTGTCCATTTTTTGTTCGCGGTTTTAAACTAGCGCCATGGAACTCTCCATCCATACTCAGGTGCTGGGCGCGGTGTTCGCGATCGCCGTCGTCATGGGCGCGGTCACCAGCAAGACCAACTTCTGCACGATGGGCGCGGTCTCCGACTGGGTGAACATCGGCGACACCGGCCGCATGCGCGCGTGGGTGTTCGCGATGGCGGTGGCGCTCGCCGGCGTGATCGCGCTCGAGGCGGGCGGCATCGTCAGCCTCCCGGGCGAGACTTTCCCGCCGTACCGCACGGCCAACTTCGCCTGGATACGCTATCTCCTGGGCGGCCTGATGTTCGGCATCGGCATGACGCTCGCCAGCGGCTGCGGCAACAAGACGCTGGTGAGGATCGGCAGCGGCAACCTGAAGTCCCTCGTCGTGCTGGCGGTCGCCTCGGTCTGCGCTTACCTCATGCTGTGGACGCCGCTCTACGAGAAAGCTTTCCTGCCGTGGGTGTCGGCGACGACGGTGAACCTGCAGGCGCACGGCGTGGCGAACCAGGAGCTGGGCACCATCCTCGCCGGGATGTTCGGCATGGCGATTTCGAAGAATTTCAATTTCATCGTCGGCGCCGCGGTCGTGGCCGGCATGCTGTACTTCTGCTTCAAGTCGGCGGATTTCCAGCACGAGTGGGATCACCAGCTGGGCGGCGCGGTCATGGGGCTCGCCGTGGTGGCCGGCTGGTGGCTGACCGGCGGCTCCATCGGGCGCGAGTGGAAGGAATTCGCCGACATGGCGGATGTCGTGCCGAGCCGCGTGCAGGTCCAGTCCTACACCTTCATCTCGCCCATGGGCGACTCGCTGCGCTACCTGCTCAGCCCGGCGAGCTATTCCCTGGTCAATTTCGGCGTCGCGGCGCTTGCGGGCGTGATCTTCGGCTCGACGCTGTGGGCGCTGCTGACCCGGCAGTTCCGCATCGAATGGTTCGCCTCATGGCGCGATTTCGCCAGCCACGCCGTCGGCGGCGTGCTGATGGGCGTGGGCGGCGTGCTCGCCATGGGCTGCACCGTCGGCCAGGCGATCACCGGCATGTCCACGCTCGCCATCGGCTCCATCCTTACCTTCCTCGCCATCGTCATCGGCGCGGCGGGGACGATGAAGTACCAATATTGGAGGATCACGCGCGAGGCGTGATCCTGAAGGATGAAGGCAGAAGGCAGAAGGATGACCCGACGCTTCACCAGAAGCGCAAAAGCAGGACCCGAATCACGACTCACGACTCACGAATCACGCTTTTCAAAGGGGCGCTGCCCCTGTAGAATCCGCGGCTTTTTGGGCGGTTAGCTCAGTTGGTAGAGCAGCGGACTTTTAATCCGTTGGTCGCCGGTTCGAATCCGGCACCGCCTACCACTTCCAAACAAGGGGTTAGCTTTTTAGCTAGCCCTTTGTTTTTCTCGGCGTAGGGAAAACGTAGAAAGCTGCACTACGTTGCCGCCTTTCCCGTTCTCGATCCTCGATGCCGCGACCGCCAGATGTTCGGTTGCATACTTCGCATAACGATCCACCATTACGCGAGACTTCCAGCCGCCCAAGTCCTTCAGCTCATCGCAAGACGTTCCCGCCTGACGATGCCATGACGCCCATGTATGC
>CAYSRR010000276.1:0-3749 GCA_964433375.1 uncultured Streptomycetaceae bacterium
CCGCGCAGCAGCGCGGCATACCCGAGCAGGAGTTCCTCGAAGAACAGCCGCGCATTCAACGGGTGCGTGACGATGCGCTGCAGCCTCACCACGTGGCGCAGGAAGCGCACGGCCTCCGGCAGCGCGACGCGCTCGGCAGCGGCGGCGATGGCGGCGGCAAAATCGGGGTTGTAACGGACCCGGCCCGTGACCTTGTGGCAGACGAGATCGTACGCCCACTTCTGCAGCCACCCCGCGACCAGCGCCGGCGCATGATCGCGCACGTGCTCGGCCGCGGCCAGGGCATCCAGTCCCCTGCCGCCGATCGCCTTCAGGAACGCCGCGCGCTGCTGCCAGTAAGTGTCGTCGAACTGGACGGCCAGCAGCGGCGCCCCGCCCGCCTGCGCCAGCGCCAGCTCGGCATTTTCCACCCCTTGTTGTCCTACCCAGTCCCGCGCCGCATCCGCCGCCGGCAACGGCAGGGGAATCTGCTGGCAGCGGCTCTTGATCGTCGGCAGCAGCTGGTGCCAGCGATGCGAAACCAGCAGGAAATACGTGCGGGGCGGCGGTTCCTCGAGGCTCTTCAGGAGGGCATTGGCGGCGTTGGGGTTGAGGCTTTCCGCGGGGTGAACCAGGACGACCTTGGCACCGCCGCGATGACTGGAAACGTTGATGAAGCCGGCCAGTCCCCTGACCTGCTCCACCGGGATCTGCGAGCTGGCTTTTTCCTTTTTCTCCGGGCCGGCCTCGCCCTCCACCGGTTCGGCCAGGCTCTCGGGTTCCAGGCGCCTGAAATCCGGGTGACTGCCCTGCCCCATCCAGCCGCAGGCGGGGCAATGCCCGCAAGCCGAGCCGCCCGGTCCGGGGGTTTCGCATAACAACGCCCGCGCCAGGGCTTCGGCAAAAGCGAGCTTGCCGATGCCGCGGACCCCACGCAGCAGCAGCGCATGATGCAATTGCCCCCGCCGCTCCAGTACGCCGGCCCACTCGAGCTTATGCCATGGATAACTCATTATTAACAATAAGATAAAAGTATCTTCTCAAGTTTCTTGTGAATATGCGGAAGGCTGTCGTGCGCGTCGATGACACGCACCCGGCGGGGGTGCTCCCTGGCCCGCCTCAGGTAGGCCCTGCGCACGCGCTGGTAGTAAACATCCTTCTCCCGCTCGAAACGATCCGGCTTTTGCCGCCGTCCCGCACGGCGCCGGCCGACCGCGGGTGCGACATCGAACAGGATCGTGAGATCGGGCTGCAGCCCCGCCTGCACCCATTGCTCGAGGAGCCTGACCTTTCCCCGCTTCACGCCGCTGCCGGCGGCCTGGTACGCGTACGTGGCGTCGGTAAAACGATCGCACAATACCCATTGCCCCGATGCCAGCGTCGGAACGATCACCTTGTCGAGGTGCTCGCGGCGCGCCGCGAATACCAGCAGCGTTTCGGTCTCCGGGTGAAGGCCCCGGCGCCCGCCCAGCAGCAAGCGGCGCAGTTTTTCACCCGTCACGGTG
Organism: uncultured Streptomycetaceae bacterium; assembly: GCA_964433375.1. Classification (GTDB taxonomy): domain Bacteria; phylum Pseudomonadota; class Gammaproteobacteria; order Burkholderiales; family SG8-41; genus SG8-41. The sequence goes on from CAYSRR010000276.1 coordinate 1,485, forward strand.
CCGCCCGGCTCCCGGGTCAACCGGAGACGGATGCCGCGCTTCCTGAGAAAGCGGGCGATCCAGCGCAGGTGGGTGCTCTTGCCCGCGCCGTCTATGCCTTCCAGCGTGATGAACATGCCGCGCACTAGAGTCCCGGCTTGCCGGTTCGTTGATCATTCCGTCGCTTCGACCGCTGGTATTTTGTCACGGCACGCTCGTGCTCACCCAGGTCGCGGGAAAAATACGAAGTGCCGTCCCCCCGCGCCACGAAGTACAGGACATCGCTCCTGGGCGGGTTGAGCGTCGCGGCAATGGCCGCCACGCCCGGCATGGCGATCGGGGTCGGCGGCAAGCCCCTGCGGGTATACGTGTTGTACGGCGTGTCCGTCGTCAGGTCGCGCTTGCGCAGGTTGCCGTCGAACGCTTCGCCAACGCCGTAAATCACGGTCGGATCGGCCTGCAGCAGCATGCCCCTGCGTAAGCGGTTGACGAAGACCGCGGCCACCAGCGGGCGATCCTCCACGCGGCCGGTTTCCTTCTCCACGATGGAGGCCAGTATCAGCGCCTCGTAGGGCGTGGAGAACGGCAGGTCGGGTGCCCGCGCCGCCCATTGCGTTTCGAGGTGGAATTTCATCAGACGGTGAGCGCGGCGCAGGACCAGCAGATCGCTGCTGCCGCTGCCGAAATGGTAGGTGTCGGGGAAAAACAGGCCCTCGGGAGAAGGCTCCTGGATGGACAGCCGCTGCAGGATGTCCGCGTCCGCCAGCCCCCGCGTCTCATGCCGGATCGCCGGGTGCTCGTCGAGCGCCTTGCGCATCTGCCTGAACGTCCACCCCTCGGGAAAAGTGATCGACACGAACGCGACTTCGCCCTGCGTGATCTTGGTCAGCAGCTGGTACGGCGTGAGCGCGCCCTCGATCTCGTAATTGCCCGCCTTGATGTTGCCGGCTTCGCCGAGCAGGCGCGCCATCAGCACGAACCGCTCCGGGTGCTTCAGCACCCCGGCGCGCTCCATTTGCAGCGCCGCGGCGCGCAAGCCGCTTCCCGCTTTCAGGCTGAACTGCAGCGGCAGCGGCGAAGGTTCCAGGCTGGACATCGAGTACCAGGCAAACGCGCCGCCCAGGACCACTGCCCCCGCAAGCAGCACGCCGAATATCGGCCGCAGAAGACGCTCAATCACCTTCTTCATCGAGCCATTCTCTCACGCGCGCCGAGAAATCTCCGGGCTTCCAGCTGCGTCCGGCGCACTCGCTGACCTGCCACACGCCGATCACGCTGTTGACCAGCAACACGGCCTGGGCATCGAGCAACCTGGCCCGCGTAATGGCTTCTTCGCGGCAGTTCATGCCGTGCTTCCCGGCGGCCTCGATGACGCGCTCACGGGTGACGCCTGCCACCCCGCAACGCGAGAGCAGCGGAGTGACGAGACCGCCGTCTTCCACCATGAAGAGATTGCTCATGGTCCCGCCGACGATATGGTCGTGTTCGTCGAGCATCAAGCCTTCGGGCACGGTGGGATCGTTCCACTCGGCGCGCGCGAGCACGCTGTCGAGCCGGTTCAGGTGTTTCACGCCGGCGAGCCGTTGCTGGGACGAAGCCCGCGTCCGGCACCAGTGGACGCCGACTCCCGAGCGACGGAAAGCTTCCGGGTAGTCCGGGCGGGGCGCGGCCATGATGATGCGGGAAGGAGAAGCCGGCTGCGGCGGCGCGTAGCCGCGCGCTCCGCTGCCGCGAGTGACGATGACCTTCGCGACTGCGTCACCCGGGTGGTTGATGACGAGGCCGAGTTCCCGCGCGAGCAACTCCTCCGGCGGGCACGGTATCGCGAGCGCCTCGCAATCCCGTGCAAGCTTGCGGTAATGGCGGGGCCACTGCCGCGGGCTCCCCTGCTCCACCAGCACTGTGCGGAATACGCCGTCGCCGTAAGCCAGGCCGCGGTCGGTAACCGCGACGCTGTCAGTCGCGACGCCGTTGACCAGGATCATGTAAGGGGTCGCCCGGCAGGGGGCGGGCTTAGATCTTCCTGAAAACCAGGCTGCCGTTGGTGCCGCCGAATCCGAACGAGTTCGAGATGGCGACGTCGATCTTCATCTCGCGCGCCGTGTTGGGCACGTAATCCAGGTCGCATTGGGGATCCGGGTTGACGAGATTGATCGTCGGCGGCGCCACCTGGTCGCGTATCGCGAGCGCCGTGAATACCGCCTCGATGCCTCCCGCGGCGCCCAGCAGGTGCCCGGTCATCGACTTGGTCGAGCTCACGGCCAGCTTTTTCGCGTGATCGCCGAA
>CAYSRR010000276.1:3759-3972 GCA_964433375.1 uncultured Streptomycetaceae bacterium
GCGGGGTCGAGGTGCCGTGGGCGTTGACATAGTCCACCCGGTCGCGGTCGACGCCGGCATTGCGCATGGCATTGGTCATGCAGCGCACCGCCCCTTCGCCGTCCTCGCAGGGCGCGGTGATGTGATGCGCGTCCGCGCTCATGCCGTAGCCCGCGAGCTCGCAGTAGATTTTCGCCCCGCGTTTCTTCGCGTGCTCGAGGAATACGAGCACGC
>CAYSRR010000277.1:0-3960 GCA_964433375.1 uncultured Streptomycetaceae bacterium
AACTTGTAACTTGTAACTTGTAACTTGTAACTTGTAACTTGTAACTTGTGACTGGAAAAGTGATGAGTGAAGACCGCCCAACAACGACCCTTCCCGCCGGCAGGGAGGTGACGCTGCGCGTCGCGCCGATGCCGGCCGATGCGAACCAGAGCGGCGACATCTTCGGCGGCTGGATCATGGCGCAGGTGGACATCGCCGGCAGCATTCCCGCCGTGCGCCACGCCAGGGGGCGGGTGGCGACGGTGGCGGTCAACTCGTTCCAGTTCAGGCAGCCGGTGCTGGTGGGGGACGTGGTCAGTTTTTACGCGGAGGTGGTTCGCGTCGGGCGCACGTCGATCACGGTCAACGTCGAGGTCTACGCCCAGCGCAAGCCGGAGCGAGAGCAGGTCGTGAAGGTCACCGAGGCGACGCTCACCTACGTGGCGATCGACGACAACCGGAATCCGCGTGTTGTATCAGCGCAACAGTGACGGCCGGCGGCTGGGCCGGCGTGTTATATAAGCGCGGCCCGGGAGTAAGATGATTCGACATATGACCGGCCCGCATGTCCCGGGCCCGGGCATCAAAAAAAGGAAGTCACCATGAAAGCAGGCACGACGAAGGCGGTTGCCCTCGCCGTCGGCGCGACGCTGGCCGGATTGACCCAGGGTGTTTTCGCCGGTGGATTCGGGATCGGCACGCAGAGCGGCAGCGGCGTCGGCAACGCGTTCGCGGGCGGCGCGGCCGCGGCGGACGATGCGAGCGTCGTCTGGTCCAACCCGGCGGGTATGACCTTGTTGCCGAGAGGCAAGCAGATCACCGGCGCCTTGCACATCATCAAGCCGTCGTTCAAGTTCCGGAACGAGGGTTCGACCGGAGCCTACGCGGCGCCGGGTACCGGCGAGGGCGGTGACGGCGGAGACTGGGCTTTCGTCCCCAACGGCTTCTTCGCGATGGACATCAACCCCCAATGGCGTTTCGGCCTGGCCCTCAACGTCCCGTTCGGCCTGAAGACCGATTACGACAGCGGCTGGCGCGGACAGTTGACGGCGCTCAAGTCCGAGATCAAGACCCTCAACATCAACCCGTCGGTGGCGTTCAGTCTGAACGACAAGGTGTCCATCGGCGGCGGCGTCAGCGTGCAGAAGATCGAGGCCGAGCTGACCAACTTCGCGGGCCCGGCCGGAATCGCGACGCTGAGTGCTGATGACGTGGGCTACGGTTACAACCTTGGCATCCTGATTCAGGCCTCGCCGGGCACGCGCATCGGCGCGCACTACCGATCCACCATCAAGTACGATCTCGAGGGCACGGCGACTTTCAGCGCCAACCCCGCGGGCAACAGCAACGTCGCGGCGGACCTGAAAGTCCCGGACAGCTTCTCCTTCAGCCTGTTTCACGTGCTGGACCCGAAATGGGAGCTGATGGGCGACATCACCCGGACCGGCTGGGGTTCCCTGCAGCAACTGCGGGTGCTCCGCACCAGCGGCCCGCTGGCCGGGACGGTTCTGACGACGCTCGCGTTCAACTGGAAGGACACGTGGCGCTATGGCGTGGGGGCCAACTACAGGTGGAGCGACCAGACCAAGCTCCGCTTCGGTCTCGCGCTCGACAAGACGCCGACGAACGATGTCGACCGCACGCCGCGCCTGCCGGACCAGGACCGCACCTGGGTGGCGTTCGGCGTGCAGCACCGCGTCTCGAAGACGGGCGTGCTCGAGCTGGGCTACGCGCACGAGTTCATCAAGGACGCGCGCGTCAACAATACGGTTCCCGGTGTGCCCACCTGCGCCGCGGGCTGCCTGACGGGCAGGTTCGAGAGCCAGGCCGACATCTTCTCCGTCCAGTACTCGCACTCGTTCTAGGACGGCGCGGGAGGCTCGAAAAGCCGGGCGTTTTCCGCCCGGCTTTTCCTTTTTCCGCCGTCATTTTCTGTTCAGGGCTGCATGCTAGAATCGCCGTTCCTTTCGAGGGGATCCCATGCCGGCTGATACTCCCTTCATCGTCCGCAAGGTCGCGGTACTCGGCGCCGGCGTGATGGGCGCGCAGATCGCCGCCCACCTTGTCAACGCCAACGTCGCCGCCGTCCTCTTCGAGCTGCCCGCGAAGGAGGGCGATCCCAACGGCAACGTGCTGAAGGCGGTCGAGAACCTGAAGAAGCTCGAGCCCAGCCCGCTTTCGACTCCATCGAAAGCGGGCTTTATCGAAGCGGCAAATTACGAACAGCATCTCGAGCGGTTGAGGGAATGCGACCTCATCATCGAGGCCATTTCCGAGCGACTGGATTGGAAGGCGGATCTGTACCGGAAAGTGGCGCCTCATATCGGCGAGCACGCGATCTTCGCCAGCAATACTTCGGGTCTGAGTATCAATAAATTATCGGAATCTTTTCCGGAACAGCTCCGGAAAAGATTCTGCGGGGTGCACTTCTTCAACCCGCCGCGTTACATGCACCTCGTCGAGTTGATCGCCGCCGCGGGCACCGATGCCGCGATCCTCGACGATCTCGAGAAGTTCCTCGTCACCACGCTCGGCAAGGGCGTGATCCGCGCCAAGGACACGCCCAACTTCATCGCCAACCGCGTCGGCGTGTTCTCGATGCTGGCGACGGTGCACCATGCCGGGCGCCTCGGCATCGGCTTCGACGTGGTGGACGCGCTGACCGGCACGCTGATCGGGCGGCCGCGCAGCGCGACCTTCCGCACCGCCGACGTGGTCGGGCTCGATACGTTCGCGCACGTCGTCAACACCATGAAGGAGACGCTGCCGCAGGATCCCTGGCACCGGTACTACGAGGTGCCGGCGTGGCTCAAGTGCCTGATCGAACAGGGCGCGCTGGGCCAGAAGACGCGCAAGGGCGTCTACCAGAAGGTCGGCGCCGACATTCACGTGCTCGACCTGAAGACGCAGCAATACCGGCTGTCCGACGGCAAGGCCGACGAAGGCGTGGTCGAAATCCTCAGGAACAAGGACGTCGCGGCGCGCTTCGAGCAGTTGCACGCCTCGTCCCACCCGCAGGCGCAGTTCCTGTGGTCCATTTACCGCGACGCCTTCCACTATTGCGCCGCGCACCTTGCCGACATCGCCGACAACGCCCGCGACCTCGATCTCGCGATCCGCTGGGGCTTCGGCTGGACCCAGGGGCCGTTCGAGATCTGGCAGGCGGCGGGCTGGCATACGCTCGCCAAGTGGATCGCCGAGGACATTGCCGCCGGCAAGGGCATGACCGCGACGCCGTTGCCGGGCTGGGCGTTGGAGCCTTCGCGCAAGGGCGTGCACGGCGGGGAGGGCTCGTTCTCGCCCGCCGCGAAAGCCTACAAGCCGCGCTCGGCGCTGCCGGTCTACCGCCGCCAGCCGTTTCCCGATCGCCTGCTGGGCGAGCCGGTGCGGTACGGGGAGACCATTTTCGAGACCGACGGCGTGCGCTGCTGGCACACCGGCGACGACATCGCGATCGTCAGCTTCAAGAGCCGCATGCACGCCATCGGCGACGACGTCCTCGACGGCGTGCAGCAGGCGCTGGAGGCGGCCGAGCGCGGCTACATGGGGCTCGTCATCTGGCAGACCGAGCCGCCGTTTTCGGTCGGCGCCAACCTCAAGAAGACGCCGGCCGGCGGGTTGAGGCCGTCGAAACCGTCGGCCCTGGGCAAGCTGTTCCGATCGGTCAGGCGCGAGGCCGAGTCGCTGGCGCTGAAGGCGGCGCGGAGCATCGGCGTCGCCGACCAGCTGATGGCGGGCAAGCTCGCCGAGGTGGAGAAGCTGGTCGAGCAGTTCCAGGACACGACGCAGGCCCTCAAGTTCTCGATGGTGCCGACGGTCGCCGCCGTGGACGGGCTCGCGCTCGGTGGCGGCTGCGAATTCCTCATGCATTGCGACCGCGCGGTGGCGACGCTCGAGAGCTACATCGGGCTGGTCGAGGCCGGCGTGGGCCTGCTGCCGGCGGGCGGCGGCTGCAAGGAGTTCGCGATGCGCGCGGCGGCC
>CAYSRR010000278.1:0-3944 GCA_964433375.1 uncultured Streptomycetaceae bacterium
TGGAGCGCCACGCAGAGCTGCGCCGCGACGGGCGGCTGCCGTGGGCGCTCCATCAGGCGGTGCGCGTAGTAGATCGGCATCGGCATGAGTTGCGGCGTCTCGTCGCAGGCGTAGCCGAACATCAGGCCCTGGTCGCCGGCGCCCTGGTCGAGGTCGAGGCCCTTGCCTTCGTCCACGCCCTGCGCGATGTCGGGCGACTGCTGGTCGTAGCACACCAGCACGCCGCAGCTCTTGTAGTCGAAGCCGATAGAGGAATCGTCGTAGCCGATGCGCTTCACCACGTTGCGCGCGACCTGGGCGTAGTCCACGCGCGCGCTGGTCGTGATCTGGCCGGCCATCACGACGAGGCCGGTGTGCGTCAGCGTCTCCGCGGCGACGCGGCCGGATTTGTCCTGGGCGAGCACCGCGTCCAGCACGGCGTCGGAAATCGCGTCGGCGATCTTGTCGGGATGGCCTTCGGAAACGGACTCGGAAGTAAACAGGAAGTCGCTCATCTTTTTGTTTCTTCAAACGGAAAAAGGCGCATAGAATAGCAGATAAGCCCCGATTTATAAAGAAAATTCATGCTGGTTGCCGTGCTTCGTCTGCTCGCGCGCCTGCCGCTTTCCTGGCTGCATTGCGCCGGGGTGGCGCTGGGCCGGCTCACGTACCGGGTATCGCCGTCGTACGCGGCGCGGTTGAAGGAGAATCTTTATGCCGCCGGCGTGTGCGCGGGCGACGAGCAGTGCGGCGAGATGCTGCGGGCGGCGGTCGCCGAGACCGGGAAAGGCCTGATCGAACTGGTCGCCGTCTGGTTCGGGAGTGAAGAGAAGGTCGCGCACCTGGTGGTCGAATGCGAGCGCTGGGACGTCGTGGAAAACGCGCGGGCACGCGGCAAGGGCGTCATCTTTCTCACGCCGCATCTCGGTTGCTTCGAGATCTCCGCGCTCTACGGCGCGCAGCGCATGCCGCTCACCGTGCTCTACCGCCCGCCCAAGCTCGCCTGGATCGAGCCGCTGATGGTCTCGGGCCGCAGCCGCTGGCAGGCGCGGGTGGCGCCGGCCAACCTGCGCGGCGTGCGCATGCTCTACAAGGCGCTCTCGCGCGGCGAGGCGATCGGCCTGCTGCCGGACCAGGCGCCGGGCGTGGGCGAAGGCGCGTGGGCCGATTTCTTCGGCCGGCCGGCCTATACCATGACGCTGGTCGGGCGGCTGCAGCGGGCGAGCGGCGCGGCGCTGATCATGGCGTTCGCCGAGCGCCTGCCCGCCGGGCGCGGCTATCGCCTGCATCTCGAAGAGCTGCCGGCGCGGGATTTCGACGAAGCCGCGTTGAACCGCGCCGTCGAGGCCCAGGTGCGCCGCCGCCCGGAGCAGTATTTGTGGAGCTACAACCGCTACAAAATTCCGGCGGGTGCGAAGCCGCCGGAATTTTGAAGTGAGGAGTGAAGAGTGAGGTGTGAGGAGTTAACAGAACCCAGTCGAGACGCGGTGATCGCGCTGCGAGGAGGGGGCGCTTTGCCCGCCTCACCCCTTACCCCTCACCCCTCACGGCCGTGTTGACCCGCGTCGCACTCGCCGTCGTCCGTCTGCTGCGCCTGCTGCCGCTGGCGTTGCTCGCGCCGCTCGGGCGAGGGCTGGGCAACCTGCTTTATCTGCTGGGCCGCGAGCGGCGCGGAGTCGTGCTCACCAACCTGCGGTTGTGCTTCCCGCAGTGGAGCGAAGCCGAACGGGTCCGCGTCGCGCGCGCGCATTTCCGGGCGTTCGGCCGCAGCGTGCTCGAGCACGGCATCCTGTGGTGGTCGTCGAAGGAGAGGGTGCAGCGCCTGGTGCGCGTCGAAGGGCTGGAGCACTGGCTCGCGGTGGCCGGCCGGCCGGTCATCTGGCTCGCCCCGCATTTCATCGGCCTCGACATGGGCGGCGTGCGTCTCTCGACCGAGCACCGCGGGATCTCGGTCTACAGCCGGCAGAAGGATCCCGTTTTCGACGAGGTGCTCTATCACGGCCGCACGCGGTTCGTGATGCCCGAGCTGTACTCGCGCCAGGAGGGGGTGCGCTCGGTGATCAAGGCGCTGCGCCGCGGGCTGCCGTTCTATTACCTGCCGGACATGGATTTCGGCGGCCGCGATTCGGTTTTCGTGCCGTTCTTCGGCGTGCCGGCGGCGACGATCACGGGCCTGTCGCGGATCGCCCGCCTGGCCGGCGCCGTGGTGGTGCCGGCGGTCACGCGGCAGTTGCCGGGCGCGGACGGCTACGTGCTCACGTTCTACCCGGCATGGCGCGATTTTCCGAGCGACGACCTGGAGGCGGACGCGCGGCGCATGAACGCGTTCATCGAGGAACGGGTGCTCGAGATGCCGGAGCAGTATTACTGGCTGCACAAGCGTTTCAAAACGCGGCCGCCGGGCGAGCCGAAATTCTATTAATTAGCCGCAGAGACGCAAAGACGCAAAGAAATTCAGTACACAAAACCCAAAATAACCATGACAGCCAGGGAAGCGGGATTAGCTGCACGTGAACATACGGTTTTTTATATAAATCTCTGCGGCTCTGCGTCTTTGCGGCTAATTCAGGTTTTTTTGTACGGTTATGAGTGATGGTCTTGAACCCGGGGCGCGGATCGAGCCGGTGACGGAGGCGGACGTGGAGACGCTCGTCGCGCTCGCGCGGGAGATCTGGTACGCGCATTATCCCGCCATCATCGATACCGCGCAGATAGAATACATGCTGGGCCAGCGCTACAACCTCGAAACGGTGCATGCGGAACTGCGGCAGGACGGCATCTGGTGGGACAAGCTGATGGTCGGCGCGGAGATGGCCGGTTTCGCGTCCTACTTTCTCTCGCCGGCGGCGGGGGAGATGAAGCTCGACAAGCTTTACGTGTACCCCCGGCACCAGCGTCAGGGCTACGGCGGAATGATGATCGCGCGCGCGTGCGAGGTGGCGCGCGCCCGCGGCTGCGGCCGGATCGCGCTGGCGGTGAACAAGCACAACCGCGGCGCGATCGACGCCTACCTGAAGCACGGTTTTCGCGTTGCCGATGCCGTGGTCAAGGACATCGGGGGCGGGTTCGTGATGGACGACTACATCCTGGTCAAGGCAATCGAAACCGCCGATGAATTCTTTTCAATACCCCCTTGAGGGGTACGCCGATGAACGCCGAACCCGCCTTCGAAAATCCTGGCGCAGAGGAGTGCTGCGCTCTCCTCAGGCGCGTGAAGACCATCGCCGTGGTGGGGCTGTCGCCCAACCCCGAGCGCCCCAGTTACGGGGTGTCGCTGGCCATGCAGAGATTCGGCTACACCATCATCCCGGTACATCCGGCGGCACGGGAAATCCTGGGTGCAAAGGCCTACCCGCGGCTGGCCGATATCCCGGTCCCGGTGGACCTGGTCAATGTCTTCCGTCAGGCGGAGCACGTGGGCGGGGTGATAGACGAGTGCCTGCAGCTTGGCCTGAAAAATGTTTGGATTCAGGAGGGTATAGTGAACGAGTCCGCTGCCCGTAAGGCGCTGGCGGCAGGCATGACGGTGGTGATGGATCGCTGTATCTACCGCGATTACAGGCAGTACTGTAGCTAAATGCGTCTAAAATTCACTAAAATGCATGGATTGGGCAATGATTTCGTTGTCATCGACGCCCTGACCCATCCTGTCAACCTGTCACAGGGCCAGATTCGGCATATCGCAGACCGGCATTTCGGGGTGGGCTGCGACCAGGTCCTGCTGGTCGAACCGGCCCGGTTGCCCGGCACCGACTTCCATTACCGCATCTTCAACGCCGACGGCGGCGAGGTGGAGCAATGCGGCAACGGGGCACGCTGCTTCGTGCGCTACGTCCGGGAGCACGGCCTGACGACCCGGCGCGAGATCCGGGTCGGGACCCTGGCCGGGGTGATCGTGCCGCGGCTGGAGGACGACGGGCAGGTCACGGTCGACATGGGGGTGCCCGAGTTCGAGCCCGCCCGCA
>CAYSRR010000279.1:0-3932 GCA_964433375.1 uncultured Streptomycetaceae bacterium
GCACGTAGAGCAGCAGCGACACCAGGAATCCCAGCAGGAACAGCTCGCCGCGGGCAGCGCGCAGGACGCCGGCCAGTTCGGCGGCGTCCGCGTGCTCGGCGAGCGCGTCGTAAGCCAGCACCCGCCGGTTGAACCACGCGGACAACAGCAGCGGGATGAGCAGCGCGCCGATGCCCGTCAGCCACAGCGGCAGCGTGACGAGCCACAGCACGGCGAAGATCACGGCCGCCGCCACGGAATTCCACGCGCTCGCCCAGAAACCGCCGCCCCGGCGCATAACCAGTCCCGGGTAATGACGCTCGCCCACGAACGGCACGATCACCGGCATCGCGACGATGCCGATCACGAGCACCGCCGCGATCAGCATGACCGGCAGCAGCAGCCCGAGCGCCGCGAGGCCGCTGCCCCAGGTGAAAACCGAAGTGAGCCCCCAGTCGGATATCCAGCGGAGCCAGGGCGTGGTCGCGATCCAGTTCGCGGTGAGCTGCACCCAGTCGTCGGCCAGCACCCATGCGAAAAACACCCACACGAGCAGCGCCGCGAACGGCGGCAGCAGGCCGAGCGCGAGGACGCGCGGCTCGCGCAAGTCGCGAAACGCCGCGGACAATGCCGCCATCACCGGGTTCATGCAGCCATTTTATAAGAGCGCGGCGCGGATTGCGGGTACAATTTCGCCATGCTCTCCCGCACCGCTCTTCCCGCCTGGCAGCGGCTCGTCGAGCACCGGCGCGCCACCGCCGGCCTCCACCTGCGCGAGCTCTTCGCGCAGGATCCGGGGCGCTTCGAAAAATTTTCCCTGTCGGCGGACGGCGTCCTGCTCGACTATTCCCGGCAGATCGTCACGGTCGAGACGATGCGGCTGCTCGCCGCGCTCGCGCGCGAATGCGGGCTCGAAACGGAAGTGCGGCGCCTGTTCGCGGGCGAGCGCGTCAATACCACCGAGAACCGCGCGGCGCTGCACACCGCGCTGCGCGCCGCGGGGCCGGTCATGCTCGACGGCCGGGACGTCACCCGGGACGTCGCGGACACGCTCGCCGCGATGCGCCGCTTCGTCGCCGCGGTGCGCGCCGGGCGCGCGAAGGGCGCGACCGGCCGCGCGTTCACCGACGTCGTCAACATCGGCATCGGCGGCTCGGACCTGGGGCCGCGGCTGGCGTGCGAAGCGCTCGCGCCGTACGTGAAAGGCGGGCCGCGCCCGCATTTCGTCTCCAACGTCGACGGCGCGGCGATCTCGTCCATGCTCGCCGCGCTGGACGCCCGCACGACGCTCTTCGTCATCGCCTCCAAGACCTTCACCACGCAGGAAACGATGACCAATGCGGGCACGGCGATCGCCTGGCTCGCGAAGAAGCTGGGCCGGAAGGCCGCCGCGAAGCACCTGTGCGCCGTCACGGCCGATCCCGCGCGCGCCGCGCAGCTCGGCGTCCCTGCGGACCGCGTGTTCCCGATGCGCGACTGGGTCGGGGGACGCTATTCCCTGTGGTCGGCGGTGGGACTGCCCATCGCGCTGGCGACGGGCATGAAAACATTCGAGGCGCTGCTCGCCGGCGCGCGCGCGATGGATGCCCACTTCCGCACCGCGCCGCTCGAGCGCAACCTGCCGGCCGTCCTGGCCCTGATCGAGGCCTGGAACGCCACCTTCCGCGGCGTGCCGGGCCGCGCCGTGGCGCCCTACGACGAGCGGCTGCGGCTGCTGCCGGCGTACCTGCAGCAACTGGAAATGGAGAGCTGCGGCAAGCGCGTCACGCGCGACGGGCAAGCGGTCGATTACGCGACCGCGCCGCTGACCTGGGGCGGCGCCGGCACCGACGGCCAGCACGCCTACTTCCAGTGGCTGCACCAGGGCACGCAGGCGGTCGCGGCCGACTTCATCGCCTGCTGCCGGCCCCACCACCGCCTGCGCAGCCACCACGACGCCCTGCTCGCCAACTTCCTCGCGCAGACCGCGGCGCTCGCGTTCGGCACGGCGGGCAACGACCGGCTGCCGCCCCACCGGGCGTTCGAGGGCAACCGCCCGACCACCTCGATCCTGCTCGACGATCTCTCGCCACGCCCGCTCGGCGCGCTGATCGCGCTCTACGAGCACAAGGTGTTCGCGCAATCGGTCATCTGGGGCATCAACGCCTTCGACCAGTGGGGCGTGGAGCTGGGTAAGCAGCTCGCCTCGGGCATCCTGCCCGAGCTCGGGGGCGGCGCGCCGCCGGCGGCGCGCGACAGCGCGACCCGCGCGCTCATCCGCCACTACAAGGCCCGTCGCCGAAAGTGAAAGTCAAAAGGCATGAGCCACAGAGATCACCGAGAACACAGAGGGCCAGGATCGGGCGCTGTTTTCGTAGTTTCTCTGTGTTCTCTGTGTTCTCTGTGGCTTATTATAGATTTGTATAGGAGAAAACCATGAACGACGAAGCGCTCAACATGAGCATCCGCAAGTTCCTGAAAACCGTCGGCGTCAACTCGCAGCTGGCGATCGAGAAGGCGGTGCAGAAAGCGATCGCGGAGGGCAAGCTGAAGGGCAACGAAGCCTTTCCCGCGGCGATGACGCTGACGGTCGGGCAGCTCTCGCTGGACGTCAAGTTCGACGGCGAAATCCGCCTTGAGTGAGGGGTGAGGAGAGAGGAGTGAGGAGTGAGGAGCGAACGCGGTTGGGCTCCACCCCCTCACCCCTTACTCCTCACACCTCACAGCTTCAGGAAGTGCTCCCGGTAATACTTCAGTTCCTCGATCGACTCCTGGATGTCGGCGAGCGCCTCGTGCTTGCCGTGCTTGACGAGCCCGGCCATGATCGCCGGCTTCCAGCGCTTCGCCAGTTCTTTCAGCGTGCTCACGTCGAGGTTGCGATAGAGAAAGAACGCCTCCAGCGCGGGCATGTGGCGCGCGAGAAAGCGCCGGTCCTGGTGCACCGAGTTGCCGCACATCGGCGAAACCCCGCTCGGCACGTGCTGGGCGAGAAACGCGATCAGCTGCGCCTCGACCTGGGCCTCCGTGAGCGTCGAGGCCCTGACCTTCGCGATCAGCCCCGACTTCGCGTGCGTGGACTTGTTCCAGTCGTCCATCCGGTCGAGCACCTCGTCGGGCTGGTGCACCACCAGCACCGGCCCTTCCGCCACCGTGTTCAGTTGCGAGTCGGTGACGATCAACGCGACCTCCAGCACCTTGTCGGTGTCGGGGGCGAGCCCGCTCATCTCCATGTCGATCCAGATGAGGTTGTTGGGGTCCTGTGCCATAATTCTCGCGGCGGAATTTTTTCCGCGCCCATTTTGTCACACTTTCGGTGTCATAGTTCCCGCTGACCGGCCAGTCATGAGCATGCATCCCTTCGGCATCGTCTTCCTCGCGGCGCTTGCGGCCGCCACCGCCACGCGGCTGTTCCTGGCCGCCCGCCACCTGCGCCATGTCCGCGCCCATCGCGCGCGGGTGCCGGACGCGTTCGCGGCCGGCATCGATCTCGCCGCGCACCAGAAGGCGGCCGATTACACCTGCGCCAGGACCGGTTTCGGGATGATCGACGCCGGTATCGGCGCGGCGGTCGTGCTGGCGCTGACTTTCGGCGGCGGCTTGCAATGGCTGCACGACGTCTCGGCGGCGTGGACGGCGGACGGCATCCTGCGCGGCCTGCTGCTGATCGCCCTGGTGGGACTGCTGACGACGCTCATCGACCTGCCGTCGGACCTCTACCGGACCTTCGTCATCGAGCAGCGCTTCGGCTTCAACAAGACGACGCCCGAGCTGTTCTTCGCCGACCTGTTGAAGAGCCTGCTGGTCGGCGCGCTGCTGCTGCTGCCGCTGGCCGCCCTGATCATCTGGCTGATCCGGGAGCTGGGGCCGTACTGGTGGGCGTACGCATGGGGCGTCACCGTGGCTTACGGCCTGTTCGTGCAGTTCATCTCCCCGACCGTCATCGCGCCACTGTTCAACAAGTTCTCGCCGATGGA
>CAYSRR010000280.1:0-3927 GCA_964433375.1 uncultured Streptomycetaceae bacterium
GCCGTAGGTGGCGATGTGCTCCATCGCCTCGTCCAGCCCCGCCACCACGCGCACCGAGAGGATGGCGTCGAGGTACTCGGTGTACCAGTCTTCCTCGGTCGCCGGCCTCATCTGCGGGACGATCCCGCGGGCTTCCTCGTCGCCGCGCAGCTCGATGCCTTTCTCGAGGTAGATCTTCGCGAGCGGGGGCAGGACTTCTTTCGCGATGCCGCGCGCGACCAGCAGCGTCTCCATCGTGTTGCAGGTGCCGAGCCGCTGCGTCTTGGCGTTGTCGGCGACGCGGATCGCCTTCTTCAGGTTCGCCTTGTCGTCGATGTAGGTGTGGCAGACGCCGTGCAGGTGCTTGATCATCGGAACGCGCGACTCGCGCATCAGGCGCGCGATGAGGCTCTTGCCCCCGCGCGGCACGACCACGTCCACGTAGTCCGGCATCGTGATCAGTTCGCCCACGGCGGCGCGGTCGGTGGTCTCGATTACCTGCACGGCGGTCTCGGGCAGTCCCGCGGCTTTCAGCCCCGCGTGCACGCAGGCGGCGATCGCCCGGTTCGAGTGGATCGCTTCCGATCCGCCGCGCAGGATCGCGGCGTTGCCCGACTTCACGCACAGGCCCGCCGCGTCGGCGGTGACGTTGGGACGGGACTCGTAGATGATGGCGACGACGCCGATCGGCACGCGCATCTTGGCGACCTTGATGCCGGAAGGGCGCTTGCCCGGCTCGGTGATCTCGCCGACGGGGTCGGGCAGCACGGCGATCTGCCGCAGTCCGTCCGCCATCGAGGTGATCACCCGGGGCGTGAGCGTGAGCCGGTCGACCGCCGCCGGGTCGAGGTTCTGCCGCTTCGCCTGGTCGAGATCGCGCGCGTTGGCCTCGATCAGCTGCTTGCGGTTGCGCTCGAGCACCGCGGCCATCTCCTTCAGCGCCCGGTTCTTGGTCTTGGTGTCGGCGCGGGCGATGACGCGGGCGGCGGCGCGAGCCTGGCGTCCGACGTTGTGTATGTAGGTGCCGACGTCCATAGGGATCCTGCCGCGGCTGGCGACGCGCGTTGAACGGCGAACTATTCGTCCGCTCGAACGCGCGTGGTTAAACCGGCGCCAAGCGTCCGGTTTAACGGCATCTAGAACAAACCCGTCTGGTTCTGTTCCGCCGCGCGCGCGGTGGCCGCTATTTTACCCCGTTTCGGCAAGGACTTGGCCGGCGCGCCCGTGGCGAAACGCAGGGCGAGCTGCAGCAGCTCGTCCCACGCGCTGCCGCGGATCAGGCCTTTCACCGTGCGATCGACTTTGGCCGCGTGCACGAGCGCGGCTTCGACCTGCTCTTTCGTGAAGCGGCGGCAGTTCCTCTGCATCGCCTGCTGGTGGGCGTTGCCCCACACGCGGGCGTCGCGCCACAGTTGCGGCGGCGATTTGCCCGCGGCGATGCCGTCGGTCACGCGCCCGATCGCCCGTATTTCCTCGGCGAGCGCCCACAGCACGAGCGGGGGCGCGACGCCCTCGCCCTTCAGGCCGTCCAGCATGCGCACGAGGTGCAGCACGTCGCCGTCGAGCAGCGCCTCGCCGAGGTTGAACACGTCGTAGCGGGCGACGTCGAGGACCGCCTCGCGCGCCTGCTCGAAGGCGATCGCGCCCGCGGGGAAGAGCAGCGCGAGCTTCTGCACTTCCTGGTGCGCCGCGAGCAGGTTGCCCTCGACGCGGTCGGTGATGAAATCCAGCGTTTCCCTGTCGGCTTCCTGGCCCTGCGCCCGCAGCCGGCCGGCCAGCCACTCGGGCAGCGCCTTGCGGGCAACGGGCTTCGCTTCCACCATTACGCCGGCGCGGTCGAGCGCATCGAACCAGCCGGCTTTCTGCGCCCGCCAGTCCACGCCCGGCAGGCAGACCAGCGTGACGGTGTCGGGCGGCGGGTTGGCGCAGTAGCGCTGCAAGGCCTCGGAGCCCTCGGTTCCCGGCTTGCCGGTGGGCACCCGCAGCTCGAGGACGCGGCGCGACGCGAACAGCGACTGCGAGCTGCCGGTGAAGGCGAGCTCGCTCCATTTGAAGCCGGAATCCACGGTGAGGACTTCGCGCTCGGTGTGGCCCTCGGCGCGCGCCTTGGAGCGGATGCGGTCCGACGCCTCGAGGGCGAGGAGGGTTTCGTCGCCGAAGACCGTGTAGAGCGGCTTCAGCTCGCGGGCGAGGTGCTGCTGCAACTGCTCTGTTGAAATTCGCATTAATTAGCCGTCAAGACGCCAAGGACGCCAAGAAATTCTATACAAAAAACAGCAAAGCGGCAGCGATATTTCGGGAAGAATGGTTTTCGTCGGAAGAGCAGAGAAACTTCCGATCATTCGCTTCCCTTGGCGGCCTTGGCGTCTTGGCGGCTAATTCAGGATTGGATCTTGGCCACCTGCAGCCGGCGCACCAGCTGCTGCACGGCGTCGTCGCGCATGTCGCGGTAGAGCAGCGCTTCCTCGTGCTCCTTGGACAGGGCCTGGTCGTCGGTGAACGTGTAGTCGCGTTTCAGGAGGATCTCGTTCGCGGCGATATGCTCGCGGTTCTTGCTGTCGGTGAGCCGGAAGGCGACGCGGTAGCGCAGCTGGTACTCGCTGACGCGCCCGCCGCCGGTGAGCGAGAGGATCAGCCTTTCCTGCTGCTCGTTCATGACCTGCAGGATCACCTGGGCTTCCTCCGGGCGGTCGGCGAGGCGGGTGGAGTTGCCGGCGCGCACCGCGCGCTTCAACTGGTTGGCGAACGGCGAACTCGACGCGGCCTGCACGTAGATCGAGTCGAACGGCAGCGGCGCGGTGCCGCGGAGCTGGAAGCCGCACGCGGCGAGAAGGAACGTCGCCGCGAGAAGGATGAAGGATGAAGGATGAAGGATGAAGGAAAACCCGCCGCGCGGTTTTGCAACTTCTGCCTTCTGCCTTCTGCTTTCTGCCTTCATGATTTTCTCAGATTACCAGATTCACCAGCCGGCCTGGAACCACCACCACTTTCTTGATGGCCTGGCCGGCGACGTGCTTTTGCACCGAGGGGTCGGCGAGCACGAGGGCCTCGATTGCCCGGCGGTCGGCATCTTTCGGCACGCGCACGTCGCCGCGCTTCTTGCCGTTCACCTGCACCACCAGCTCTATCTCGTCCTCGACCAGCGCGGCGGGATCGGGTTCCGGCCAGGGGGCGGCGAGGATGTCCTCTCCGAACGCCAGCTCTCGCCACAGGTGGTGCGCGACGTGCGGCGTGATGGGGGAGAGCAGCCGCAGCAGGATGCTCAGGCCCTCGCGCAGGGTGGCGCCGCGCGCCGGATCGCCTTGCGGCGCGCGCTCGAGCGCGTTCAGGATTTTCATCGCCGCCGAGGCCACGGTGTTGAACTGGTGCCGGCCGATGTCGTAATTGGCCTGCTTCAGCACCGCGTGCACTTCCCGGCGCGTGGCGGCGAGTTCCTTCGCGAGCGCACCCCCCGCGGATCCTGCCGATGCCGCGCCGGACTGGCCGAACTCCCAGGCAAACGCCCACAGACGCCGCAGGAAGCGCGCCGCGCCCTCGACGCCGGCGTCGTTCCACACCAGCGTGTCTTCCGGCGGCGAGGTGAACATCATGAAGAAGCGCGCGATGTCGGCGCCGTAGTGGTCGATCAGCTCCTGCGGGTCGACGCCGTTGTTCCTGGATTTCGACATGGTGCCGATGCCGCCGGCCTCGACCGGCCGGCCGTCGCTCTTCAGCACCGCGCTGCCGTCCGCCTTCGTCTCGATTTCGGCCGGGTTGTAATAGGTGAAGCGGCCGGTGTCGCCCTTGCGGAAGTAGATCTCGTTCAGCACCATGCCCTGGGTCAGCAGGTTGGTGAACGGCTCGTCGAGCTTTGCCAGGCCGAGGTCGCGCATCACCTTGGTCCAGAAGCGCGAGTAGAGCAGGTGCAGGATGGCGTGCTCGATGCCGCCGATGTACTGGTCCACCGGC
>CAYSRR010000281.1:0-3905 GCA_964433375.1 uncultured Streptomycetaceae bacterium
TACCAGCGCCAGGTCTGGGGCGTGAGCTCCAGCGCGCGCTCGTTGGAGAAATTGGCTTCCATGAAGGCGACGCGCCCCAGCTCGCCGGCATCGATGCGCTCCTTGATGATGCGAATGCCCGCCATCAGCCGCGCGCTGTGGCCGACGGTCACCGTGACGCCGTGCTGTTTTTCCAGCGCCGCGATCTTCAGCCCGTCCTCGAGCGTCTGGGCGATCGGTTTTTCGGTGTAGACATGCTTGCCCGCCCGCGCGACCTGCTCCGCCATCGGCAGGTGCTGCTCGTTGGGCACGGTCAGGATGACGCCCTTGATCTCGGGGTTCGAGAGCATGGCCTTCATGTCCGGCGCGGCCGCCACGCCCATTTCCTTCTCGAACGCGGCGCGCTTTTCCTCGGACCGGCTGAAGCCGGAGACGATGCGGATCTGGTTCGACTGCTTGGCGGCCCGGGTCAGGACCTTGGCCCAGCGGCCGAGTCCGACGATGCCAACCTTGACGGGGGTGCTCACGAAGGAACTCCTTGATCTGTGGGTTAGGACGTAATATCGTATTACCGTATGACTGACTGGTCAATCAACACTCGTGGGCCCCGCTGACATCCCGGTGGCGATCCGCAAGCTGGTCGCCCCGCTGCGGCTGCAGGTGCTGGACAGCCTGCGCCAGGCCATTATTTCGGGCCGCCTCGCGCCGGGGCGGCGGCTGACCGAACGCGAGCTGATCGAGATGACGGGCGTCTCGCGCACCGTCGTGCGCGAAGTGCTGCGCCAGCTCGAGTCCGAGGGGCTGATCGCGAACATTCCCAACAAGGGGCCGGTGGTGCGCGAACTGACGCCGGACGAGGCGCGCGACCTGTACGCCATCCGCTCCGCGCTGGAAGGCCTCGCCGCGCGCCTGTTCGTGGAGAACGCCGACGACGCGAAGGTCCGGCAACTGGCGCAGGCGCTCGAAGTCGTGGTCGTCGCCTACGGCAGCGGCGACGCGCAGCAGGTGCTGGAAACCAAGAACCGTTTTTACGATGTGCTGTTCGAAGGCGCCGGCAACCATACCCTGTCCGAGATGCTCGCCACGCTGCACGCCCGCATCTGGCGCTGGCGCGCCATGGGGCTCACCCATCCCGATCGCTCGCTGGACCGCTCGCGCGAGAGCATCCGCAACCTGAAGGCCATGCTGGCCGCGATTCGCAAGCGCGAGCCGGACGCGGCGGAGCACGTCACGCGCGAAGAGGCGATCAAGGCGGCGGCGGAAGTGATGCGCCTGCTGGCCCGGCCCCAGGAGGCCGTGAAGGCCGCGCGGGCGTAAAGCGCCATTCCGGGAAGGCCAAAAAACAAGGGCGGCCGCAGCCGCCCCTGGTCGAGTGCCGGTCACCAGTCACGAGTCACCGGTCACCGGGATTCTCAGTTGGCTGTCAGCCCGATGGCCTTGACCAGCTTCTCGTTCTCGACCATCGAGATCTGCACCACTTTCCGGAATTCCGCCGGTCCCCGCACCACGATCTCGGTGGCCTGGAAAGCCATGCCTTTCTTGACCTCGGGCGTCGCCATCGCCTTCGCCACCGCCGCGCGCAGCTTGTCGATGATCGGCCTGGGCGTGCCCTTCGGCACGAAGAAACCCTGCCAGCCGCTGTAATCGAAGCCGGGCAGCGTATCCGAGAGCGGCGGGATGTTGGGGAGCAGCGCGGTGGGCCGGGGCAGCGTGTGCGCCAGCGCGCGCATGCGGCCGGCGCTGACGTGGGACATCGCCGCCGGGGCGGGGATGAGCGTCCACTGCGACTCTCCCGCGACCACCGCCGCGCTCGACGGGCCGCCGCCCTTGTACGGGACGTGCAGCGAATCAATGCCGGCGCGCTGCTGGAAGTAGGCCCCGGAGAGGTGGCTCTGCGAGCCGGTGCCGGCCGACGCCATGTTGAAGGGTTTCTTGCCGCTCTTGGCGTAGGCGAGGAAATCCTTGACCGACTTGATCGGCAGCGAGGGATGAATCACGAGGACGTTGAGGGTCTCGGCGTACTGCGCGACGTAGTCGTAGTCGTTCACGGGGTGGAACGTGACGTTCTTCTGCAGCAGGCGGGCGATGGTGGATGCCGCGGTGGTGGCGCTGATCACGGTATAGCCGTCCGGGTTGGCGGCCTTGGCGATTTCCATGCCGATGATGCCCCCGGCGCCCGCGCGGTTGTCTATCACGATCTGCTGCCCGAGCACCTGGGACATCCCGTTGCCGACGATGCGGCTCAGGGTATCCACGGAACTGCCGGGTGCGTTCGGCACCAGCATCCGTATCGGCCGGCTGGGGTAGTCCTTCGCGGCTTCCTGGGCGGTTGCCGGAAGCGTGGGTGCCAGCAGCGCGACGGCCAGCGGCAATGCAAGCAGGCTGCGATTCTTCATGGAATTCTCCTCCTTTGTGTGGAGCCCGGCGCACGGGGGCAGCGGGCGATTGTGGCCTAATTCTGTCGGGTTTGCGAAATGAAAGCAACCGGACGGGGCGTTGTCGCCGGGGAAGCGCTTTGCACTACAATTTCGCCCTCATGACGCTTCGACCCGCCATTCTCCTCGCGACCGCCCTGCTGGTTTCGGCCTGCTCGCTGTTTCCGACCGACCACAACGGCGTCGGGGCGCCGCGCCAGGCGGCCATCGTCCCGCTCGAGGCGGACCGCCCTCTCGTCGCGCTCGCGCTGGGCAGCGGCGGGGCGCGCGGATTCGCCCACGTCGGCGTGATCAAGGCGCTGGAGGACGCGGGCATCGTTCCCGACATCGTCACCGGGTCCAGTTCCGGCGCGGTGGTCGCCGCGCTCTACGCCAGCGGCCGCGACGCGCGCGAGCTGGAGCGGATCGCCCTCGAGATCGAGAAGGGCGACCTGGTGGATTTCGTCCTGTTCGGCAAGGGCTGGGTGAAAGGCGAAGCGCTGCAGGAATTCATCAACCGCATGGTGGGTGGACGCCCGATCGAGCGGCTGGAGCGGTCCTTTGCCGTGGTGGCCACCGAGTCGAGACGCGGCCGCATGACCGTGTTCAACCGCGGTAACACCGGGCTCGCGGTGCGCGCCTCGGCCAGCGTGCCCAACCTGTTCGTGCCGCCCGTCATCAACGGCGAGGAGTACGTGGATGGCGGACTGACAAGCCCGGTGCCGGTGCGTCTGGCGCGGCAGATGGGCGCCGATATCGTCATCGCGGTGGACGTGTCGTGGTTCGCGCAGGCGCGCAACACCGCGAGCGATGGCATGCGGCAATACGGCCGCGGCGGGCGCTACACGCTGCTGGCGGGCGAGCTCGATGCCGCAGACGTCGTCATCGTGCCGCGCACCGCGCGCACGCGCATGCTCGATTTCGGGCAGAAGGAAGCGAACATCGCCGCCGGCGAGGAGGCGGGTCGCGAGGCGTTGCCGCAACTGCGCGCGCTGCTCGCGGCCGCAGTTCAAAAACGAGATAGACAGGATTTGACCGACTTGAAACCCGTCAATACCGTTATCAGGGGAGAGTAGATATAATGGCAAGCGGTTTTGTCCGGGGTCTTCTCGTTGCGTGGATCCTGTCTGTTTGTTCCGTGTGCGCCCTGGCGCAGCCGGCGCCTCACGGCTACGCCGAAGAAAGCCGCGACTGGGGCGTGCCGCCGACGAAAGTGCTGCGCGTCGTCGGCTACCACGCGCCGACGCCGCTGCAGATACCCGGCGGCAGGGTCGTCACCACGCTCGAGCTGAAGGCGCTGATGGAAAGCGAGCCGAAACCGTACGTGATCGACGTGCTGGGCGGCGGCGTTCACCGCACCATCGCCGGCGCGTTCTGGATGCTCGGCTCGGGCGCCGGGGACATGAGCAAGGACGAGGAGCAGCGCTTCGCGAAGGCCATCGCTGCCTTCGCCGGCGGCGACCAGAGCCGGCCGATGGTGTTCTTCTGCGTGGATCCCGAGTGCTGGCTGTC
>CAYSRR010000282.1:0-3882 GCA_964433375.1 uncultured Streptomycetaceae bacterium
GCCAGCGGCGCTTACGGTTTCCGCGACCAGCTCCAGGACGTGATGGCGCTCGCGCTCGCGCGGCCGGCGCTGACGCGCGAGCATCTCCTGCGCGCCGCCGCCCGGCAATTCGTCGAGGGCGATGTCCAGCACTGGTGGCTGCCGCACTCCGGCCAGGGCGTCCGCACGCGCGTTTCCGACGACCGGGTATGGCTCGCCCACGCCGCTGCGCACTACATCGAAACCACCGGCGACACCGCGGTGCTGGACGAGCCCGTTGCCTTTCTCGAAGGCCAGGTGCTGCGGCCCGGCGAACACGATGCCTACTTCCAGCCCATGGTCGCGGACGAGAGCGCAACCCTCTTCGAGCACTGCGCGCGCGGGCTCGATCAGAGTCTCGGCGTCGGCAAACACGGCTTGCCGTTGATCGGCGCGGGCGACTGGAACGACGGCATGAACCGGGTCGGCGAGAGGGGCAAAGGGGAAAGCGTCTGGCTCGGCTGGTTTCTGCATGCGACGCTTGCCGCGTTCGCACCTCTGGCCGAGGCGCGCGACGAGCGTGCCCGCGCACGCGCCGCACCCTGGAAGGCCCATGCGGCGGCGTTGCAGAACGCGCTCGAACAGGCGGGTTGGGATGGCGGCTGGTACCGGCGCGGTTATTTCGACGACGGGACGCCGCTGGGCGCGTCCGCGGGCAGCGAATGCCGGATCGACTCGATCGCGCAATCCTGGAGCGTGATCTCCGGCGCCGCGGACCCAGCGCGCGCCCTGCGCGGCATGACCGCCGTGGACGAGCAACTCATACGCGGCGACGAGGGGCTGGCCTTGCTGTTCACGCCGCCCTTCGACCGGACGCCGCTCGACCCCGGATACATCAAGGGCTATCCGCCCGGCATCCGGGAGAACGGCGGCCAATACAACCATGCCGCCACGTGGTCGGTGATGGCCTTCGCCGCCCTCGGCCGGGGAGACAAGGCCGTCGAAGTGTTCTCGCTCATGAATCCGATCAGCCGCACGAGCACGCGGGCCGACGTGCAGCGCTACAAGGTCGAGCCCTATGCCGTCGCCGCCGATGTCTATTCGGTCGCCCCGCACGCCGGGCGCGGCGGGTGGACCTGGTATACCGGCACGGCCGGATGCCTGTACCGGGCCGGCATCGAGGCGATCCTCGGTTTTCGCCTGCGGGGAGCGTTCCTGCTCCTCGCGCCCTGCATACCGCGGGAGTGGCCCCGGTTCGAGATCGCCTTCCGGTATCACTCCGCGCGCTACGAGATCGAGGTCGAAAACCCTCACGGCGTGCATCGTGGGGTCAGCCGCGCCGAGCTGGATGGCGAGGCGCTGCCGGGCGGCCCGACGCGCGTTCCGCTCGTGGATGACGGTCTGACCCACCAGGTGCGCGTGGTCCTCGGCTAGGACCGACGGCGGGTCGGGGCCACAGGAATCCTTCGAGCATCGGGCCCCATCGGACTATGTGCGCCACCGTACAGTGCCCAGTTCCATTTTCGAGGATGCTGGGACGTATTCTTCGCTCCCGGGAGGTTCACGTGAAAATCACGATCGTCGCTGCGGCGGCACTGCTGTTGGCACATAGCGCGAATGTTGGGGCAAACGAGGATGAGGCGAGGTATAACCAGCGCGCCGCCCAAACCGACATGTCGCTGTTCCGCGAGCTGGATCGCGCCGGCAACGGCTTCCTCGCCCGTGAAGACACGCGCGGCGACCTGAATCTGGGGCCGCGTTTCGACGACATCGACACCAACCGCGATGAAATCGTCACGCTGCGGGAAATGCAGGTCTACATCGAGCGAAACTACGGCGTGTTTCCCGCCTCCGGCGGCGAGACGACAATGACTAAGCCGCCGATTAACGCCGATACACGCCGATAAAAAGCGAATAACTACTTCGACG
The DNA here is from genome assembly GCA_964433375.1 of uncultured Streptomycetaceae bacterium. Classification (GTDB taxonomy): domain Bacteria; phylum Pseudomonadota; class Gammaproteobacteria; order Burkholderiales; family SG8-41; genus SG8-41. Next base: position 1,888 of record CAYSRR010000282.1, read on the forward strand.
ACAGCGACCTTGTCCGACTATCCGGCATATCTGCGGCTCAGAGCACCCTAACAAAAGGAAGCTTCCTGCTTTTCTCCCCTCCTTTTCAAGGAGGGGTGGCACCGAAGGTGACGGGGTGGTTGCGTGGGCAGGCCTTGCTCCCACCACTCCGGCGCTTCCGCGCCACCCCGCCCGGCCCGCCTCGCTGCATCGAGTCGGGCGTTCGGCGGCTCGAATGTGCGCAGGCACATTCTTCGAAACCCCACCTCACCCTCAGGCAGGAGAGGAATGTTGTTCTTGTTTTTCCTCTGCGTTCCCCTGCGTCCCCCGCGGTGAGAGCCCTACCTGAAGACCCTTACTCCGAGCGTGATAGTCGACGATCTCGACGTCATAAGCATGTCCACGCGGTGCGTAATACGTCAAGCGGGGGGCCAGGGAGCAGGCCCCGGGCCTGTGTTGAGCGGCTGCGTTCAGTCCGTTCGAACACGCGAGGTTAAACCGGCGCGCAGCATCCGGATTTAACGGCAGTTCATCGGCGGCTCCGATTCGACTTTCTTGGCGCCCTGGCAGTTCACTTTTGCATTTGGCACCATTTCGCCCACGTCGTCAGCGCTACCGATATCCAGTAGAATCGGTTTCAGGAAACCCCATAAGAGGAGCAGGTCATGGGCGCGTCCATGAAGTCGCTTGGGATAGACCAGCTCGGAGTCGACGAGCGCCTGGCGCTGGTCGAGGAAATCTGGGACAGCATCGCCGCGGATAGCGCCGCGGTCCCGCTCACTGACGCACAGCGGTCTGAACTCGACCGGCGCCTGAAAGAGCACGAGTCCAATCCCGAGGCCGTGATCCCCTGGGACAAAGTCAAGACCGGAGCTTTAAAGCGCCTCGGTAAATGACCTTTGCCGTCTTCTACCGCCGCGCCGCTCAAAGCGAATTTGATGCGGCCGCGGACTGGTATGAAGCCCGAAGCCCGGGCCTCGGCCTGGAGTTCGTGGAGGAAATCAACCGCGCCGTTCAGCTAGCGGCGGCAACCCCCAGGCGTTTCCCGGTGATGCACGGCGAGGTGCGATGCGTTCGGGTTCGTCGCTTTCCTTACTCGCTATTCTTTCTGTTGGAACCGCGTCGCATCGTCGTGTTGGCCGTGTTCCATGCCCGCCGCGATCCCGCTGTCTGGCAGCAACGCGGCTGACCGTCCTGTTTCCTGCAGTTGATACCTGCCCTCGCTTCTCTCTGCGTCTCGGCGGTTCCAATTCGACCTTCTTGGCGTCTTGGCGCCTTGGCGGCTAATTTCCGAGCGAGAGGTTTCCCTACTTCGCCACCGGCGGCACGTTCATCCCCTTCTGCACCGCCGGCCGCGCCGAGATCGCGTCGAACCAGCGCTTCACGTGTGGAAAGTCGTTGAGGTCCACCTTGTGCCATTCGTGGCGCGCCACCCAGGGATAGGTCGCGATGTCGGCGATGGAATACTCGTCGGCGAGGTACGCGTGGTCCTTCAGGTGATCATTCAGCACGCCGTAGAGCCGGCGCGTCTCCTTCGTGTAGCGCTCGATCGCGTACGGCACCGGCTCCTTCGCCGCGCGCAGGAAATGATGCGTCTGCCCGAACATCGGCCCGACGCCGCCCATCTGGAACATGAGCCACTGCAGAGCGTCGTAGCGCGCCCGTCCCGACTTCGCCAGCAGCTTGCCAGTCTTGTCCGCGAGATAAACCAGTATCGCGCCGGACTCCATCATCGCCAGCGGCTTGCCGTCGGGCCCCTCCGGGTCGACGATCGCCGGGATCTTGCTGTTGGGGCTGATCTTCACGAACTCCGGCTTGAACTGGTCGTCCTTGCCGATGTTGATGGGGAACACGCGATACGGCAGCCCCAGCTCTTCCAGCATGATCGAGACCTTGCGGCCGTTGGGGGTGGTCCAGGTGTGGAGGTCTATCATTTCGCTCCTTCTTGTTGGTGATTCAGTGATTCAGTGATTGAGTGATTGAGTGATCAACGCGACCAAATCACCTAATTACTTA
>CAYSRR010000283.1:0-3865 GCA_964433375.1 uncultured Streptomycetaceae bacterium
TTTGCCGGACGACGCGCGGGAGCGCACGCTTGCGGCCGCACCCGAGCCGGTTGCCCGCCAGTGGGAGCGCAATGCCTTTTATGATCCCGGCGACGTGGGGCGGATGATGGAGCCCGTGGTCGGGGCGTTCCCGGCGGACACCCTCGCCAGCGAGGTGATCGAAACGCTGCGCGAAACCATAAAGACCGTCCGAATCACCTACATCTGGGTGATCGACCGTGAGGACCGGCTGGTGGGTATCGTCACCATGCGCGACCTGCTGTTCAGTTCCGGTGAACGGCGGCTGGCCGACCTGATGGAAGGGGAGGTGTTCGCGCTCGCCGGCGGAACGAGGCTCGAGGAGGCCATGAAGCAGGTCCTCGACCGGCATTACCCCGTTTATCCCGTCATCGACAGCGAGCGACACATCATCGGCCTGGTCCGCGGCCGGTCGATGTTCGAGGAGCAGGCGATCGAGATCACGATGCAGGCGGGCACCATGGTGGGTGTCGACAAGGAAGAGCGCGCCAGAACGCCGCTGTGGACGGCTTTTCGTCTGCGACACCCTTGGCTGCAGATCAACCTGATCACCGCCTTCGGCACCGCGATCGTGGTGAGCGTATTCGAGGCGACCATCCAGCAATTGGTGGTGCTCGCCGCCTTCCTCCCCGTGCTTTCCTGCCTCGCCGGCAATAACGGCTGCCAGGCGCTGGCCATTACGCTGCGCGGCCTGACGCTGGGAGAGTTGGACCGCATTCCGATCCGGGAACTGTTGGCGAAGGAAGCGAAGCTGGGGGCCCTGAACGGGCTGTTCACCGGCATCGTGGGAGCGATCGCCATGTACTTCTTTGCCAGCGCATCGCAGGCGGAGAGCCCGTTCCTCCTGTCGCTCGTCATGCTGGTCGCCATGGTGGTCGCGTGCGTGGTGAGCTGCCTGCTCGGCACGATCGTTCCGATTACGGTGCGGCGCTACGGGGCCGACCCGGCGACCGCCTCGAGCATCTTCCTGCTCACGGCCACCGATATTTTCGGCATGGGATTCATGTTGATGCTCGCTACGGCGATAGCGCTGTAGCCGCGCTTGCCTGCGCGGGTGTTATGCTGACGTGCTATCAGCACGTGGCAGTACCGACATGGCCGTGACTGTTGTCGCGGATAAAACGGTTCCGGCCTCCTGTGCTTTCGTAAGCGACCCATGACCCTGCTGGAAGTCATCCTGTTCCTGATGATGTGCGCGATCGCGCTCGGCTGGATCGCGCGCCGCGCCAACCTGCCGTATTCGATCGCGCTGATGGTCGGCGGCGCCGTGCTGGGGTTCGTGCCGCACCTGCCGCAAGTGACGTTCGATCCCCAGTCGCTGCTGGTGGTCGTGCTGCCGCCCATCCTCTACCAGGGCGCGCTCCTTACCTCCTGGCGCGATTTCAGGGAGAACGCGCGGCCCATCAGCGTGCTGGCGGTCGCCCTGGTGATCGCGACGACGCTCGTGGTCGGCGTGGTGCTGAAATGGCTCGTTCCCGAAATGCCGTGGGCGGCCGCCTTCGTGCTCGGCGCGATCGTCTCTCCGACCGACGCGGTGGCGACCTCGGCGATCCTCTCGCAATCGAGCATGCGCCGGCGCGTGGTGGTGGTGCTCCAGGGCGAAAGCCTCGTGAACGACGCCTCGGGGCTGGTCACCTACAAGTTCGCCGTCGCGGCGGTGATGACCGGGGCGTTTTCCCTGCTCGACGCCAGCGTGGAGTTCGCCTTCGTGTCGATCGGCGGCATCCTTCTCGGCGTCCTCATGGCGCACCTCTTCGTTTTCATCCACCGCCACCTGGGCGACACGTTCATCGAGGTGCTGATGACGCTGGCGGTTCCCTATCTCACCTATATCCTGGCGGAGTCGTTGAAGGTCTCGGGCGTGCTGGCCGTGCTGGCGGCCGGCATGGTGCGCGGCCGCTATTCGCCCGAGATCGTCTCGGCGGAGATGCGCGTGATCGCGCGCTCGATGTGGAACCTGCTCGTCTTTCTCCTCAACGGCCTGGTGTTCGTGCTGATCGGCATGCAGCTCTCCGGGATCATCGACCGGCTCTCCGGGTACTCGGCCCTGGAGCTGTTCGCCTACGGCACCCTGATCAGCCTGATCGCCATCCTCGCGCGTTTCGCCTGGATCTATCCGTCCGCCTGGCTGGCGGGGCTGGTGAGACGGTCGCCGCGCCTCGAGCGGACGTTGCGGTCGGGCGCGCCCCAGCCGCGGGCCGAGCTGTTCATCATGAGCTGGTGCGGCATGCGCGGGATCGTGTCGTTGTCCGCGGCCATCGCGTTGCCGATCACGCTGCCCGACGGCAGCCCGTTTCCGTTCCGCGACCTGATCATTTTTCTCACGTTCTTCCTGATGGCGGTCACGCTCGTGGTCCAGGGCCTCACGCTCGCGCCGCTGACCCGCAGGCTGCGGATCGCCACGGATTCCAGCGTCGAGGACGAAGAGCGGCGGGCCAGGCATGCCCTGTCCGAGGCCGCGGTGGCGGAAATAGAGGCGGTGGCGGCGCGCGAGGGCATTGCGCGCGAGGTCGCTCAGCGCATCCGCGCCGAGTTCGCGGAGAAGGCGGTGCTCGCGTCGGAAAAGGACGATCTGCTCGCCGCCGTGGAAGCCGCCAGGCGGCTGCGTCGCGCGGCGATCCAGGCCGAGCGGGGCGAATTGATCCGCATCTGGCGCGAGAACCAGATCAACGACGACGTGCTGCACCGCTTCGAGGAGGACCTGGATTACCAGGAGTCCAGGCTTTAAGGCAGAAGGCAGAAGGAACCCCACCCGGCGGGTTTTACTTCTTCCTTCTGACTTCATCCTTCTGCCTTGTTCCGTCAGGAGCCGGCGACGACCGCGAGCTTGTTCTCCACCGATGTCACGCCCGCGACGGCGGTAGCGGCCTTGCCGGCGGCCTCGCGCTGCTCCTTCGTATCGGCGGTACCGAACAGCGTGACGGCGCCGCTTTTCGCGGTGACATCGATCCGGTGCGCGTTGATGTCGGGGGCGGCCGTGAGGGCGGACTTGACCCTGGCGGCGAGCGCCTGGTCGGCATCGGACTGGCTGGTTGCCGCCGGTTTTTCCGGCGCGGGGGCGGGCACGGCCTGCGGCGCGGGCGCCGCGGGCGGGGTGGCCGTGACGGCAGGCTTGGGCGCCGGCTCGTCGCCGCAGCCATAGAGGGCGAGCGCGACCGTCGCCGCCGTCACGGCGCCGAGCAGGCGATTGCCCGGGTGCAGGGTGCTGGACTTCATGATTTCCTCCTTCGGGGTTGTCTTGGTTCAGAGTGTCCGCGAGCAAAAAGATTCCTCGGCTTGCGCTCGATGCCGCCGGCCGTTACGCGTCCGTCATTCGTCGCCGCCCGGCGACATCATCGACCGCCGCCGCGGCTTCCAGCACGATCGTGATGCCGCGCGCGATGTCATCGAGCGCCATGGAAGGCGCGCCCGGCGCCGCCTGGCCGGGCAGGCAGGGCACGTGCAGGAACCCGCCGCGCCAGGCGGGATTGCGCCCCTCGGTAAGGTGCATCAGGCCGTAGAAGACGTGGTTGCAGACGAAGGTGCCGGCGCTCATGGACAGTTGCGCCGGCAGCCCGGCCGCGTGCAGGGCGGCAACGGCGGGTCGCACCGGCAGCGTCGCGAGATAGGCCGCGGGCCCGCCCGCCGCGATGGGGACATCGACCGGTTGCGCGCCGTCGTTGTCGGGGATGCGGGCGTCCTGGAGATTGACCGCGACCCGCTCGACGCACAGCGCGGCGCGATCTTCCGTCTGCCCGACGCACAGCACGAGGACGGGCTGCGTGCGCGCGATCGCGTCCTGCAACGCGGGGAGGGAACGCGCGTAGGAGACCGGCAGTTCCGCCGTGACGATCTCCAGAGGCCCGAT
>CAYSRR010000284.1:0-3174 GCA_964433375.1 uncultured Streptomycetaceae bacterium
GCGTTTATCGGCGGCTCAATTCTGCTTTTTCCGTGGTCTTCGAGCTTTTCAGCGCCGCCTTCACGACGTCCGGCTCGAGGCTCGGCGCCACCGACTTGATGAAATCGTACACGAACCGGCGCAGATAGGTGTTGGCGCGCAGCGTGATGTAGGAGGTGCTGGGAGCGAACAGGTGGCTCGCGTCGCGCGCGCGCAGGCCCCGGTCATGGGCGGGGTCGAAGGCGATCGTGGTGAGGATGGCGATGCCCAGGCCGTGCTCGACGTAGGTCTTGCTGACGTCGGCGTCCACCGCGCCGAAGATCACGTTGGGCTCGATGCCCGCCTTGCGGAAGGCCTCGGTGACCCGCCAGTAGCCGCTGTAGGCCGGGTCGTAGGTGATGACCGGGTACTTCGCGATTTCCTCCAGCGTCAGCTTCTTCACCTTGAGCAGCGGGTGGCCGCGCTTGACGATGACGCTGCGGTCGAGCTGGAAGCAGGGCAGCATCACCAGGTTGGGGAAGGCGCGCGTCGTTTCCGTGCCGATGGCGATGTCCGCGTGCCCGGCCTCGACGAACTCGCAGACCTGGGCCGGGTCTCCCTGGCGCAGGCCGATGCGCACGTTCGGGTAGCGCTTGACGAAGCGCTCGATGATCTTCGGCAGCACGTAGCGCGCCTGGGTGTGGGTGGTGGCGATGGTCAGGCTGCCGCTGCCGGGCGAGGCGAAGTCCTCGCCGAGGTGCTTCAGGTTGTCGATGTCGGTGAGAATGCGCTGGGAGGCCGCGACGACCTCGCGCCCGGGCTCGGTCAGCCCGACGATGCGGTTCCTGCGGCGCGCGAAGATCTCGAAGCCCAGCTCGGACTCGAGCAGCTTGATCTGCTTGCTGATGCCGGGCTGCGACGTGTGCAGGGCTTCTGCCGCTGCCGATATGTGGTTGCCGCGCCGGTACACTTCCCACGCGTAGCGCAGTTGCTGCAGTTTCACGGGCTATCCTCAGGATAACAATGGGTTCTACTAAGATAATACAATGTTCTGGCGGGTTATTCTCGCCGCTGCTACATTCCATTCTCGCCATGGGGGAGTGGGGCAAGGTGGTCCGGGCGCCGAGCCTCAAGACGCAATAAATCAAGTTCAAAAGCATTTGCCACAGAGAGCACAGAGAACACAGAGAGATCGAAACAAAATTGAGGCGTTGCGTCGGTTTTCTGCGACATTCCCCTCCTTGAAAAGGAGGGGAGTAAAGCAGAGCAGGTCATTTTGTTGGGTGCTCTTTTTTCTTTTCTCTGTGAACTCTGTGTTCTCTGTGGCTATTGGTTTTTTGATTTGTGAGGTAAGTGAAAGTGATGGTGGATAAGAACAAAGACGTATATGACGTGATCGTGGTGGGCGGCGGCAACGCGGCGCTGTGCGCGGCGCTGTCCGCGTGCGACAACGGGGCGGAGGTGCTGCTGCTCGAGCGCGCGCCGCAGGAGGAGCGGGGCGGCAACAGCTCGTTCACGGAAGGGCTGATGCGCATCGTCTACAACGGCGCGGACGACATCAGGGCGCTGTCGCCCGACCTCACCGCGGACGAGATGGCGAGCGACTTCGGCGCCTATACCGAGGAAAACTTCTTCGACGACATGGCGCGCATCACGCAGAACCGCACCGATCCCGACCTGTGCGAGATCCTGGTGAGAAACAGCAACGACATCATGCACTGGATCAAGGGCAAGGGCATCCGCTTCCTGCCGCAGTTCGGCCGGCAGTCGTTCAAGGTCGGCGGCAGGTTCAAGTTCTGGGGCGGCGCGACGCTGGCGGCGGTCGGCGGCGGGCGCGGGCTGGTGGACGGTCTCTACCGGGCGGCCGAGAAGGCCGGCGTGAAGATCCTCTACAAGGCCTGGGCGCGCGACCTCGTGCATTCCGATAAGGGCGTCAGCGGCGTCGTGGCGAAGGTGGACGGCGTGACGCAGACCTTCCATGCGAAGAACGTGATCCTCGCCTGCGGCGGCTTCGAGGCGAACGCGGCCTGGCGCGCCCGGCACCTCGGCAAGGGCTGGGACCTCGCCAAGGTGCGCGGCAGCAAGTACAACACCGGCGACGGGCTGGAGATGGCGCTGCGCATCGGCGCGCAGCCGGCCGGCCACTGGTCGGGCTGCCACGCGGTCGGCTGGGAGCGCTACGCGTCCGATTTCGGCGACTGGGCGACGTGCGACGATTTCGAGCGCGACAGCTACCCGTTTTCGATCATGATCAACGCCACCGGCAAGCGCTTCCTCGACGAGGGCGCGGACATCCGCAACTACACCTACGCGAAATACGGCCACATCATCCTGGAGCAGCCGGAGCAGTTCGCGTGGCAGGTCTTCGACGCGAAGGTGAAGCACCTGCTGCGGCCGGAGTACAGCTCGAAGCACGTGACCCGCGTCACCGCGAGCACGTTGGAGGAACTCGCCGGCAAGCTGGAAGGGGTGAATGCGGCCGAAGCGCTGAAGACCGTCAAGGAATACAACGCCGCGGTGAAGAAAGGCGTGCCGTTCGATCCCAACGTGAAGGACGGCCTGCGCACCGAGGGGTTGGCGATACCCAAGTCGAACTGGGCGAACACGATCGATACGCCGCCGTTCGAGGCCTATGCCGTTACCTGCGGCATCACCTTCACCTTCGGCGGCCTGCGCATCACGACGGAAGGGCAGGTGATGGACACCAGCCACCTGCCGATACCGGGGTTGTATGCGGCGGGCGAAATGGTGGGTGGGCTGTTCTACTTCAACTACCCGGGCTCGACGGGGCTCACCAGCGGCGCTATTTTCGGCCGCCTGGCCGGGAAGAACGCCGCGCTTGCGGCGAAGAAGCTCGACCACCCCGTCCGCTTCGCGTCCACCCCTCCTTGAGAAGGAGGGGAAAGTAAAAAACATTCCCCTCCTCAGATGAGGAGGGGTGCCTCCAGAGGAGGCGGGGTGGTCAGGCGACGAGTTCCTCGAGCATGTAGGGCATGATGCCTCCGTGCCGGACGTAGTTGATCTCCGCCGGCGTGTCGAGGCGCAGGGTTAGCGTGACCTTTTCCTCGCCGCCGTCGGGACGGTGGATGACGAGGGTGACGGGCTGGCGCGGCTTCGCGTCTTTGCCGAGCCCGGTGAGGTCGAAGGTCTCGCGGCCGGTGAGCTTCAGCGTTTCGGTGGTGACGCCGACCGGCAACTGGCACGGCAGCACCCCCA
>CAYSRR010000284.1:3184-3865 GCA_964433375.1 uncultured Streptomycetaceae bacterium
CGCTCGAAGCTGGTGGCGACGATGACGGGCACGCCGAGAAGCCGCGTGCCTTTCGCCGCCCAGTCGCGCGCGCTGCCGGTGCCGTATTCCTCGCCGGCGATGACGAACAGCGGCACCTTGTCCTTCGCGTAGCGCATCGCCGTGTCGTAGATAGTCATCTGCTCGCCCGAGGGCTGGTGCACCGTCACGCCGCCTTCCACGCCCGGGGTCATCATGTTGCGCAGGCGCACGTTCGCGAACGTGCCGCGCACCATGATCTCGTGGTTCATGCGGCGCGAGCCGTAATTGTTGAAATCGGCGGGCTTCACGCCGAGCCCCTGGAGGTACAGGCCGGCGGGCGAGTTCGACTTAATGCTGCCGATCGGGCTGATGTGGTCGGTGGTGATCGAGTTGCCGAGTACCGCGAGCGCCCGCGCGCCCTTGAACTCGCGCAGACACGATTCCGTGAAGCGCTCCTCGAGAAACGGCGGCTCCTGGATGTAGGTCGAATCCGCGCTCCAGGCGTATTTTTCACCCGTGATGCGGGCGACGCCTTCCCAGAACGGGTTGGCGACCGCGTGATCCATGTTGTACACGGCGCGGTACTGGTCGGGGGTCGCGGCCGTGCGCAGTACCGCGTTGAGTTCGTCCTGGTCCGGCCAGATGTCCTTGAGGTAGACCGGCTTGCCGTCGGCGCCGGCG
>CAYSRR010000285.1:0-3857 GCA_964433375.1 uncultured Streptomycetaceae bacterium
GCTTCGACGGCCATGGCCGGCTCGAAAACCCGAAACTGAACGAGCAGGGCCGCTACGTGCAGCACGACGGTTACATCACCGACATCCTCAACGCCAAGGCGCTGGATTTCGTGAACCGCAGGCACGCGAAGCCCTGGTCGCTGTTCCTCGCGCACAAGGCGGTGCACCCGGACGCGGAGCAGGCGGCGGACGGCACGCTGTCGCTCGTCGGCTACGTGCCGGCCGTGCGCCACCAGGATCTCTACCGGGGCTGCGTGTTCCCAAGGAAGCCGAACATGCTGTCGCCCGCCGAGGTGGTGAAGCAGAAGCCGGCGTGGGCGGAAGCGTTCGATCTCAAGAAGACCGCGCCTTCGCAGGCGCTGCTCCAGCCGATACACGCCGGCCAGCAGGAGGAAATCCGGCTGCGCGCGGCGATGATGGCCTCGGTGGACGAGGGCGTGGGCCAGCTCTTCGACGCGCTCGAGCGCTCGGGCGAGCTCGACAACACCTTCATCCTGTTCTTCGGCGACAACGGCTATTTCTTCGGCGAGCACGGGCTCGGGCCGGAACGCCGCTTCGCCTACGAGGAGGGCATACGCGCGCCGTTCATCGCGCGCTATCCGAAGAAGATACGGGCGGGCACGCGCGCGCGCGAACTCGTCATCTGCCAGGACATCGCGCCGACCCTGCTCGCGCTCGCCGGCGGCAAGGCCGGCCCGCAGGTCCAGGGCCGCTCGCTGCTGCCGCTGCTTGCCGGCGGCGGGAAGAAAGGCGGGGCCGGCTGGCGCAAATCCCTGCTGGTCGAGTACTGGGCCGAGAACGCCATGCCGTGGCTCGTCGGCATGACCTACAAGGCGGTGCGCACCGGCCGCTACAAGTACATTCGCTGGGTGAATCGCGGCCGCAACGGCGAGCTCGACGAGCTCTACGACCTCGAGCGTGACCCGCACGAGGTCGTGAACGTCATCAACCGGCCCGCGTACCGGCCGGTGCGCGACCGGCTGCGCCGCGAGCTGCGCCGCCTCGTCGTGGAAGCGGGCGGGCTGTAGCGGGCTGCCCGCATATGGGGTAAGGTTTACCGGAGAAGATCGAAGTCCAGAAACCCAACGACAGGAGGAGAACCATGCATATCGGAAAATGGCTAGTTTTGCCGGCGGCGCTGCTGCTGGCCTGCGCTGCTCACGCCCAGACGTATCCCGCCAAGGCGGTACGCATCATCGTGCCGTTCTCGCCCGGCGGCGCGACCGATATCGTGACGCGCCTGCTGGCGCAGAAGCTGACCGAGGCGTGGGGGCAGCAGGTGGTGGCGGACAATCGCGCGGGCGCGTCCGGCAACATCGGCGCCGAGCTCGCCGCCAAGGCTCCGGCCGACGGTTACACGCTGTTCATGACCTCGGGCTCGGTCGTCGCCGCGAATCAGCACATGTTCCGCAAGCTCAACTGGAACCCGGAAAAAGACCTGGTGGCGATCACCAACGTCGCAAGCGGACCGCAGATCGTCGCGGTGCACCCGACTTTCCCGGCGCGCGGCATCAAGGAGTTGATCGCGCTCGCGAAGGCGCGGCCGGGCACGATTACCTTCGGCTCGGCCGGGGTAGGAACCCAGACGCATCTCGCGGCCGAGAACTTCGTGTTCACGGCCGGAATCAACGCCGTCCACGTACCGTACAAGGGCGAAGGACCGGCGCTGGTGGATCTCGTCGCGGGACAGATCATTTTCCTCACGCCCAACCTCTCGGCCGCCATCGGCTTCCTCAAGCAGGGCCGGCTGCGCGCGCTGGGCGTGACGAGCCGCCAGCGTGCCCCCCAGGTGCCGGATGTGCCGGCCATCGCGGAGACGCTGCCCGGCTTCGAGAACCTGGGCTGGTTCGGGCTGATGGCGCCCACCGGCACGCCGGCCGCGGTCGTCGACAAGGTCTACCGCGACACGGCCAAGGCGCTGGAAGGCGCGGACCTGCGCAAGCGCTTCGACGATCTCGGCATGGCGCCGGTCGGCAACCCGCCCGCCGATTTCGCCAAGGCGATCCGCGCGGAGTCGGCGAACTGGGCCAAGATCATCAAGGCGCGCAAGCTGGAGATCAACTGAGCGGGTGACGAGTGAAAGTTGATTTGACCCAGGTCGAGGAGGCGTGCAAGGAGCTGTACATCCGCGCGCTCAAGCTCCTGCCGCCCGACATCAAGGAGGGGTTCAAGCGCCTCGACGCGGGCGAGACCCACGCCACCGGCAAGGCGATACTCGGCACGATGATCCGCAACATCGCGGTCGCGGAGGAGAACCGGAACCTGCTGTGCCAGGACACCGGCATCCCGATCTACAACGTGACGATCGGCGCCGGCGTCGAGGTGGACGGCTACCGGCTGAAGCAGGCGGTCGCGAAAGGCTGCGAGCGCGCGACGCGCGAGCACCCGCTGCGCTCGTCCGTCGTGCACCCGGTGACGCGCAAGAACGAGCACACGTCCTGCGGGCCGTTCGTTCCCGTCATCAACATCGACTTCGGCGACCGCGCCGGCACCCTCGACATCGAGATGATCCCCAAGGGCTCGGGCTCGGAGAATAATTCCTGGCTGAAGATGGCGATCCCGGCGGACGGCGTGGACGCGATCAAGACCTTCGTCGTGGACTGCGTGCTCGACGCCGGCGGCAAGACCTGTCCGCCGACCATCGTCGGCGTCGGCGTCGGCGGCACCGCCGACCTTTGCGTGCATCTCTCCAAGGTCGCGGCGACGCGCCCGCTCGGCACGCGCTGCGCCGACCCCGAGGGCGCGAAGCTGGAGGAAGCGCTCACCCGCGCGGTGAACCAGCTGGGCGTCGGCCCGCAGGGCCTGGGCGGCGACTCCACCTCGTTCGCGGTGCACGTCGAAATCGCCGCGACCCACATCACGATGAACCCGGTGGCGGTGAACATGCAATGCCACTCCGCGCGCCGCGCCCGGGCGACCTTCACGACTGGCGGCGTGACGTATGGCTTTTGAATAGCCGCAAAGACGCAAAGGCGCAAAGTGACGATATTCAACAGGATGTCATCGGGGTCACCCTTCTCGCCAGAACAAATCCAGCGCAGGGCGGTGGGCGGGGTTCGTATATTGATTTCTTTGCGTCTTGGCGCCTTTGCGGCTAATTGAAAATGGCTCATTACGACTTTCAGATGCCGGTGACCGAGGAGCAGGTCAGGAAGCTGCGCGTCAACGACACCGTCACCCTCTACGGCACCCTCTACGGCATCCGCGACGCGACGCAGATCCACATGTTCGACCGCGGGCGCAGGACGCGCTTCGACCTGAACGGCCACGCCGTCGTGCACACCGCGCCCAACGTCAGGTGGGTGGGGGAGACGGAGGCGCATCCCACCGGCTACGAGCCGATCTGCATCGGCACGACGACCAGCGACCGCATGGAGCGCTTCACGCGCCCGCTGATGGAGCAGTACGGCGCGCGCATCATCATCGGCAAGGGCGGCTTGCGCGAGGGCTCGGCGGCGGCGTTCCGCGACCTGGGCGGCGTCTACCTGGCGGTGATCGGCGGCGCGGCGGCGCTGGAGACGACGTGGGTGGAGAGAATCGAGGACGTGGATCTCGACGACCTCAACCCGGAGTCGCTGTGGAAATTCCGCGTGAAGGGCTTCGGCCCGCTGCTGGTGTCGATGGATTCGCACGGTGGTAGTCTCTACACGGAAGTGAACGCGGCTGCGCGCGCGAAGCGCGCCGCGGCGCTCGCTTCCCTGGGAGTCAAAACCTGAATTAGCCGCAGAGGCGCAAAGACGCAGAGGAATTACATATATATTGCGCGGAAAGGCGGTTTTATTTCGAGTCTCTTTGCGCCTCTGCGTCTTTGCGGCTATTGAAAGGATTTCTTGGTGTCTTGGCGGCTAATTTAATGC
>CAYSRR010000286.1:0-3820 GCA_964433375.1 uncultured Streptomycetaceae bacterium
GTCCTTCAGCACCGCGCGCGCGGTGTTGAGCACGGCCATCAGCGTGGTGGGCGACACGATCCACACGCGCTTCGCGTTGGCGTAGTCCACGACCTCGGCATGGTAGGCGTGGATCTCGGCGAACACCGCCTCGGCCGGCACGAACATCACCGCGCCGTCCGAGGTGACGCCGGGCAGGATGTATTTCTTCGAGATGTCGTCGACGTGCTTTCTCACGTCGGCGCGGAACTGGCGCTGCGCCGCCGCGCGCTCCACGTCGTTCGCGCCCGGGGCCAGCATCCGGTGGTAGTTCTCGAGCGGGAACTTGGAGTCCACGCACACGAGCCCGGTCGGATCGGGCAGCTTGAGCGCGCAATCCGCGCGCGCGCCGTTGGGCAGCGTGTGCTGCATCTCGAACGCCGCCGGCGGCAGCACGTTCCTCACCAGCGCTTCCAGTTGCACCTCGCCGAAAGCGCCGCGCGACTGCTTGTTGCCGAGCAGCTCCTGCAGGCTCACCACGCTGCCGGTCAGCGTCTCGATCTTCTTCTGCGCCTCGTCGATGGTGGCGAGGCGCTGCATCACGCTGACGAAGGTCTCGTTGGTCTTCCTGAAGCCCTCGTCGAGCCGCTCGTTGACCTTCCCGGAGATCTGCTCCAGCCGCTGGTCGATCCTGGCGTTCAGCTTGTCGGTGGTTTCCCCCAGGCTCGCGCCCAGGGAAAGCTGGAGGCGGTGCAGGGTCTCGCGCGTCTGGTTGAGTTCCTCCGAGAGGCGCGAAGCCAGGCGGTCGGATTGCTGGGCCAGCCCGCCGTGCAGGTCGGTCAGCATCGCCCGGTGCTTCTCTTCCAGCGTCCGGGCCAGCTCGTCCCGCAGGGAGCGGACCGTGGCGGCCTGGCCTGCCGTCCTCGCAATCAGCACGATGACTGCGACCAGGACAGCGAGCACCAGAACCGCGATCAGGATCTCGAGCATCGCCTGAAGATTATATCAACCACCGCCCGGCAAATGAACGATTTCGCATTCACGCCGTCAGGCGATGGCGCGCAAAACCGTCAACGGCGGCACGGAGAGCAGGCGCCGCGTCGCCAGCCAGCCCGCGACCGCCACGCCCAGGGCGGTGCCGCCGATCCCGATCAGCCACACCGCCGGGTCGGGCGCGTAGTCGAGCTGCAGGAAGCGGCGCGCGATGAAATACGCCAGCCCGGTCGCCCCCGCGGCGGCCACGAAACCCGCGACCGCGCCGACCAGCGTGAACTCGGCGAGATGAGCCCGGTGGATTTGCGCGCGGCTCGCCCCGAGCGCGCGCAGCAGGGTCGCCTGGTGGACTCGCTCGTCCTGGGAACTCGCCACCGCCGCGTACAGCACCACGAGTCCCGCGACCAGCGTGAACAGGAACACGAACTGCACCGCCCGCGACGCCTGCTCCATCATTCGCTGCACCTGCGCCATCGCCTGCGCGATGTCGATCAGGACGATGTTGGGAAACGCCCGCACCAGCGCGTGGAGAAAACCGGACTGGCCGGCGGCCAGGTGAAAGCTGGTGACGTGGGTCGCCGGGTAGCCGTCGAGCAGGCCGGGCGGGGCCACCACGAAGAAATTCACGTTGAAGCTGTCCCACTCCACGGTGCGCAGGCTCGTCACGCCGGCCGAGACCGGCGTGCCCGCGATGTCGAAGGTCAGCACGTCGCCCATCCTGATGCCCAGTGTCTCGGCGAGGCCGCGCTCGACCGAGAACTGGTCGGGCCGCGCGTCGCCCTCCCCCCACCAGCGGCCGGCGACGATGCGATTGTCCGCCTGCATGCGCGTCGCCCACGACAGGTTGAATTCCCGGGTGACGAGCCGCTTCGGGCGCTCCTCGGCGTAATCGTCCGCCGACACGGGACGATCGCCGATCCTGACGAGCCGCCCGCGCACCATGGGGAATATCTCCGGCGACGGCAGTCCGCGCCCGGTAAAGAATGCCCCGATGGGCTGCGCCTGGTCGCGCTGGATGTTGATGATGAAGCGGTTCGGCGCGTCCGGCGGCAGGCTTTCCTGCCAGTTGCGCATCAGGTCGCCGCGAATCAGCGTCAGCGTCAGCAGCGCCATGACGCCGAGGCCCAGCGCCACGATCTGCAGGATGGTGCCGAACGCCCGGCGTTGCAGGCTCGCCACGCCGAAGCGCCACGAGACCCCCCGCGTGCGCAACGTGCCCAGCGCGCGCAGCAGCACCCAGCCCAGGACAAAAGCGGCGGCCACCGCCGCGGCCAGCCAGCCGAGCACCGTGAGGCCGAAACGCAGTTCCTGGGACTGCCACAGGATCATGCCCGCGATCACGGCGGCGCCAAGTAGGTAGCCCACCACGCCCGAGGCCTTCGGCAGGCCCAGCTCGCGCCGCAGCACGCGCAGCGTGGGCACCTGGGCGAGGCTCATCAACGGCGGCAGCGCGAAACCCAGCAGCAGCAGCAACCCGACCGCGAGCCCCTGGACGGCCGGCAGCATTCCAGCCGGGGGCAAGGCAACCGCCACGACCTCGCCCAGCCAGGACGTGAGCGCCATCTGCGCCAGCGCCCCCGCCGCCGCGCCGGCCGCCGCGGACAGCAGCCCGAGCATCGTGAAATGCAGGACGTACAACCGCGTGATCCGCGATTGCGTCGCTCCCAGGCAGCGCATCACCGCGCAGCCGTCGAGATGGCGCTGCAGGTAGCGCCGCGTGGCGAGCGCGATCGCGACCGCCGCCAGCAGCACGCTGGTCAGCGCGGCCAGGTTGAGAAATCGCTGGGCGCGATCGAGCGCCGAGCGCAGTTGCGGGCGCGCGTCGCGTATGCCTTCGAGGCGCTGGCCCGGCTGCAGGCGCGCCTGGGCCCAGGCGCGGTACTGGCCGACCGCCTCGTCTTCGCCCGCGACGTCCAGGCGGTAACGCACCCGGCTGCCCGGCTGGACGAGGCCGGTGGAAGCTACGTCGGCGGCATTCAGCAGGACGCGCGGCGCGCCGGAGAGAAAACCCATCTCCACGCCCGGCTCGTGGGTGATGATGGCGGACACCCTGAACTCCCTGTTGCCGAGCGTGATGCGGTCCGCCGCGCCCAGATCGAGCGACGTGTAGAGCCGCTCGTCCACCCAGACCTCGCCCGGCGGCGGGATGGCGCCCGCCCGGCGGTCCGGCTCGAACAGGCGTTCCGCGATGCGCAGCTCGCCGCGCAGCGGGTAGCCGGGCGCGACCGCCTTGATCTCGGCCAGCGTGCTCAACTCGCCGCGGATGGCCATGCTGGGGAAACGCATCACCTCCATGACCGCCAGGCCGCGGCTCGCCGCCCCTTCCCTCAACTCGGGCGCGAAGGGACGGGAATCGGCGATCACGAGATCGGCGCCCAGCAGCCGGTTCGCCTGCTGCTCCAGCGCGAGATGAACGCGCCCCACGAAAAAACCCACCGTGGTCACGGACGTGACCGCGATGAAGATGGCGATCGCGATCAGCGCGAGCTCCCCGGCGCGGTAATCGCGCGCGAGCAGCCGCCACGCCAACATCAGCTCCTGCGCGAGCCTCATGTCACCAACCTCTCAACGCCGAGGACGCGGCGGACGCAGCGGAGCGCGGAGAATCAATCATCGTAAACAGCCTCTCAACGCAGGGGACGCGGTGGACGCGGCGGAGCACGGAGGAATAACTGTTGAAAAAATATTTGATTATTAATCATACTTTACTCTGCGCACCTCGGCGTCCCCTGCGTCCTCCGCGTTTAGAGTTGCCGTTACCGCCTCTGCGCACCTCAGCGTCCTCTGCGTCCCCTGCGGTTAGAGGTTGCCGTTCACCAGCCTGCCGCCGGCGAGGCGCAGCACGCGGTCGCAGCGCCGGGTCAGCGCC
>CAYSRR010000287.1:0-3815 GCA_964433375.1 uncultured Streptomycetaceae bacterium
CGAGGGGCGAGGGGCGAGGGGCGAGGGGCGAGGGGCGAGTGTCGAGGGCGGGTGACGGGTCAGCCGAGGCGGTCGACGAGTTCCTTCGCTTCCCTGAGACCGAGGCCGGTCTGGTCGCGGACGAGTCTGATGGCTTCCACTTTCTGGCCGCCGGCGACCAGCTCGTGCACTTCCTTGCCCAACTGCTGCGCGAGCCGGATGGTGGACATCATGCCCATCTCGCCCAGCGTGGGGCGGCCGTGCTGCCCGATCGCCTCGACGGCATCCCTGGCGTCCGCGAGCGAGAGGCCGTTCGATTCGCGCATGAGCTTGATCGCCTCGAGCTTCCTCCCCTCCGCCAGCAGGGCCTTTACCTGCGTCTCGAGCGACATGGCGTCGTTCGCCGCTTCCAGGGCGGATGCGGCCGCCGGCTTCGGCGGCGGCGCGTGCGCGCCCGGCACCTTGCCCGTGTCGCGCGACTTGCCCGACAGCAGCTTCGTCAGCGCGAACGGCAGCGCGACGATCAGGGCGGCGAGGAGGAGGTAGAGAGGATCCAATTGCATGATGAAGAATGATGAACGGTGATTATAGGGCCGGGAGTTCGGATTGCGGGAGGCGGCGACCGGGCGCCCCGGCCGGTGCCGGGGCGCCCTTGCGCGCGGCAGCGCCGGTCCGGCGCGTGCTACGATTGCCGCTCCCGCCGTTCGATCTGCCAACCGCAAAGACGCGAAGGCGCAGAGGGGTCGCAAAGGAACCATGCACTATTTCCCGCAGGTCAATCTTTGCGGATTCTTTGCGTCTTTGCGCCTTTGCGGTAAAGGCTTCTGACGATGGCGGAATTCCGTTGCGCGCACGCGGGCGCGGAGGACTGGCGGGAGGCGGTCAAATCCTGCCTCGCGCAACTGGGGCGGGGGCCGGCCAGCCTCGGTTTCCTCTACGTGACCGACCATCTCGCCGGTTCCCTCGGCGAGATCCTGGCGCTGTTCCGCAGCCAGACCGGCGTGCCGCACTGGGTCGGCACGGTCGGCATCGGCGTCTGCGCCAGCGGCCGGGAATACCTCGACGAGCCCGCCCTCGCGGCGATGGTGTGCGACTTCGAGCCGGACAGCTTCCGCGTGTTCTCGGGCATAGCCGGCGCCGCGGACATCGAGAAGATCACGCTGAAATGCGGTGATGCCGCGCCCAATTTCGCGATCGTCCATGCCGATCCCTACAACCGCGACATCGCCGAGCTGGTGAACAAGCTGGCGGGAAGGGTGGAAAGCGGGTTCCTGGTGGGCGGGCTCACCAGCTCGCGCCGGCAGAACCTGCAGGTCGCGGACGGCGTGCTGGAGGGCGGCTTCTCCGGCGTGTCGTTCTCGGACAGCGTCACCGTGGCCACCCGGCTCACCCAGGGTTGCTCGCCGATCGGCTCGAAGCACGAGATCACCGCCTGCCAGCAGAACGTCATCATGAGCCTGGACGGCCGTCCCGCGCTCGAGGTCTTCAAGGAGGACATCGGCGAGGCGCTGTCGCGGGATCTCAACCGCATCGGCGGGCAGGTTTTCGCGGGCTTGCCGATTCCCGGCAGCGATACCGGCGACTACCTGGTGCGCAACCTGGTCGGCATCGACCCCGCTAATCAGTTGATCGCGATCGGCGAGCTGGTGCAGCAGGGCACAAGCGTCATTTTCTGCCGGCGCGACACGAAGACCGCCAACGAGGACATGAAGCGCATGCTGGACAGCATCCGCCAGGGCCTGTTCTCGCGCCCGCGCGGCGGTCTCTACTACTCCTGCCTCGGGCGCGGCGCGAGCCTGTTCGGGCCCGACTTCGGGGAACTGGGGATGATCCGCGAGGCGCTGGGCGACGTGCCGCTGGTCGGCTTCTTCTGCAACGGCGAGATCTCGCACAACCGCCTCTACGGCTACACCGGCGTTCTGACGCTTTTTGTATGAACTTCCTCGATCGCCTGTTCTCGATATGGTCGCTCACGTGGCTCGACGCGGCCGCGCTCGTGCTGTTCGCATCGGCGTGGGCGGGCTACCAGTGGTATTCCGACCACAGCGAAACGGCGCGGCCCCGTCTCGGCCGGGAAATGGACCGCTACACGCGCGAGTGGCTGGTGCGCATGGCGGAACGCGACAACCGCATGGTGGATGTCAACGTGATGCGCAACCTCACGCGCAGTTCGCAGTTCTTCGCCTCCACCACCATGCTGATCCTGGGCGCGCTGGTCGCGCTGATGGGCTACGCCGAAAAAGCGGCGAGCGTGGTCGCGGAGCTGCCGTTCACGCAGCAGGCGAGCGAGCGGGTATGGGAGCTCAAGATCCTCGTCCTGCTGCTGATCTTCATCTACGCGTTCTTCAAGTTTTCCTGGTCGATCCGCCAGTTCGGGTTCAGCTCGATCCTGGTCGGTGCGACGGGCAAGCCGACGGCCACGCCCGAGGAGTACGCGGTGCACACCGACCGCACCGCCGCGATCGTGTCGTTCGCCAACCGTAACTTCAACCAGGGGCTGCGCGCGTATTACTTCGGCGTCGCGGCGCTGTCCTGGTTCCTGCACCCGGCGCTCATGATCGCCATGACGCTGGGCGTGATCTACGTGCTGTACCAGCGCGAATTTCGCTCGCAGACGCTCGAGCTGCTGCGGAAATGAATTTCGAACAAGAAGAATGAGGGGTTCATGAATCGGATCGGCGTGTATCGGCGTTCATCGGCGGTTAAATAAAATGCTGCTGCTCGACAACGACGACGTAATGCAGGTGCTCGAAGTCGGCCCGTGCATGGACGCGCTGGAGGAGGCGTACCGCGCGCAGGCGGCGGGGCGCACGTATTCCCGCCCGCGCACCCAGCTCTACATGCCGCTGGCGGAAGCCGGGCTGTCCTACTGCCTCAAGACGACCGAGGGCGCGCTGCTCGACGGCCGCTACGCGACGCTGCGGCTCACGTCCGACGTCATCAGCGAGGCGGCGGTCGGCGGCGTCACGCGCCGCAGGAAGGTCGCGCGCGGCCCCGGCGGCACGTACTGCGGCCTGGTCATGGTGTTCAGCGCGGAGACCCTCGAGCCGGTCGCGCTGCTGCACGACGGCTACCTGCAGCTCGTCCGCGTCGCCTGCACCAGCGCGCTCGGCGCGCGCCTGCTGGCGAACCCCGACGCTTCCACGCTGGGCCTGCTCGGCTCGGGCGGCCAGGCGTGGACGCATCTCATGGCGATGAGCGCGGTGCGCAGCCTCGGGCGCGTGCACGTCTACAGTCCCAGCCCGGATCGCCGGGCGGAATTGGCGGAGCGCGCCCGCAGGGAGCTCGGGCTGGACGCCCGGGCGGTGGGCAGCGCGCGCGAGGCGGTGGAGGGCGCGGACATCGTGGTGGCGGCGACCAACACCAGCCAGCCGATCGTCGACGGGTCATGGATCGCCGAGGGCGCCTTCGTCGTGTCGATCGTGAGCGGCGACGCAAAGACCCAGCGGCGCGAGCTGGACGACGAAACCATGCGCCGCGCGGCGCGGGTCGTCTCGCACTCGAAGGAGACCGCGCGCCTGCAGCGCCACGGCGACTTGTGGTGCCCGGTCGAGGCGGGCATTCTCAAGTGGGACGATATCCACGACCTGTCGGAAGTCGTCGCCGGCAAGGCGCGCGGCCGCGCGGATCCCCGGGACATCGTGGTGTTCAAGAACAACGTCGGGATCGGGCTGCAGTTCGCCGCGGTCGCGCCGCGCGTCTACGAGCTCGCCCGCGCGAAGAAGATCGGCCGGGAACTGCCGGCGGAGTGGTTTCTGCAGAAGATGAAGCCCTGACCTCCCCCTCGCGTACGCTCGACCCCTCCTTGACAAGGAGGGGTGACGATTTTTTGTTTC
>CAYSRR010000288.1:0-3811 GCA_964433375.1 uncultured Streptomycetaceae bacterium
GCGGCGCAGCGCGGCTACGCGGTCTGCGTCAACTATGTGAGCAACCGGGCCGCGGCCGACGCCGTCGTCGCGGACATCGCTCGCGGCGGGGGCAAGGCGATCGCCGTCGCGGCGGACGTGTCCTCGGAACCCGACGTCGTGCGGATGTTCGAGACGGTGGACCAGTCGCTCGGACGCGTCACCGCGCTCGTCAACAACGCCGGCACGCTGGAAAAGCAGATGCGCCTCGAGCAGATGGACGCCGCGCGCCTCACCCGCGCTTTCGCCGTAAACGTGATCGGCAGCTTCCTGTGCGCGCGCGAGGCGGTGCGGCGCATGTCCACCCGCCACGGCGGCAGCGGCGGCGCCATCGTCAACGTCTCCTCGGGCGCCGCGCGCCTAGGCTCACCCAACGAGTACGTGGACTACGCCGCCTGCAAGGGCGCGATCGACACCATGACCATCGGGCTCGCGCACGAGGTCGCGGCCGAGGGCATCCGCGTCAACGCCGTGCGCCCGGGCTACATCTACACCGAGTTCCATGCGCTGGGCGGCGAGCCGGGCCGCGTCGACCGCGTCAAGCAGTACGTTCCCATGAAGCGCGGCGGGCAACCCGAAGAAGTCGCCAACGCCATCGTGTGGCTGCTCTCGGACGAGGCCTCGTTCTCGACCGGGACCTTCATCGACGTCACCGGCGGCCGCTAGAATCACTCGACACCCGACACCCGACACTCGACACTGTCAGACCATGGCCCTCCCCTCCCTGTCCACGCGCGGCATGCGGATGCCGGTCATCGGCTTCGGCACCTCGCAGCTTGGCAACTGCGGCGAGATCGTCGCGCGGGCGCTCGAGCTGGGCTACCGCCACATCGACACGGCGTGGAAGTACGGCACCGAGGAGGGTGTCGGCGAAGGCATGAAACTCTCCGGCGTGCCGCGCCAGGACATCTTCCTCGTCACCAAGGTGTCGCACGAGCACCTGAAGGCGGACGCTTTCGCGAAATCGGTCGAGGAAAGCCTCTCGCGCCTGCGCACGGACTACGTCGACCTCCTCCTCGTGCACTGGCCCGCCATCGACGGCACGCCGCTCGCCGAGACCATGGACGCGCTGGCCAGGGCGAAGCGCGAAGGCAAGGCGCGCCACATCGGCGTCGCCAACTTCAACATCGCGATGATCGGGGACGCGACGCGCCTGTGCCCCGAGCCGCTGGCCGCGCTGCAGGCCGAGTACCACCCGCACCTCGACCAGTCGAAAGTGCTGGCGTACTGCCGCGAGGCCGGCCTCGCCGTCATGGCCTATTGCCCGCTCGGGCGCGGCCGCGTGTTCAAGGACCCGGTGCTCGCCGACATTGCGAAAACGAAGGGCAAATCCCTCGCGCAGGTCGTGCTGCGCTGGCTGGTGCAGCAGGGCAACATCGCGCCCATCCCGCGCTCGGCCAACCCCCATCACATGGCCGAGAGCCTGCAAGTGTTCGATTTCACGCTCACCGACGACGAGATGCGCCGCATCCACGCGCTCGCGAAGCCGGACGGCCGCATCGCCAACCCGGCGGGGCGCGCACCGAAATGGGACTGACGTTTCAGTGACAATCGCGCTTTCGCGCCAGCGGGTCACCCCGTCACTCGTCACCCGTCACTCGCCGTGGAGGATGGGCTTCGCCCTCCACGGCGATTGCGTGATACTCTTTCCCGCGACCCAGACAGAGCAAAGGAGTCCACATGACGAAGCCCTATGACCCGGCCGCCCGCCACGAAATCAAGGTGAGCGAAGTCGAGTTCCGGCGCACGCCCGCGCGCACGCTGATGGCGCGCATCTACCAGCCGCAGGGCGCGGGCCCGTTCCCGACGCTGCTCGACCTCCACGGCGGCGCCTGGAACAACAAGGACCGCTTCGCCAACGAGCCGATGGCGCGCGCGGCGGCGGCGAGCGGCATGCTGGTGGTCTCCATCGACATGCGCCTGGCCGGCGAGGCGCCGTACCCGGCGTCGGTGCAGGACGCCCACTACGGCATCCGCTGGCTGAAGGCGAAGGCCGCGCAGTGGAACGGCGAGGCCGCGGGCTTCGGCGTGCTCGGCAGCTCGAGCGGCGGGCACGTCGCCCAGCTGATCGGCATGTGTCCGCACGATCCGCGTTACGCCGCGCATCCTCTACCGGAAGCGCCGGACGTGGACGCGACGGTAACCTACGTCGCCACGCGCTCGCCGATCAGCGACCCGCACGCGCGCTACCTGCAGGCGGAGCGCATGAAGCGCGCCGACATGATGCAGAAGAGCAAGACCTACTTCGACCCGTGGGAGACGGTCCACGAGGGCAACCCTCAGGAAATGCTCGAGCGCGGCGAGAAGGTGTCGATGCCGCCGATGCTGATCATGCAGGGCGCACTGGATACCAACGTGATCCCGCCGATTCAGGAAAAATTCGCCGCGACCTACCGCGCGGCCGGCGGCGAGTGCCAGCTCGAGATCTTCGAGGGCTGCGAGCACGAGTGGATCGCGAAGCCGGGGCCGCAGACCGACCGCGCCCATGAAATGTTGAAAGCGTTTATCGCGCGCCAACTGAAATCGTTGCGCCAGCCCGCGTAAGGCGGGCGGCGCGGCAGACAGCACGCACTTTCGGGAGGAGGAAGCCGCCATGAAACTGATCGGGTATCTCATCGCGCTGGCGCTCGCCGGCGCCTCGGCGTGCGCCAGCGCGCAACCGTGGGCGCCGCAGAAGAATATCGAGATCGTGGCGGGCTCGGCGCCCGGCGGCAGCAACGACAAGACCGCCCGCGCCATGGAGCGCATCTTCGTCGCGAACAAGCTCGTCCCCGCCCCGGTGACGGTGGTGAACAAGCCGGGCGGCGGCGGCAGCATCGCCTACACCTACGTCAGCCAGCACCCCGGCGATCCACATTACCTCTACATCGCCAGCAGCGGGCTGCTCTCCAACCACATCGTCGGCTCGAGCAAGCTGAGCCAGGCTGACTTCACGCCCATTGCGCTGCTCTACGAGGACGCCGCGGTGTTCATGGTTGCGACCGGCTCGCCGTTGAAGAGCGGGCGCGATCTCGCCGACCGGCTGAAGCAGGACCCGCGGTCGGTGGTCGTGGGCTTCGCCAACGCATTCGGCAGCAGCCGTCACATGGCCTCCGCGCTGCTCATGAAAGCGCTCGGCGGCAACGCGCGCGATCTCAAGCCCGTCGTGTTCAAGGGCTCGGCGGAAGCGATCACCGCGATGCTGGGCGGCCACATCGACGTCAGCGTCGCCGGCGCCGTCAATGCCGTGGCCCACGTTGCCGCGGGGCGCATGCGCGTGGTCGGCGTCGCCGCCCCGCAGCGCCTTGGCGGCGCGCTCGCCACTGCCCCCACCTGGAAAGAGCAGGGCGTGGACCTGGTCTATGGCAACTGGCGAGCCATTTTCGGACCGAAGGGCCTCACGCCCGCGCAGGTCGCTTACTGGGAAGGCGTGCTGCGCAGAATGGCCGAGACGCCCGAGTGGAAAGCG
Organism: uncultured Streptomycetaceae bacterium; assembly: GCA_964433375.1. Classification (GTDB taxonomy): domain Bacteria; phylum Pseudomonadota; class Gammaproteobacteria; order Burkholderiales; family SG8-41; genus SG8-41. Next base: position 3,467 of record CAYSRR010000288.1, read on the forward strand.
GACCTCGAGAAAAGCCACTGGACCGAGTCTTTCCTCACCGGCGCCGCGCTCCACAAGGAGCTCGAAAAAGAGTACGCCTACCTGAAGTCGACGCTGGTCGAGCTCGGCCTGGCCAAGTGACCGGCGGACGGACGCGGCCCGCGTTGCTGCGTGCGCGAAGCGCGGGTATTCTTGACCGTCGTTTCGACGTCGCACCCACCAGGAGAAACTGAATGGAAATCACCACCGGCAGCGCAGCACCCGATTTCACGCTCCCCTCGCACGCCGACCAGAAGGTCTCGCTCGCCGGCTTCAAGGGCCGGCCGGTGGTGGTCGCGTTCCTGCCGTTTGCCTATACCGGCGGGT
>CAYSRR010000289.1:0-2759 GCA_964433375.1 uncultured Streptomycetaceae bacterium
CACCGCGATCGCGACGCTGGTGCGGCCGGGCGACGCGGTGAAGATGCCGTAGGTCGCCCCGGGCGTGACCGTCACCTCGTGCTCGGGGTCGTACTTCGCGCCGTAGAGCGCCTCGACCTTCTCCGCGATGCGCTCGCGCAGGCGCGGCACGCCCGCCATCGGCGGGTACTGGTTCAAGCCGGCGTTGACGTATTTCGTGACGAGGTCGCGCAGCTCCCTGGCGCAGTCGAAGTCCGGGAAACCCTGCGACAGGTTGATCGCGCCGTGCTCCTGCGCGAGCCGCGACATCACGGTGAAGATCGTGGTGCCGACGTCGGGCAGCTTGGACGCGATGGCGCGCGGGTAAGAGGGCATGGCGACGTATTCTAGCAACCACCCCGGCGCTCCGCGCCACCCCTCCTTGACAAGGAGGGGAAGGATTATTCCCCTCCTGCCCGAGGGGGAGGCGGGGCAACTCCCCTCCTGTCTGAGGAGGGGTCGCGCAGCGAAGCGGCGGGGGTGGTGGGAGACGAACCACGATTCACGCCTCTCTCTTATATACTCCGAGCGAAGGAAAGCACGGCGAATGTGACCACGATACGGACGACATCGGGCTGTTGCTCGATTCACGTTTCACGATTTACGTTTAACGGCCATTGGGGGGCGAAGTGGACATACTGATTGTTCAGGGCGACGGCATCGGGCCGGAAATCACCGGAGCGACGCTAACCGTCGTTTCCGCGCTGCAGAAAAAATTCGGCCTCGACCTGCGGCTGGAGTCCGCCGACTGCGGGCTGGCGGCGCTGAAGCGGCGCGGCGTGACCGTCGACGACGAGGACATCGACCGGGCGAAGAAGGCGGACGGCGTCGTGCTCGGGCCGATGTCGGTGCGGGAGTATCCGCCGGTCGACAAGGGCGGCATCAACGTGCCAGCGACGTTCCGCACGCGGCTCGAGCTCTATGCCAACATCCGGCCGAGCTACGTGCGCCCGGGGCTGAAGGCGATGGCGCAGAAGATGGATCTCGTGATGGTGCGCGAGAACCTCGAGGATTTCTACGTCGACCGCAACATGCACAAGGGGCTCGGCGAGTTCATGCCCACCGAGGAGGTCGTGATCGCCATGGGCAAGATCACGGCGCCGGGCTCGCGCAGGATCGCGCGTGCCGCCTGCGAGATCGCGATGCGCCGCCCGCGCCGCAAGCTCACGATCGTGCACAAGAACCCCGTGCTGAAGATGTACCACACGCTGTTCCTCAACGAGGCCCTCAAGGTGGCGAAGGATTTCCCCCAGCTGGAGATCGAGGACCTGATGGTGGACGCGGTCACGGCGCTGCTGATCCGCACGCCGGAGCGCTTCGACACCATCCTCACGACCAACATGTTCGGCGACATCCTGTCCGACGAGGCGGCGGAGCTGGCCGGTAGCCTGGGCCTCGCGTGCTCGCTCAATCGCGGCGACCGGTGCGCGGTGGCGAACGCCGGCCACGGGTCGGCGCCGGACATCGCCGGCCGGGACGTCGCCAACCCGGCGTCGCTGATGCTCTCCACCGCGATGCTGTTCGAGCACCTCGGCGCGACGAAAGGCAGCCAGCCGATGACCGACGCGGCCGCCGCGTTCACCCGCGCGGTGGACCGACTGCTCGGCAGTCCGGAGACGCGCACCCGCGACCTGGGGGGCAAGCTCGGGACGAAAGCCTTCGCGGACGCCGTCGCGAAAGCCGTCCTCGACGAGAAGTGACGCAGTGACAAAGTGATACATACAGTGACGAGGTGACGGACATGAGCCATTCATCATTCATCATGCATCGTTCATCATTGGTATTGATGTGCTGCGCTATCGCCGTTGTGGCGATACCGGCGGCCGCACAGCAATACCCCTCGCGGCCGGTGCGGGTGATCGTGCCGCTCACGCCGGGCGGGGGCGTGGACACCATCGCGCGCATCGTCTCCGAGCATCTCAGCACTGCGCTCGGGCAGCGCTACGTCGTGGACAACCGGCCTGGCGCCGGCGGCAGCATCGGCGTGGAGACCGTCGCGAAAGCCGCGCCCGACGGCCATACCCTGCTGGTGAGCAGCAGCAGCATGGTGACCAACGCGGCGATCCAGACCGTGCGCTACGACCCGATCCGCGATTTCCAGCCGGTCACCAAGCTGACCAGCAATGCCTACGTCCTGCTCGTGACGCCGTCGCTGCCCGCGTCGTCGGTCAAGGACCTGGTCGCGCTCGCGCGCTCGAAGCCGGGCCAGGTGACCTATGCCTCTTCCGGCGTCGGCGCCGTGCTGCACCTGGGCGCGGAACTGCTGTGCGTGCTCTCCGGCGTGCGGATGAACCACGTGCCCTACAAGGGCGTCGCCGACGCGTATCCCGCGGTGATTTCCGGGCAGGTCAACTGGGTGCTGGGCAACCCGCTCTCCGCCCTGTCGCTGATGAAGGCGGGGCGGGTGAGAGGCATCGCCGTCACCGGCGCGTCCCGCATGAAGATCCTGCCGGAGCTGCCGACGGTCGCGGAGTCCGGCGTGCCGGGCTACGAGGTGGACGCCTGGTTCGGCCTGTTCGCCCCCGCGCGCGTGCCGCCGCTCATCGTCGCGACGCTGCACCAGGAAGCCGGCCGGGCGCTGCGCGAGCCGGAACTGGAACGCCGCATGCACGCCCAGGGCACCGACCTGGTGGGCAACCCGCCGAAGGAATTCACGGCGCAGGTGAAGGCGGAGTACGAGACGTGGCGCGGGCTCGTAGCGAAGGCCGGGTTAAAAATCCAATAGCCGCCGATGAACGCCG
>CAYSRR010000289.1:2769-3792 GCA_964433375.1 uncultured Streptomycetaceae bacterium
ATTGAAAAAACGGTTCCTGACACCTTTTTCTTGCCCGAATTTATCGGCGTTCATCGGCGTTCATCGGCGGTTTCAATAGGGCAGCGAAGCGCAATGCGTGACGAAGTCACCCTGAGCATCGCCGAAGCCACGGAGCTGGGTGAGCGCGCCCTGCAGGCGATTGGCTTCGACGCGGAGCAATCGAGCGTCATTACCGCGCACCTCGTGGACGCGGCGATGTGCGGCCACCGCTTCGCCGGTTTGCCGCGCATCCTGACCATCAACGAGGACCCGCGCACCCACCAGCCGCGCGCGCCGATCCGGATCGTGCACGAGACCGAGGTGTCGGCGCTGATGGACGGCGGCAACCACGTCGGCTATTACGCCGTGCACCAGGCGGCGAAGGTGGCGATCGAGAAGGCGCGCAGGAACCGCATCGCCGTGGTCGGCATGTACCGCAGCCAGCTCTCCGGCCGCAACGCCTACTACCTGGAGATGATCGCGCGCGCGGGCCTCGTCGGCATCCACCTCGCCAGCACCGCGCCGATGGTGCTGCCGCACGGCGGCGCGCGTCCCGGCCTCGGCACCAACCCCATCGGCTTCGGCTTTCCGACCGGCGGCGAGCCGTTCGTCGTGGACCTGGGCACGGCCGCGATGATGCGGGGCGAGGTCATCCTGCGCTCGCGCCTTGGCCTGCCGCTGCCGGAGGGCACGGCGATCGACGGGCAGGGGCGCCCGACCACCGACGCGGCGGAGGCGCTGAAAGGCGGCATCTCCACCTTCGGCGGCCACCGCGGCTCGGCGCTGTCGTTCGGCATCCAGGCGATGTGCCTGCTCGCCGGCGCGGCGCGCGCGCGCGGAAAGGTGCAGGACTTCGCCTTCTTCTTCGTCGCGTTCGATCCCGCCATCCTGATTCCGGCGGAGGAATTCCACGCGCAGATCCGCGAACTCATCGAGGCGATGCGCGCCGTGCCGCCGCTCGATTCCGCGGATCCGGTGCGCATTCCCTCCGAGCGCGCGTTCCGCGAGCGCGAGCGGCGGCGG
>CAYSRR010000290.1:0-3780 GCA_964433375.1 uncultured Streptomycetaceae bacterium
CCGAAGTTGGGCCAGTAGCGCTCGCCAGCGGCGGTCACCAGCATGTTGCGCGTGCGCCCCACGAGGCGATTGAGCGCCGGCAGCCCCCTGCCGCACGGACAGGGCGGCCCGACCTCGGCGTGATCGCCGATTTCGTACCGCACGAGCGGCGTCGCGAAATTGTGAAGGGCGGTCACGACGACCCGCCCGACCTGTCCGGGCGCGCACGGTTGGCCCCGCTCGTCGAGGACCTCCAGCAGAACGCCCTCCGCCTGGACATGGTAGTGCTCGTGCTCCGGGCACTGCAGCGCCATGTAGCCCAGTTCGTTCGAGGAGTACATGTCGCGCACCGGGACGCCCCAGGCCTGGCGACATAATTCCCGCGTCTCCTGCGGCAGCATCTCCCCGCTCGTGCGCGCCTCCCGCAAGCCCGGCAGACGGATTCCCAGCATCAGCGAACGTCGCGCCAGTTCCGCCAGGTTGGTGGGGTGCGTGATCAGGTAGGCGGGTCGCTGCTTTTCCAGCCATTCGAGCTGCACGCGGACATCGGTGCGAACGGGCAGCGTCGCAACTGCGCCGGTGGAAAAAATCACGTCCGTTGCCACGCCCCAGCCGACGCTTTCACCCGCGTCGACGCCCTGGCGTATCGCGGCCAGCTTCTCCCCCAGGTCCCGCTGGTGCCACAGATGGTCACGCACGGTGAGTGCCCGCCACCACAGCTCGCACAAGCCGGTCTTGAGAACGCGCACGGGGCTCCCGGTCGATCCCGAGGTCCGGCTCTCGGCTACCGGGCCGTGAGCCACCGGGATGGAGGTGCTGCGCAGGGACTCGAAGCCGCCCTGCAAATCGCTCCGGGTCAACAACGGCAGCCGGGCAAAATCCTCCTGCTCAAGAAGCCGTGCCGGATCGTAGAGCCCCCGCCAGCGTTCGCGGTAGTACGGCACCGTGCCGTACGCGTGGCCAAGCAGGACGCCAAGCTGGCGAAACTGAAATTCGCGCAGTCGTTCGGGCGCGAGCCACTGGGAATGCTCAAGCTGTAACTGCAGCGCGAGCAGGGTCGCGGCGTCCTGCCCCGGCACGGCGGGCCAGACGATGCCGGGCAGGGTCGAGCGGATCAGGCTGACAGTGTCGTTCATGGCGGCGCGGGCTTCCGCCCTATTTTAGAGGTCGCGCAAATGAAAAGGCGGGCCGCGGCCCGCCTTTTTCCCTGAGCGACACCCTTATCGATTCTCCGGTAATCGGTCGGCCGACCGATTGCCGCTGTTCATTCCCCCCCCTCGGGAGAGGGGCAAGGGGTGAGGGGACGAGCGCTACCAGGATCGCTCGTCAGATAACCCGTACTTCCGGCAGCGGAAAACCGTTGAAATTGCTCGCGTAGGCGGTGGTGTAGGCCCCGGCGTTGGCGATGTAGATGAAATCGCCCTCGCGCAGGTCCTCGGGATACATCTCGTCGCGCATGCAGACGTCCACCGAGTCGCAGGTGGGGCCGGCGACGTTCCAGGGGATCAGCCTGCCGCTGCGGTCGGTCTGCACGTCGTAGCGCAGGCCCTCGGTCGTCTCGATGACGCCGCCGAACACGCCGGCGTCCCAGTACATCCAGCGCTTGCCGCCGCGGGTCGCCGTGCCGACCACCCGGCACACGAAGTAGCCGGCATCGGACACGAAGTAGCGGCCGGGCTCGGCCATGACCCTCACGCCCTGGGGGACGTCGCGCAGGGCGTGGTTCACCACCTCGGCGATCTTCTCGATCGAGGGGATGGGCTTAACGTGGCGTACCGGGTAGCCGCCGCCGATATTGAGCAGCCGCGGGCTGAGGCCGGCCAGGCGCATCTTCTTGAACAGCCGCTTGGCGCTCTGGATGCCGACCCGCCAGTTCTCCGGGTTGCGGCACTGGGAGCCGACGTGGAAGGTCACCCCGGCCAGGTCGGCCTTGAGCGCCACCGCCTCGGCGACGATCGCGTCCACCTCGCCGGGCTTCATGCCGAACTTGCCGGCGAGCGGCCAGTCGCTGCCCACGTTGGGGGCCTCGATGCGGACGTAGAGCTTGGCGTCCGGCTTGATGCTGTGGATCTTGCGCAGTTCCTCGAGGCTGTCCAGGACGAACCATTCGACGCCCTTGCCCGCCGCGTACTCGATGTAGGCGCGTGACTTCATCGGGTTGCTGTAGAAAATCTCCGCGGCCGGTACGCCCAGATCGAGCAGCGTGTCGAGCTCGGCGATCGAGGCGATCTCGAAGCCGGTGCCCTCCTCGACTAGGACCTTGAGCACGCGTGGGTCGGGATTGGCCTTGACCGCGTAATGCGGGTGGACCCGCGGCATGGCGGCCTTGAAGCGGCGGACCTTGTTGCGAACGATGCTGGTGTCGACCAGCAGGAAGGGACGGGTGTAGCCCTGCTTGAGCGCCTTGCGGACGTGCTTGAAGTCCAGGCGGACTTCGGGATGGGTGTCGAAGAGTTGGGGCTGTTCGGTTTCGGGGGCGGGGGGCTGCGGGTTCTTGAGGGCGACAGGGCGCACGGCCATCAAAGTTCTCCTTGAGACCTAGGATTCCGGGATGTCCCGGACCGCTACTTCCGCCGCGAGGCGGCTCTTGGTTGCCATCGTCATGCCGTCTGCCTTCAATTCCTTTTCCGCGCCACGAAAACGCAAAACTTCCGCGAATTATAGGAGTGCGGTACCAGGAATCAAGAGTTTTTTCAAGTTTTCCGAAAATTTTTCCGGGCGGCGTGTCCGGTACGCAACGGCCGGCGAAAGCCGGCTCTCAGCCGGCCGGGCGTCCGCTCGAACGCGAGCAGACCGCGGCCGCGCGTGCGTCGGCCCCGGTCAGGTGTTCTGGATGACGATCTTCGGGAACGCCGCCGTGTGGTCCTGCGCCTTCTCGGCGATCTTGACCGCGATGCGGCGGGCGATCTGCTTGTAGATCCGGGTCGCGTGGCCATCCGGGTCGGCCACCACGGTCGGCCTGCCGGAATCGGCCTGCTCGCGGATGTGGATGTCGAGCGGCAGCGACCCCAGCATCTCGATGTTGTAGTCCTCGCCCATCTTCTCGGCGCCGCCCTCGCCGAAGATGTGCTCCTCGTGGCCGCACTTCGAGCAAACGTGCGTGCTCATGTTCTCGACGATGCCGAGGATGGGAATGCCCACCTTCTCGAACATCTTGAGCCCCTTGCGGGCGTCGATCAGGGCGATGTCCTGGGGCGTGGTGACGATGACGGCGCCGGTCACCGGCACGCGCTGGGCCAGCGTCAGCTGGATGTCCCCCGTCCCGGGCGGCAGGTCCACCACCAGATAGTCGATCTCCCGCCACTTGGTCTCGTTGAGGAGTTGCTCCAGCGCCTGGGTCACCATCGGCCCGCGCCACACCATCGGGGTGTCCGGGTCGATCAGGAAACCGATGGAACTGGCCTGGAGGCCGTGACCTTCCATGGGCTCGATGCTCTTGCCGTCCTTCGACTCGGGCCGGCCGCGTATGCCCAGCATGATCGGCTGGGAAGGGCCGTAGATGTCGGCGTCGAGAACGCCCACGCTGGCGCCTTCCGCGGCCAGCGCCAGCGCCAGGTTGACCGCCGTGGTGCTCTTGCCCACGCCGCCCTTGCCGGAGGCGACGGCGATGATGTTCTTGATGTTGGGAACCAGCTTCACGCCGCGCTGGACCGCGTGCGAGATGATCTTCATCTGCACGTTGACGGCGACGCCGCCCACCCCCGGCAGGGCCTTCAACGCCTTCGTCACCTGCTCCCGGATCGGCTCGAACTGGCTCTTGCCGGGATAGCCCAGCAGGATGTCCAGCGACACCTTGTCGCC
>CAYSRR010000291.1:0-3759 GCA_964433375.1 uncultured Streptomycetaceae bacterium
GCTGCACCAGCAGCCGCGAGCCGGCGATGCAGGTCTGGCCGGTGGCGGCAAAGATGCCGGAGACGACGCCTTTCACGGCATTCTCGATGTGGGCATCATCGAACACGATGTTGGGCGATTTGCCGCCCAGCTCCATGCTGACGCGCTTCAGTCCCTTCGCCGCGGTCTGGTAGATGAGCGTGCCGGTGCGGTCCGAGCCGGTGAACGCCACCTTGGCAACCAGCGGATGCTCGACCAGCGGCGTGCCGACATCGGGGCCGAAGCCGGTGACGACGTTGACGACGCCCGCGGGGAAGCCGGCCTGCTCGATCAGCTTCATGAACTCGCGCACGGAGGCCGAGGTGAATTCCGACGGCTTCAGCACCACCGTGTTGCCGGCGGCGAGCGCGGGCGCGAGTTTCCAGGCGGTGAGGAGCAGGGGAGAGTTCCACGGCGTGATCGCGGCGACCACGCCGATCGGCTCGTAGCGCGTGTAGTTCAGCATGTCCGGCTTGTCGATGGGGATAACGTGCCCCTCGATCTTGTCCGCCAGCCCGCCGTAGTAGTGGTACCACTGCGCCATGTAGGCGGTCTGCGCGCTCATCTCGGCGTAGAGCTTGCCGTTGTCGCGCACCTCGACCTCGGCGAGGAACTTCGCTTTCTCCCCGATCAGGTCGCCGAGCTTGCGCAGCAGCGCGCCGCGCTTCGACGCGTTCGTCTTGGGCCATTCACCCGTGGTGAGTGCCTTGTGCGCTGCCTTGACCGCGCGGTCGGCGTCCTGTGCGCCGCCTTTAGGGATCAGCGCCCAGGGCTTGCCGGTGAACGGGTTGTCGCTCTCAAAATGTTCCTTGGAGGCTGATTCAACCCATTCACCTCCAATGAACATTTTGTAACGTGCAAGAGAGGCGGCAGGGGTGTCCATATTAGGGCCCTCAATCGTAGGCTTTGCTGCCCAGCAAAGCCTCGCGAAAGCGATGCTTGATCGCCGTGCCGTCGCGGAAGCGGATGGACATGGGGTAGCGCTGCGAGGTCACCTTGGCGGCGAGGAAGACCGGGCCGGGGGTCTTGTAGAGCGCCGGCACCCAGGCGTTCAGCTGCTTCGTGTTGTAAACGGTCCCGGAGCGGGCGAAGCCGGAAGCCTTGGCGATGCCGGCGAGATCGACGCCATGGCTGGTGTGAGTGGGCTGCATGCCGGTTTCGCTGTAGAGCTCGTTGTCCATCACTACGATGGACAGGTTGCGCGGGGCCTTGGCGCCGATGGTCGCGAACGCGCCCATCGCCATCAGCATCTCGCCGTCGCCGGTGGCGACGATCACGCGGCGCTTCGGCTGCGCCAGCGCGAGGCCCAGGCCCACCATCGCGGCGGCGCCCATGCCGCCCCACAGGTAGTAGGTCAGGGGATGGTCCATGGTGCCGGCGTCGTAGCAGGTGGAACCGAGTCCGGTCACCAGCAGCGCGTCGCCTCGCTTCGCCAGGATGGCGCCCAGCGCGACGCGGCGGTCGAGAGTGGATTTAATGCGTTTTTTCATAATTAGCCGCCAAGACGCCAAGGCGCCGGGTCAGAAGATCCATTGTTCGTCGGGTCACGAATCCCCACTCGCCCTCCCCCTTGTCAAGGGGGAGGGTTGGGAGGGGGTCATTTGCTCCAATCCTTGAACCCGACCACCCGCTGCCCGATCAGCACGGCGACCGGGCGGTAGGCGCTGAACGCCATTTGCGCGGCGGCGAACACGGTCTCGCCGACGCGCGAGGCGTCGTCCACGTGCTGCACGACGCAGCCGGCGCGGCCGAGGATGTCCGCCGTGCTCTGGCCCATCGGCAACTGCCACGGGTTGAACTCGCCCCATTCGCCGCGCATGGTGACCAGCGTCAGCAGCGGGAAGCGGCATTCCTGGATGATGCCCAGCATGTTGATGCAGTTGCCCGCGCCCGAGGACTGCATCAGCAGCGCGCCGCGGTCGCCGCCGAGCCAGCTGCCCGCGAGCATGGCAACGCCTTCCTCCTCGGTGGTGAGGGAGACGACCTGCATGGTTTTATCGGCGTGACAACTTTTGATGAGCTGCGTGTGGCCCGCATCGGGCACGTAGGCGACCTGGCGGATGCCGGTCTTCCTGAACACCTCGTAGATGTCCAGCGGCCAGGTCGCGGTTTTTTTCTCTGCGCTCAACGGGTTTCTCCGGTTTTTGCAGGGGGGAATGCTAGCGAGGGGAGGCCATGACTGCAACGAACGGTTAACGATACTGCTATGACGAAAGGAAATACTGCGCGCCGCGGCCCGGGCGCGCAGTACCCGCTCCGCCTCATTGAGGCTGTATTCCGGCCGCTTTCAGCACCTTGGCCCACTTGCCGATTTCGCTGCGGATCATCGCGGCGAACTGTTCTGACGTCCCCGGCAGGGGATCCATTCCGCGCTGGGCGAAACGCTTGACCAGATCCGGGTCGTTCAACGATTCGCGCAGAACGGCGTTGAGCCGCGCGACGATCGGGCGCGGCGTCTTGCCCGGCACGACAAAGCCGTACCAGCCGTTCACCTCGTACCCCTTGTATCCGGATTCGATGAACGTCGGCACACTGGGCATGGCCGGGGAGCGCTCGAGGGTGGTGACGGCAACGGCACGCAGCCTGCCCGCATCGACCTGCGGTTTCAGCGTCGTGATCGAACCGAAGAAAGTCGAAACGCGGCCCGAAACCAGGTCGGGCATGGCCGCGCCGCCCCCCTTGTAGGGGACGTGCGTCATGTCGAATTTCCCCATGAGCTTGTAGAGTTCGGCGGCGAGGTGGGGCGGGCTGCCGGCGCCGACGGATGCGTAGCTTGCCTGGCCTCCCCGGGACTGCGCCCAAGCGGCGAATTCGCTCACTGTTTTCGCCGGGATGGACGGGTGTATCACCATCAGGTAGGGACCGCCGCCGACGAGGCCGACGGGGGTGAAGTCGCGTAGGGAGTCGTACGGCAGCTTCTTGAAGAGGCTCGGATTGACGGCGAAGCCCGCCGCGACGATCAGCATGGTGTAGCCGTCCGGCGCGGCCTTCGCCGCGATGTCCGAGCCGACGATCATGTTCGCGCCGCCGCGGTTGTCCACCACGAACGGCTGGCCGAGGCGCTCCGACATTTTTTCGGCGACGATGCGCCCGGCGATGTCGTTGGTGCCGCCCGGCGCGAACGGGACGATCAGCCGGATCGGCCGGTTGGGGTAATCCGCCGGGGCCTGGGCCGGGCAGAGGCCGGCGGCCAGCAGGCCGGCGGTCAGGGTCAGGATGCGGATGGTGGCGTGCATGAAATGGCTCCTCAATGGTTTATGGGAATGATTTCAGTCGCGGCCGCCGAGAACGTCGGCTACTTGAACACGACGGCCTTCTTTCGCGGACTGGATGCCGGCGCGCAGCACGGCGAGCGAGCGGGTGGAGGCCTCGCCGTCCATTTCCGGCTTGCCCTTGCCGCGCACGGCGTCGGCGAATTCCTCCAGCTCCTCGCGTATCGCATCGTTCTTCTCGCAGGGGACCGGCGTCGATCGCTCGGCGCCGCGCTTGAGGAAGCGCAGGCCCTGGTGGAGGTCGTAGTACGCGCTGGCCTCCTTGCCGTAGACGTTCATGCAGTAGTACTCGGAGGCCGAGGCGTAGCTCGCGTTGAGCGTCGAAAGCGCGCCGTTCTCGTGCTCCATCACCAGGCTCGCGACGTCGGGGTTGTCGCCCGGCAGCACGAGCTGGGCGAGCCGGCCGCTCACGGCCACGATCGGGCCCATCAGGTACTCGAGGACGTCCGAGTAGTGGATGCCGATCTGC
>CAYSRR010000292.1:0-3749 GCA_964433375.1 uncultured Streptomycetaceae bacterium
GGCCGACCACGCCGAGCCTCGAGGGCGCGGCGGCGGGCTCCGGCTTCTCCACGATGCCGGTGATGCGATGCGGGTGCTTGGAGCGCGTCTCGAGCTTGACGATGCCGTAGCGGCGCGTTTCCTGCCGCTCGACGTTCTGCACGGCGATGACCGAGCGGCCGCGCCGCGCGAATTCCATGCTCATCTGCTTCAGCGCCGGCGGCCTGCCGTCGATGAGATCGTCGGCCAGCAGCACCGCGAACGGCGCATTGCCGACCACCGGCATGGCGCACAGGATCGCGTGGCCGAGGCCCAGCGCCTGCGGCTGGCGCACGTAGGTGCAGGAAACGTGGCGCGGGAGTATGCCCCGGACCAGCTTCAGCAGATCCTTCTGCCCGCGGCTCTCCAGCTCGGCCTCGAGCTCGAACGCCTTGTCGAAATGGTCCTCGATCGCGCGCTTGCCGCGGCCGGTGATGAAGATCATCTCCGTCATGCCGGCCGCTACCGCCTCTTCCACCGCGTACTGGATCAACGGCTTGTCCACGACCGGCATCATTTCCTTGGGACTCGCCTTGGTCGCGGGCAAAAACCGCGTGCCCATGCCTGCCACCGGGAATACCGCTTGCGTGAGTTTGCTCATCCGTCAGTCCCTTCCTTCCAGTAATTTCAGCAATCCGTCTTCGTCCAGCATCATGATACCCAGATGGCGCGCTTTGTCGCCCTTGCTCCCGGGCTCGGCTCCAACGACAACGTAATCCGTTTTTTTCGACACGCTGCCGGCGACCTTGCCCCCCAGCGCCTCGATCCTGTCCTTCGCCTCTTCACGCCTGAGATGAGGCAGCGTGCCCGTCAGCACGAACATCTTGCCCGCCAGCGGCAGGCGGGTGCTCCCTTGCGGCTCGCTTTCGCCCCAGCGCAAGCCGAGCCCGCGCAACTGTTTGACGATATCCCGGTTGTGCGGTTCACTGAAAAACTGAATGATGCTCGCGGCAACCACCGGGCCTACCTCGGGCACCTGCCGCAATACCGCTTCGTCCGCCTCCATCAGGGCATCCAGTCCGCCGAAATGGCGCGCCAGGTCCTTCGCCGTGGCCTCCCCCACGTTGCGCACGCCCAGCGCAAAGATGAACCGGGCCAGGGTCGTGCCACGGCTTCGGTCTATCGCCTCGATGAGATTGGCGGCGGATTTATCCCCCATCCGGTCCAGTTCCGACAGTGTCGCCAGGTCGAGACGGTAAAGGTCCGCCGGGTTCTTGACGAGATCCTGGTCCACCAGCTGGTCGACCAGCTTTTCACCCAGTCCCTCGATGTCCATCGCGCGGCGCGAGGCAAAGTGCAGCAGCGCCTGCTTGCGCTGCGCCGGGCAGTACAGGCCGCCCGCGCAGCGGTGATCCTTCTCCTCTTCGTCCCTTACCACCGCCGAGCCGCAAACCGGGCAATTGGCCGGCATCGAAAACGCGGGCGCGTTCGCCGGCCGGCGGTCGGCCAGAACGGCGACGATCTGCGGGATGACGTCGCCGGCGCGCCGCACGATAACGGTGTCGCCGACATGCAGGTCGAGGCTGTGTATGAAGCCCTCGTTGTGCAGCGTCGCATTGCTCACGGTGACGCCGCCGACGAATACCGGCTCCAGCTTGGCCACCGGCGTCAGTTTCCCGGTGCGCCCGACCTGCACTTCGATGGCCTGCACCCGCGTCAGTTCTTCCTGGGCCGGAAACTTGTGCGCGCAGGCCCAGCGCGGTTCGCGCGACACCTGGCCGAGCGTGCGCTGCAAGGCGAGCGAGTTGACCTTGTAGACAACGCCGTCGATGTCGAACGGCAGCCGGTCGCGCATGGCCGCGACCCGGGAGTGAAACGCGATCAGGCCGTCGGCGCCGCCGGCCGTGGCGCGCTCCGCCGACACCGGCACGCCGAGTCCGGCGAGCGCGTCGAGGATGCCGCTTTGGGTCGGCGGCGTCTCCCAGCCCGCGACTTCCCCGACGCCATAGGCGTAGAACGAAAGCGGCCGGCTCGCGGTCACGCGCGCGTCCAGCTGCCGGACGAAGCCCGCGGCCGCATTGCGCGGATTGACGAACACCTTCTCGCCGGCAGCGCGCTGGCGCTCGTTGAGTTTCTCGAACTCGTCGCGCCGCATGAAGACTTCGCCCCGCACTTCCAGGACGGACGGCCAGGCATCGCCGGCCAGCCTCAGGGGCACGCTGCGGATCGTGCGCGCGTTGGGGGTGACGTCCTCGCCGACCTCGCCGTCTCCCCGGGTCGCGGCGCGCATCAGCACGCCGTCCTCGTAGCGCAGGTTGATCGCGATGCCGTCGAACTTCAGCTCGGCGTTGTACTCGATGGGAGCTTCCTCGGGCGCGAGCCCCAGCTCGCGCCGGATGCGGCCATCGAAAGCGGCCGCGCCGCCCGGCCCGGAGTCGGTTTCGGTCCGGATCGACAGCATCGCCACCGCATGGCGCACTTCCGGGAGATCCTTGCGCGGCGCGCCGCCAACCCGCTGCGTCGGAGAATCGGGGCGAGCCAGCTCCGGGTGATCGGTTTCCAGCTGCTGCAACTCCCGGAACAACCGGTCGTATTCCGCGTCCGGCAGCGCCGGCGCATCGAGCACGTAATAGCTGTGGTTGGCACGCTCGATCTGCTCGCGCAGCGCGGCCGCGCGCGCGGCGACGGACTGGGGAACAGGCATTGCTACGAGAACAGCCTGAGCGCGCGCGCGCCGCCGGCCGGGATGTCGTGCAGGTCCATCCGGGCGTGGATCGTGCGCACCTGCTCCTTGATCCGCGCCAGGCCGACTTCGGTGAGCGGCGCGCGGTTGTCGTCCACCAATTGCCCGCCCAGCGATGCGGCGATGCCGCCGGCAACCTCGAGCATGTGATCGAGGACACCGGCGCCGTTCGCCACCCGCGGCACGTCCATCAGGAAGGTCACGCCGCCCGTGCTGAGCCCCTTGATGCTCTCGGGCAGGAACGGGGCCGGCTCGTGATTGTCCAGGGTGAACAGCGTCTGCCGCTGATCGTTGCGGTAATGGAACACGCCGTCGGGCTCGAGCTTGAACCCCGCCGCCTCCGCCGCCGCGCGTATCCGCGTGCCCGGAAGCGATGCGCTTTCCGCGGCGATGATGTTGACGCCGACCGCCACGTCGACATCGGCGCAGAAAGCGTCGAGGTCGCGCGCGCGCTTGAGGGCCGCTTGCACATCGGAGCAGCTTGCCGGCGCGCCCAGCCTGTCGGCGGATGCCTTCACCGTGTCGCAAAACTGGGCAAGCTGGGCCGCGTTGACCGCCCCGGCGCGATTCACCAGCTGCAGCGCGAGCCGCAGCCCGCGGAAGCGCCCGCCCTGGCCGCGCGCCAGGTCTTCCCACTCGCCGCTTTGCGCATCGAGCCCCGAGACCCGCACGGGCTTGCCGCAGGCGGCGATCCTGCTGATCAGTTCGCCGATGACCGGCTCGGGTATCGGGGCCTCCGCGTCGATTTCAGCCACGTAATCGAGCGCGTCATCGAAATCGTCGGGGCTGTCCGCCTTCCGCTCGGCGCGCGCCGGCCCGGCCCCGTCCTCGTCCGGCGCGGATTCCACCGGCACCAGCTGCGGCTCCAGGCGGCCGTCCGCCAGCGCGGACTCGACCCCGGCCTTCAGCAATACGTCGTCGTGCCCGGCGCCAAAGGCCTGGCTGATCCTGCTGCGGTAACGGCGCTCCTGCAGCCGGTTATAGAGATAGACCGCGGCGACCACCACCGCGCCGATGACCAGCAAGCTCAACTGCAGGTCGCTCATGA
>CAYSRR010000293.1:0-3741 GCA_964433375.1 uncultured Streptomycetaceae bacterium
GGCGGCGCCCCCCGCCAGGCGGGCGACGCCCGCGAAGTTGGGGAACGGGAAGTTGCCGAAAAGATTGCGGGTCTGTTTCTGCAGGTTCTGCTGCATTTCCATGAAGGCGTTGGCGCTCTGCTCCAGGTAGGTCCCCATCAGCCCCTGCATCGCCGGCCCCTGCATCTTGATGAACTCGCTCCAGGCGTCGGCGTTGTTCAGCATCGGGTTGTCGCCGTATACCTGCCGCGACTGGTCCTGCAGGCGCTTTTGCATCTCGATGAAAGTCTGGATGTTCTTCTCGAGGTAGCTGCCCATCATGCCCTGCATGGCGTTGCCGTAGAAGCGGATGATCTGCGACAGCATGTCGCTCGAAAACATCGGCGCGCCCGCGGTCTCTTCCTCGAGAATGATCTGCAGCAGGATGCTGCGCGTCAGGTCTTCGTGGGTCTTGGCGTCCTCCACCTTGAAGCCCACCTGCTCCAGCACCAGCTTCTTGACGTCTGCAAGCGTGATGTAACTGCTTGTTTCAGTGTCGTAAAGCCGGCGGTTGGGGTACTTCTTGATGATCCGGAGTTGCTGCGCCATAAGTTTCACCGCCCCTGTGTCGGGTTACCCCATTATTCCATCACGCCGGCCGGATTGTAAAGGATTGAAAAATATCGGTAAATTAATGATGCCGCCCCAGAATGACGCGCAGCATCATTAATAGTGGTGCGCGGCATCATTAGTTGATACTCGTTAGAAATTCTCCGGACCAGGGGCCGGAGAATTTCTATTGCATGTGCTGGCCGCCGTTGATGGCGATGTTGGCGCCGGTCACGAAGGCCGCTTCTTCCGAGCACAGGTAGGCGACCAGTCCCGCGACTTCTTCCGGCTTGCCGAGGCGGCCCACCGGTATCTGGGGAATGATCTTGGTGTCGAGGATGTCCCTGGGGATGGCGATCACCATCTTGGTGCCGATATAGCCCGGTGAAATGGTGTTGACCGTGACGCCCTTGCGCGCCACTTCCAGCGCGAGGGCCTTGGTGAAGCCGTGCATACCGGCTTTTGCGGCGGAGTAGTTGGTCTGGCCGAACGCGCCTTTCTGGCCGTTCACCGAAGAGATGTTGATGATGCGCCCCCAGCCGCGGTCCACCATGCCGTCGCACACCGGCTTGGTCATGTTGAACACGCTGTCCAGGTTGGTGCGCAGCACGGCGTCCCAGTCCGTCTTGCCCATCTTCCTGAACGTCATGTCCTTGGTGATGCCGGCGTTGTTGACCAGCACGTCGATGGGGCCGACTTCGGACTGGATCCTCGCCGCCGCCTTCTGGCACGAATCGTGGTCCGCGACGTCCACCGGGACGGCATGGATTTCGAAGCCCCTGGCCTTCATGTCCTTCTGCCAGTCGGCGGACTTGGCGTTGCCGGGGGAATAGGTCGCGACGACCTTGTATCCCATCTGGGCGAGCTTGATGCAGATGGCCTCGCCGAGGCCGCCCATCCCGCCCGTCACGACCGCTACCCTTTGTACCATGTGCGCTTCTCCTCGCTGTAATCCACCGGGTCAACCGCAAAGAGGCAGGTTCACCCGCACTTTTCCCTGACATAGCGGCCCGGGGCAGGCTCCAGTTCCCGGTAAGGTCCACCGCCGAGACGGCTGCGTGCCGGAACCTGCTCGC
This sequence comes from uncultured Streptomycetaceae bacterium, assembly GCA_964433375.1. Classification (GTDB taxonomy): domain Bacteria; phylum Pseudomonadota; class Gammaproteobacteria; order Burkholderiales; family SG8-41; genus SG8-41. Next base: position 1,644 of record CAYSRR010000293.1, read on the forward strand.
CGCCGTATCCGGCCAGCCAGTCGGCCCAGTGTCGCCACCAGCTGCCCGCCTGTTGCGTCGCGCCCGTCAGCCATTGCCCGGGATCGTTCTCCCGCTTCGGGTTCAACCAGTAGTTGCGGCGGTTTTTCGAGGCCGGGTTGATGACGCCGGCGATGTGCCCGCTGGCCGACAGCACGAATTCGATTCTACCTCCAAGCAGCCGCGTGCTGGCATGGGCCGTCTGCCAGGGAACGATGTGGTCCTCGCGGGTCGCGAGCAGGTAGGCCGGCATGTCCACCTTGCCGAGGTCCACGGGCGTGCCGCACATCGCGAGCCGGCCGGGGGTGCGCAGGTTGTTTTCCAGGTAGGTGTTGCGGATGTAGTAGTTGTACATCGCACCGGGCAGGTTGGTGCTGTCGCCGTTCCAGTAGAGCAGGTCGAACGGCTCCGGCGTGCGGCCCTTGAGGTAGTTGTTCACCACGTAATTCCAGATGAGCTCGTTGGCGCGCAGGCTGGCGAAGGTGATCGCCAGCTCGCGTCCGTGGAGCACGCCGCCTTTCGCGAAATCCTGCTCGCGTTTCGCGACATAGGCTTCGTCCACGAACACGGAGAGCTCGCCGGTGTCGCTGAAGTCGAGCATGGTGGCGAGCAGGGTGAGGCTGGCGACGCGGTCTTCCCCCCGGGCGCGCAGCACGGCGAGCGCCGCGCCGAGCAGGGTTCCGCCGACGCAGAAGCCCAGCGCGTTCACCTGGCTCGCGCCGCTGGCATCGGCCGTGACCGACAGGGCTTGCATGACGCCGTGCTCGAGGTAATCGTCCCAGGTCGCCCGGCCCATTTCCGGCGGCACGTTGCGCCACGACACCATGTACACGGTATGCCCGCGCTCCACGGCGTAGCGCACGAACGAGTTCTCCGGCTGGAGATCGAGGATGTAGTACTTGTTGATGCACGGGGGCACCATGACCAGCGGCCGTTCGAACACGGTGTCCGTGGCGGGACGGTACTGGATCAGCTGCATGAAATCGTTCTGGTAGATCACCGCGCCCGGCGTCATGGCGAGATTGCGGCCGACTTCGAAGGCGCTCTCGTCGGTCATCGAGATCATGCCCTTGTCCATGTCCGCCGCGAGGTTGTGCAGCCCCTTCGCCACGCTCTCGCCCTCGGTCTCGGCGGCGAGCTTCAGCGCCTCGGGATTGCTCCAGGGAAAGTTGGCGGGCGACATGGCGTCGATGAACTGGCGCGCGTAGAAATCGAGCTTGCGCTTCACCTGCGGGTCGGCGCGGACCGCGTCCACCGCCTCGCGCAGCCAATGCGCGGTGAGCAGGTAGGATTGCGCCAGGTAATCGAAGTAGGGCGACTGGCGCCACTCGGGCGCGCGGAAGCGGCGGTCCGCCGGGGAGGGCTCGATGACGGGCAGCACCGGCTTGTCGCGCTGCGGCTGAGTGTAAGCCGACCACAGCTCGAGTTGCTTGCGGTAATACCGGTTCTGGATGTCGAGCCAGCGTTCCGTGTCCTGGGCCGGTCCGGCGGCAAGCGACCGCAGTATCTCCGCCAGGTCGACGCGCGCGTCGAGGCCGAGCGGCCGGGCGATGCTGTTGATCAACTGGCGGTTGAAGGCTTCGAGCAGGCCGCGCGAGGCGTCGAGGCCGTCAGGGGAGGTGCTCATGGTCTGCGCAGGAGGTGATACGACCGTCAGGGTAAGCCGCTCGGATTACGGATTTGCGATGGGGCGGCGTTCATCCTACCAAGCCGCCGCGTCTTTTGGGAGCGGCGCGCCTTCAACCGTGCGAATGCGCGAGTTCGCCCACCAGCCAGATCGTGAGCACGCCGAGCACGATCAGCGCGACCTGCTGCAGCGTGGCCTGGATCTCGGTCCGCCGGTGCAGGCCGGGTATCAGGTCGGCCACCGCGACATAGATCATGCTGGCGGCGGCGAGCCCCAGCAGATAGGGTATCCATTGCTGCACTGCCTGCAGCGCGAACCAGCCCAGCACGCCGCCCGCGACCATGGCCGCGCTCGACAGCAGGTTGAAGAGCATCGCCCGGCTCTTGCTGTAGCCCGAGTGCAGCAGGATCAGGAAATCCCCGACTTCCTGCGGCACTTCGTGGGCGATGATGG
>CAYSRR010000294.1:0-3727 GCA_964433375.1 uncultured Streptomycetaceae bacterium
CTCCACGGCGTGAAGGTCGTCCAGTCGATCATGATTCGGTGTGTCGGGTGTCGAGGGTCGAGGGTCGGGTGTCGGGTGTCGGGTGTCGAGTGTCGAGTGTCGAGGGTCGAGGGTCGAGGGAGTAAATTACTATTGCTTATTATTCACTCGACACTCATTCCTCGACACTCTTTTCCCTCATCCCTCGTCCTTCATCCCCTCCCTGAAGAACACGGGAAGGTCGGTCGTGGGCGGCCGCGCCGGCACCTGGTAGAAGAGATCCGCGACGAAGCCGCGGTGATAGGTCGTGTGGTTGATCACGTGCAGCAGGATCTCCCCGCGCGTCATCGCGCCGCGATTGCCGCCGATCAGCGTGTATTCCACCCTCTCGTCCAGCGCCGCGTCCGTGGCCGCGTCGCTCCAGGCGATGTACCAGCGGTCGACTTCCTGCTGCGCGCGCCACAGGTCGGCAAGCGGCGGGTGGTCCTTCGTGTTGCGGGCGTCGTAGCCGTGATCACGCCCTTCCAGGTGCGCCCGCCAGATGCGGTCGATCACGTAGTTGTGGTTGAGCGTGTGGACCATGTTCCGGAACAGGGTCGCGCGCTCCTTCTCCGCCTCGCCCTCCGGCAGCGCGGCGACGGCATCGAAGATGAGCCGGTTCGCCCACGCGTTGTAGCGGGCAAGCGTGCGGGCAGTGCGGGTATTCATCATGACGCGGGCTCCGTGATTTCGCGTCATTATGCAGGAGTTTTGCGGGTTTCTTTTTGCAGGCACGGCCTTTATGATGGGCACCCTGCCCCATTCCGGGCGCGGAACATCACGAACCGAGGAGCAATTTCATGGCGGGTGAAGTGACCCAGACCCTGGCGGCGTTCGCGTCCGGGTTGAGCTACGACCAGATACCGGAATCGGCCCGGGAGCACTGCAAGAACCTGCTGCTCGACGCGGTGGCCTGCGCGCTCGCCGGCGACCGCGGCGAAGAAACCCACCAGGTCGCCGCGTTCGCGGCCGCGCTGGCCCAGTCGGCGGAATCGAGCGTCATCGGCGGCGACCGTCTCTCCCTCGCCGGCGCCACCCTCCTGAACGGCTACCTGGTCACCGCCGTCACCATGTGCGACGTGCACCGCCCCACGCTGACCCATATCACGCCGGAAGTGATGCCCCCAGCCCTCGCCATCGCGGAGCGCGACGGCGCGAGCGGCCGCGACCTGCTGGTTGCGCTGGCCGCAGGCTGCGAGGTCGCCACCCGCGTCGGCCTCGGCTGGGATTTCCCCGAGGCCCGCAAGCGCGGCTGGCACGGTCCCGGCGTCATCGGGCCGTTCGGCTCGGCCGCGGCGGCCGGCCGCCTGCTGGGACTCGACGCCGGGACCATGGCGCGCGCCTACGGCCTCGCCGGCAGCCAGGCGGCCGGCACGTTCGCCGCGTGGGGCACGCCGACGGTCAAGTTCCACCAGATCCGCGGCGCGCTGTCCGGCCTGATGGCCGCGCTGCTCGCCCAGCAGAAATTCGTCGCCACGCGCGAGTTCCTCACCGCGAAGGACGGCGGCCTCTACAACACGTATTCCGGCGGCGGCAAGCCCGAGGCCGCCGTCGCGGACCTGGGCAAGCGCTGGGAGCTGGAGCAAATCGCGCTGCGCCTGTGGCCGTGCGCGTCCGGCGTCCAGAGCGCCGCCACCGCCATGTTCGACCTGGTGGAGAAGCACGAGCTCGCCTTCGACCAGGTGAAGAAGCTGCGCGTGCTCACCAGCAAGACGCTGGTGGACATGCACGGCATGTTCCCGCGCTACAAGGGCAAGTTCGAGGCACTGCTGTCGACCCACTACTGCGCCGGGGTGATCCTGCACGACCGCGCGCTGACGCTCGCCCAGTTCGAGCCCGCGCGCTACAACGACCCGAAACTGGCCCGTTTCGCGGCGGAGCAGGTGGAAACAAAGGTCGACCCCTCGCTGACCGGCGCGCAGGCGATCGTCGAGGCCGACCTCGCCGACGGCAGGACCGTCACGGTACGCTGCGAGCACTCGAAGGGCTCGCCCGAGTACCCCCTCACCCGGGCGGAAATCGAGGCGAAGTTCCGCCACTACGGCAAGGGCGTGCTGCCGGACGCGCGCATCGAGGAAGCGATCGCCGCGATCACGAAGCTGGAGAACCTCCAGTCCGTTCGAACGCTGATGGACCTGCTGCGAGCGGGCGAAGCGCGCAGCCGCAGGACCGCGTAAGCGATGGCTGCCGGCGCCGACACGCTGATCGAGATCGAAGGCCTCAAGTTCGCCTACGGCGCGAACCAGGTCCTGAAGGGGCTCGACCTCAAGGTGCCGCGGGGCAGGATCGTCGCCATCCTCGGCACCAGCGGCAGCGGCAAGAGCACGCTGCTGCGCCTGATCGGCGGGCAGTTGAAGCCCGCCGCCGGGCGCGTGCGGTTCGAAGGCCGGGTCGTGCACGAGATGGGCGACGAGGCGCTCTACGCGATGCGCAGCAAGATGGGCATGATGTTCCAGAAAAGCGGGCTCTTCACCGACCTCTCGACCTTCGACAACATCGCCTTCCCCATGCGCGAACGCAGCGGGTTGCCGGAGCCGGTGGTGCGCGATCTCGTGATGATGAAGCTGCACGCCGTCGGCCTGCGCGGGGCGCACCGCCTGATGCCGAACGAGCTGTCGGGCGGCATGCAGCGGCGGGTGGCGCTCGCGCGCGCGATCGCGCTCGACCCCATGCTGATCATGTACGACGAGCCGTTCGCCGGGCTCGACCCGATCTCGCTCAACCAGGTCTCGAACCTGATCCGGCGTCTGAACGACGCGCTCGGCGTCACTTCCATCGTCGTCACCTACGACGTGGTCGAGTCCCTCAAGGTCGCGGATTACGCGTACTTCATCTCGGACGGCGTCGTCGCCGCTCAGGGCACCATCGAGGAAATCAGGGTCTCGAAAGACCCGTTCGTGCGCCAGTTCGTGGACAGCCTGCCCGACGGACCGGTGGCCTTCCACTATCCCGGCAGGCCTTACGACGCCGACCTGCGGCTGGCGGCACAAAAAAGCTGAATTAGCCGCGGAGACGCAGAGACGCAGAGAAAACCGGAACACAATATAAAAAAACACCGATCCTGCAGCACGGGCCGCAAGTCATAGTTGTTCGATTCGATTTGAATTCATCGGCGTTTATCTGCGTTCATCGGCGGTTTCATTCTCGTTTTTCTCCGCGTCTCTGCGGCTCTGCGGCTAATTTATTTTTCGCGTTTCACAACAAACCAAGCTGCGCTCCCGCGTCGTAAACGAGCCGGTCGCCTTCCCGCCGCGCGAGCACGCTCAACGCGTGCGGCTGCACGTCTCCCGGCGCGACGATGTGCTCGACCCTCACGCCGTTTGCGACCAAGTGGTCGGCGATGAAGCTGCGATGGCACTGCGAGGGCAGTTGTTCGGCGCACATCATGGCGGCACGGGCGGAGCGGCCCAGCCCGATCAATCGCGTCACGCCCTCCTGGAACGCCTGCGTCGTCATGTGATCGGCGTAGGCGCGGAAGCCGGGTTCCTTCAAGGCGACATGCGGCGAGTCCGCGACGGGCGCCCGGCGGCCGCCGAGCGCCTTGCCTTCCCAGACATAGCGCATGCCCGATGCGGCCAGGGAGCGCTCGAGCGCCGCGCGCGCGAAATGAGGATGGCGGCGCGACGCGGGCCAGGCGCGCACGTCCACCAGGCACTCGATGCCGGCGCCGGCGAGCAATTCGACGAAGTCACCGATCGTGCGGTTGCCG
>CAYSRR010000295.1:0-3708 GCA_964433375.1 uncultured Streptomycetaceae bacterium
CTACCCCGTTTAAGCTTGCCGCATCCTTGGACAAAATTGATGGCCCCGGCAATTCACGAGCCCCATTCTGAATGCTCTGCGCCTTTGCGTCTCTGCGGCTAATTAATACGGTTTCTCCGCGGCCTTGGCGTCTTTGCGGCTATTTTATTTCCCGCCAGGCGAAGCCGTCCTCCTGCGTCGCGATGCCGATCCACTCAGGCGCGCAGCCGAGCGCGCCCGCCAGCGCCGCGCGCGCGAGTTCCGGCGTGTTGTTTTTCTCGGAGAGATGCGCCGCGACCAGGTGCTTCAGCCGGCTGCAATCCATCGCCTTCACGATTTCGGCCGAAGCCTCGTTGGAAAGGTGGCCGAGGTTCCCCGCCACGCGTCGCTTCAACGACGCGGGATAAGACCCGTTCATCAGCAGGTCGAGATCGTGGTTGCACTCGAGCACCAGCGCATCGACGCCCGACAGCGTCTCCACGATGTGCGGCGTGGGCACCCCGGTGTCGGTCAGCACGCCGAGCCGCGCCGCGCCGTCGGACACCACGAACTGCACCGGCTCGCGCGCGTCGTGGGGCACCGTGTACGGCCGCACCTCGATGTCGCCGATCGCGAACGGCGTGTAGGCGTCGATGAAGCGCGCGTTGCCGATGGCGCGTTCCTCGCCCCGCAAGCCGGAAAACGTGCCGCGCGTGAGATAGACCGGCAGGTCGTGGCGCGCCGACAGCCTCGCCACGCCCCCGCCATGATCGCCGTGCTCGTGGGTGACGATGATCGCATCGAGGTCCTCGCCATCGAGGCCGACGCGGGACAAGCGCGCGGAAATCTCCGTCAGGTTGAAGCCGCAGTCGAGCAGGACGAGGGTGTCGCCGGCTTCGATGAGGAGGGCGTTGCCCTTGCTGCCGCTGCCCAGTGATGCGAACCGCATCATTGGGCGTGAGGGGTAAGGAGTGAGGTGTGAGGGGGAACGGCGGGGAGAGCGGGCGGTCTCGACGTGCGGCGCCTCACTCCTCTCTCCTCACCCCTCACTTCAGTTGCTCGTAGAGCAACGTCAGGATCTTGCCGGCGGTGTCGGAGTTTTCCTGCGCGCCGTCCTTGTTGAAGACCTTGACCTGGGCGCCCTGGGGGGCATCCTTGACTTCGATGCGGTACTGCTCCGGCTTGGGCTTTTCGCCGCCGCCCCAGAACTTCAGGCGCGAGAAAAAGCCGGTGGGCTTGTCCGCCGCCTTGCCGCCGTCGATCTGCGGATCGATGTAGCGCACGAAGTAAAGCCCCTTGGAGCGGTCGCGGTCCTCGACCGTGAAGCCGACGCGGTCGAGCGCGAGGCCGACGCGCCGCCAGGCGCGATCGAACTGCTCGTCCAGGGTCAGCGCGCGCGCGCCGTCCGAATTGGACAGCCTGGCCCGCGGTTGCGTGGTCACGCCGGTGGCCATCTGCGCCTTGGCGCGGGACTCTTCCACGCCGAAGCGCATCATCAGGCGTCCCAGCATTTCGACCTCGAGATTGGGGTCGGCCGGGCGCGGCTGCCAGCGGGTTTCCTTGAGGTCGTCCGACTGCGTGGTGTAAACCTCTTCCATTCCGCGGTGGCTGATGTAGATCTCGGTGGTGCCGGGCTGGTTGCCGCGCTCGAGCCGCGTGCGGAACTTGTCGCGCTCGCTGGTCGAGTACGCCGTGTCGAGCACCCTGGAGAGAAAACCGCGAACGACTCCCAGGTCCGGGACCTTGGCGCGGTTTTCCGCCCAGTCGGTTTCCATCACGCCCGCGATGGGAACCTCCATGTTGATGAGGAAGCCGGTCTCCTGCCAGAAATCCCTGACTACCGGCCAGACCTGCTCGGGCGCGCCCTTGACGACCAGCCAGCGCTGGTTGCCGTCGCGCTCGATGCGCGCGTCGCCCTGCTGCGGCAGCACCGGCGAGGTGCCGGCGCTGACGCGCTGCCCGGTGCGTTCCCGGCTGTACTCGGAGTAGGTCGCGGTGCCGCGGGGATTGATGTCGGGCACGGTATAGCGGTCGTCCGCGCCCGGGCGGGTGAGGTCGGGGGGAATCTCGAGCGGCGGCAGCTTGCCCGCCGACTTGTAGTCGATTTTCTTGGTTTCGATGCCGATCGACCCGCATGCGCCGAGCGCGGCGCCCAGCAGCACGGCCAGCAGGCCGCCAACGATCCTACGCGGCGGCATAGCGCCCTTCCTTCGTCCCGGCACGGATGCCGGCATGACGCATCGCCTCGCGCACCGCCTCGTGGCAGGCGGCGGTAAGCGGCGTCAGCGGCAGCCGGATGCCGCCCCGGATCAGCCCCATCTGCTGCACCGCCCATTTCACCGGGATCGGGTTGGCCTCCAGGAACAGGTTGCGGTGCAGCGGCAACAGGCGATTGTTGATGTCGCGCGCGCGGGCGACCTCGCCGGCCAGCGCGGCCGCGCACAGGTCGTGCATCAGGCGCGGCGCGACGTTGGCGGTGACCGAGATCACGCCGTTGCCGCCGTGGAGCATCAGCGCGAGGCCGGTCGCGTCGTCGCCGCTGAACACGCGGAAATCGCGCGGCTTGCGGCGGATCAGCTCCGAGCCGCGCTCGATGCCGGCGGTCGCATCCTTGATGCCGATGATGCCCGGCACCTGGGCGAGCCTCAGCGCCGTCTCGTTCTGCAGGTCGGCCACGGTGCGGCCGGGCACGTTGTAGACGATCATCGGCAGGTCGACCGTCTCGGCAATCGCCTTGAAGTGGCGATAGAGACCCTCCTGCGTGGGCTTGTTGTAGTACGGCACGACCGACAGAGTGGCGTCCGCCCCGGCTTCCCGGGCATAAGCGGACAACTCGATCGCCTCGCTGGTGGCGTTGGCCCCGGTTCCGGCAACGATGGGAACGCGCTTCGCGGCATGGTCCACCGCGGTCTTGATCAGCAGACGGTGCTCGTCCCAGTCCACCGTCGGCGACTCGCCGGTCGTCCCGACGACGACGATGCCGTCGGTGCCTTCCTGGATATGCCAGTCGATAAGCCGGCGAAACGCGTCCAGATCGAGCGCACCATCGTCCTGCATCGGGGTGACGATCGCGACCAGGCTGCCTTGCAATGGGACCATGTCCCGGATTTCCCTTTTAAAACAGCCGCGGTTGGCGGTGAAATGTCACAATTCTACCCCAACCCGGACGACGGGGATAAGTATGAGACGAAGGAAATCCGCCGGGGTTCACCCCGGCGGATTTCCTAATCCTGAATGGCCTGCTGGATGAGGACGATCCGGAATTCGTGGCGTCCGCCCACGAATTCCTAGCCCTGTTCGGATCGGTAGAAGCTGGCGAGAAAGGAATCGGCGTCGGTCGTGGCCAGGTCGGCCACGAACTCGCGGCAAGCCTCCACCGGCTCGGCCAGCGCCGTGACCAGCGGGTTCCAGCTCGCGCACAACACCTCCTGGCCGTACACCGCCTGGGGGTCTTGCACCGTTTTTTCGGACGTCGTAGCCATGTGCTTACTCTATACGGATGGAGTGGAAAAATGGTTGATGGGTTCAACTATTCGCGCATTTTCCGCTCGGGATGTTGCATCCTCGCTACAGGAATTCGCGCGCGCGAATTCCTGAATGGAAGAACCGATATCGGATTCGGGGGCTGGGCGGACCACCGCCATCGTCAAACTGTCACCGGGGCGTCGGCATCGACGTCGATGCGCGCAACCCGTCAGTTCCAGCGCCCTATAGTGCTAACATATTGATTTTATTTTAATAAATTCGCGC
>CAYSRR010000296.1:0-3672 GCA_964433375.1 uncultured Streptomycetaceae bacterium
GACGAAAAACCCCCCCTCTATCCCCCCCTTATCAAGGGGGGGACGAAAGCGGGGGGTGCTCTCCCCCCTTCCCAAGGAAAGGTCGCTGGCGGAGGGTGCTCCCCCCCTTCCCAAGGGGGGGTCGCTGGCGGGGGGGTGGAGGCGCGCGGACACGCCGAAATTATTCGGGATTCCGCCAATAAGGAATCCGGGCGCGAGCCCGGATTCCTCCAGGATCCAGGCGATCATGGCGGCCGTGGTGGTTTTGCCATGCGTTCCGGCCACCGCGACCACCCATTTTCCATGCAGCACATTCTCTCTCAGCCATTGCGGACCTGAAATGTAAGGAAATCCTCGCTCGAGGATTTCCTCCATCAGGGGATTGCCCCGCGTCACCACGTTGCCGATCACGAATACGTCCGGCTTCAACGCCGCCTGGTCCGTGCCCCAGCCCTCGATCAAATCGATGCCGGCGGCAGCGAGTTGATTGCTCATCGGCGGGTAGACGTTCGTGTCGCAGCCGGTGACGCGATGCCCGGCCGCGCGCGCGATCAGCGCGAGGCCGCCCATGAAGGTGCCGCAGATGCCGAGGATGTGAAGGTGCATGTCGAAAGCGATGCAAACGCCGATTAACGCCGATGCACGCCGATTCTATCGGATAAATATCCGGCAGACGTTCCTGGATCCCGGTTTTCACCGGGATGACGCAAACGCCATCGGCGTTTGCGTCACTTGGTGACTTCGATCGCCCCCTTCATCGCCGGGTGCAGGCCGCAGATGTAGCCGTAGGTGCCCGGGTACTCGAATTTCAGCTCGGTGCTCTGCCCTTTCAGCACCACCGGCGTGCGCAGCGTCGTCTCGCCCTGCACCGTGACCTGGTGCGGCGAATCGTCCACGTTGGTCCAGCTCTCCGGCCCGGCCAGGCCGGTGGCGGCGAGCAGAACGCCGCCCGCAATACAGGCCGCTGATACTGCAAAACTGACCGTTCGACTGCCGGTCATATGGCCTCCCTGATGAGTATCCGATGGCCAGGCTCCACGGTGACACGGACGACCCCGCTCGCCGAATGAAAGGTTAACACCGCCGCGCGCCGGCTATTCCCGCCGGCGGCCGAAATGAAAACCCTAAATTAGCCGCCAAGGCGCCAAGAAAATCAAACAATAATTGAACCGTGCGATATCAGGGCTTTACCAGTCTGGCATAGCGCAAAGATCTGCCGGATGGTTTGCGAGTTCTTCATGCATGAATTTTTCTTCTATTTGTATTTCTTGGCGCCTTGGCGTCTTGGCGGCTATTCTGATTCTGGGTTGATCCGCGGCGAGCGCCGGAAAATCCACCAGTAAAAAGCGCCGCCGCCCGCGACCAGGCTGACGAGCGAATAGACGGGATCGAGCTCGCGCGCGGTGTAGATGGACTCGGTCATCAGCGCCGAGCCTTCGTAGTTCGCCACCAGCGCGAGAAACACGTTGTTGACGGCGTGCAGGCCTATGGCCAGCTCGAGCCGGCCGTCGCGCAGGGTCACGGCCGCGAGGAGCAGTCCGATCGCGAAGTAATTGGCCGCCATGATGAACAGGCCGTGGCGCGCGACTTCCGGGTTCAGCAGGTGCGGCAGGGTAAACAGGAGGCCGCTCGCGACGGCAATGGCGGCCGGGCGCCGGGTGAGCAGGCCCAGTCCCTGCATCGCGTAGCCGCGAAACACCAGTTCCTCGGCAAGGCACTGGATGGGCGTCAGCACCAGCACCGCCGCGAAGAAAACAGGGAAGCGCCCGGCGTCGAAGCTGAGATAGTAACGATCCGGAAACAGGAGATGCTCGACAACGACGATCGCGGCCGCGAGGACGACCCAGCACAGCGCGCCCTGCCCGGCGCGCCGCCAATCCACTCGAGACGCGGGAGTGACGAGGGAGCGCAGCGGCCGCCGGTGTATCCATTTCACCGTCAAGGCCAGCCCGGCCAGCATCATGAAGATGGAAAAATTGATCGCGACGAAATGGAGGAGCGGACCCGTTTCCGCGCCGGACGCGATCAGCAACAGGTACGGCACGTAGCCCAGCACGAGCCACGAGAAAACAATGAGGAATGCGCCCAGCGCGTAGCGCCACCACTCGTTGCGGCCCAGCCGCGCGAGGTCAAGGTAGCGGGAGGTCTGCAGTGAAAGTGTCGAGAAAGGAGTGTCGAGGGGAGACGGGCTGGTCATTCGACCTCCGTCACTCGACACCCGACACTCGTCACTCTCTGCCCGGTTCGTAACCGAGGTTGGGCGCCAGCCACCGCTCGGCCTCGGCAAGGGGCATTCCCTTGCGGCGCGCGTAGTCCTCGACCTGGTCGCGCGCGATCTTGCCGACCGCGAAGTACTGCGACCGGGGATGGGCGATGTAGAAGCCGCTCACCGACGAGGCCGGCATCATCGCGTAGCTCTCGGTCAGCTCGATCTTCACCTCGGGCGCGCGCAGGAGCTCGAACAGGCCGGCTTTCTCCGTGTGGTCCGGGCACGCCGGGTAGCCTGGCGCGGGACGGATGCCGCGGTATTTTTCGGCGATCAGCGCGACATCGTCCAGGTCCTCGTCCCTGGCGTAGCCCCACAGCTCGCGGCGCACGCGCAGGTGCAGCGTCTCCGCGAACGCTTCGGCCAGGCGGTCGGCGAGCGCCTTCAGCAGGATCGCGTTGTAATCGTCGTGCTTCGCCTCGTACGCCTTGACCCGCCTGTCGATGCCGAGGCCGGCGGTGACCGCGAACGCGCCGACGTAATCCGTCATGCCGGATTCTTTCGGAGCGATGAAGTCGCCCAGGCACAGGTTGGGGTTGCCGGTAGGCTTGCGGTTCTGCTGGCGCAGGTTGTGCCAGGTCATCAGCACGCGGTCGCGCTTCGAGCTCGCGTAGATCTCGATGTCCTCGCCCTCGTTCACGCTGTTGGCGTAAAACAGCCCGAACACGCCGTTGGCCTGCAGCCACTTGCCCTCGATGGCGCGCTTCAGCATGGCCTGGGCGTCGGCCAGCACTTTTTTCGCTTCGGTCCCGACCACGGCATCGTCCAGTATCGCGGGATACGCGCCGGCGAGGTCCCAGGTCTGGAAAAACGGGCCCCAGTCGATGCGGGCGGCGATCTCGGCGAGATCGTAGTTGCGCAGGTGCTTGAGGCCGAGGAAAGCGGGCTTGACCGCCCGGTGCGCGCTCCAGTCGGTCTTGAAGCGGTTGGCGCGCGCCTGCTCGAGCGGGATCAGCTCCGGGCCTTTCTTGCCGGCGTGCTGCGCGCGCACCTTTTCATATTCGCTCCGCACCTCGTCCAGGTACCTGCGGCGCGCCGTCTCGTCGTCCGCGAGAAGGCTGCTGCACACGGTCACGCTGCGCGAGGCATCGGGCACCCACACGGTCGGCCCGTTGGTGTAGCCCGGCGCGATCTTCACCGCCGTGTGCGTGCGCGAGGTCGTGGCGCCGCCGATCAGCAGCGGCAGCGTGAAGCCCTGGCGCTGCATCTCCTGCGCGACGCTCGCCATTTCCTCGAGCGACGGCGTGATCAGGCCCGAGAGACCGATGATGTCGACCTTCTCGGCGCGCGCCGTGTCGAGTATTTTCTGGGCGGGCACCATCACGCCCATGTTGACGACTTCGTAGTTGTTGCACTGGAGCACGACCGACACGATGTTCTTGCCGATGTCGTGCACGTCGCCCTTCACGGTGGCGACGACGATCTTG
>CAYSRR010000297.1:0-3666 GCA_964433375.1 uncultured Streptomycetaceae bacterium
CAGCCAGCTCGCGCGGAACGCCTCCGGATAAGCGTTGAGCTCGTCGCCTGCGCGGCCGGCCGTGAGCGCGTCGAAGGCGGCTTCCGCGGCCAGCATGCCCGACTTGATCGCGGCGTGGCTGCCCTTGATGCGGGAAGCGTTGAGAAAGCCCGCGTCGTCCCCGACCAGGCAGCCGCCGGGAAACGTGAGCTTGGGCAGCGACTGCAGGCCGCCGGCGGCGATCGCCCGCGCCCCGTAGGCGACGCGCTTGCCGCCTTCCAGGAACGGGCGGATCGCGGGGTGGGTCTTGTAGCGCTGGAATTCCTCGTACGGGCTGAGATAGGGGTTGCTGTAGCCCAGCCCGACGACGAAACCGACCGCGACCTGGTTGTTCTCGAGGTGGTACAGGAACGAGCCGCCGTAGGTGTCGGCTTCGAGTGGCCAGCCGGCAGTATGCACGACCAGGCCCTGCTGGTGGCGCTCGGGCCGGATGTCCCACAGTTCCTTCATGCCGAGGCCGTAGACCTGCGGGTCGGCGCCCGCGCGCAGGTTGTAGCGGTCCTGCAGCTGCTTGCCGAGATGGCCGCGACAGCCTTCGGCGAAGAGCGTGTAGCGGGCGTGCAATTCCATCCCGGGCTGGTGGCTGGCGGTGGGCTTGCCGTCGCGCCCGATGCCCATGTCGCCGGTGGCGACGCCGCGCACCGCGCCGCCCTCGCCGTGCAGCACTTCCGCCGCGGCGAAACCGGCGAAGATCTCGACGCCCAGCCCCTCGGCCTGCTGCCCGAGCCAGCGGCAGACGTTGGCGAGGCTCACCACGTAGTTGCCGTGGTTGCGGAAGCAACCCGGCAGCAGGAAGTCCGGCACCTTGTACGAGCCGCCTTCGGTGAGGAACAGGAAGCGGTCTTCGGAAACCGGCGCGTTGAGGGGCGCGTTCTGCTGCTGCCAGTCCGGGAGCAGTTCGTTCAGCGAGCGCGGGTCCATCACCGCGCCGGACAGGATGTGCGCGCCGACCTCGGAGCCTTTTTCCAGCACGCAGACGCCGACTTCGTGCTGGTGCTGGGCGGCGAGCTGCTTCAGGCGGATCGCGGCGGCGAGGCCGGCGGGGCCCGCGCCCACGATCACGACGTCGTACTGCATCGATTCGCGTTCAGCCATTTTCTCCCCGGCAATCGTTTTCGGGCATTATAAAGTGCATTCACGAATCACGCTTTTTCGAGAATCGCGCGGGCGGCGGCTACGCCGCTGCGCACGGCGGATTCGATCGTTCCGGGGTAGTCGCTCGCGACGTAGTCGCCCGCCAGGAAAAAATTCGTGAGCGGGGTGCGCCATGGCGGCCGTTTCAGGCCCGGCGTGCAGGCGAAGGTGGCGCGTTTCTCTGCGATGACGCGGCACCACGCGAAATCGGGCAGCGGCCCGAGTTGCTGCTGCAGTTCCTGGTGCACGAGACGCCCGAGTTCTTCCTGCGACACGTCCTGGTGCTGGCCTTCCGCGCTGATGACCGCGCCGATGAGGCCGTCCTGGCCCGCCAGGGCGCCGCGGTCGAACGCCCACTGCAGCAGCGCGCTCTCGAACCCCAGCATCGGCGCCGGCAGTCGCGTCCCCGCCGGATACTGCAGGTAGACCGAGTAGATCGGCTGGTAGGCAAGCCGCTCGACCGCTTCGGCCGTTTCGGCCAGCGCCGAGATGCCGACCAGGAATGCACCGGCGTGGTATGGGGGCAGGGCGCAGACCACGTGGCTGAATACGCGCTCGCCGTCGGCGCAGCGCACCGTGAAGCGGCCCTCATTTCCCCCCGTCCTCTCGTCGATGCCGGTCACGCGCTGTCCGGCCAGCACCGTGCCGCCGTTTGCCCTGACGTAATCGGCCGCCGGCTCGGGAAAGAGGCGCGAGAGGTCGACGCGCGGCAGCAGCAGTTCGCTGGCTTCGCGCCCCGCATCGAGGCTGTCGCGGAGCACGTTGAGGAAGACCTGTGCCGAGGCCGACTCGGGCGGGGTGTTGAGCGCGGAGACGCACAGGGGGCGCCACAACAGCCGCGTCAGGCTTGCGCCCTGCGCCTCGCATTCCAGCAGGATGTCGACGGTGGTGTCGTGCGGCAGGGCATAGCCCCTCCATCGCATGGCCATCATGAAGCGCGCCGCGGCCAGGCGCTCCAGGATGGGCGCGCCGCGCGCGGTGAGCAGCCCGGCGAGCAGGTGCAGCGGTGCGGGCAGCCCGGCCGCCTTCAGGAGGAATCGCCCGTGCACCTGCCAGGTGAGCGGCAGGCGCAGCATCAGGCGGTCGGGGTCGGCGCCGACCTGGCGCATCAGGCGCAAGGTCTCGGCGTAGGCGCCGATCAGGATGTGCAGCCCGTTGTCGAGCGCGAGATCCCGGTGCTCGACGCGGCGCGCGCGGCCGCCGAGGGCCTTTGCCGCTTCGAAAACCGTGACCGGGACGCGGCGTTCAGCCAGCGTCACGGCCGCGGCCATGCCGGCGTAACCACCGCCGATGACGGCAACGTTCATGGAAAGGCGCCCGCGGCCCGCTACGCCGCGGCCTGGGCCGGCTGGGCCCGCCTCGGTCCCGCCCAGATTTTCTCCGGCACGAATACGCTGCCTTCGAAGATGCGGCGCGCGGTGCGGATCAGCGCGGCGCGGCGCAGGACCTGCCGGCCGCCGGTGAAGTCGGCGTCGAGATCGATGACGATCACGCCGGACGGATGCTCGATCTCCACCATGCCCTGCGGCGCGGGCCGCGGCGGCGCGATCTGCGCGGCGATCGTGCCGGGGATCGCGCAGGCCGAGGTGATGCATACCGTGCCGGTGACGGGGTGCGACTTGTGGCAGGTTTCCGGCACGAAATAGCGGGAGCTGATGGCGCCGCCGTTGCGCGGCCGGGCGAGCAGGGCGAGCTTCGGCACCACGTTCCGCGAGACGTCGCCCATGCCCATCAGCGCGCCTGCCTTGCAGCGTATGGCCTCCATGCGCTTCATCAGCGCGTGATCGGCGTCGAGTTCGACGGCGGTTTCGTAGCCGGTCTTGCCCATGTCCGCGGCGCGCATCATCACGATCGGCATCGCGATATCCACGCAGCTCACCTCGACGCCGTCGATCACGTCGAGCGGCTTGCCGGTCGGCAGCATCCTGCCGGTGATCGCGCCGATGGCGTTCTTGAAATTGATGCCCACCGGCGCCGCCGTGCCCGGCACGCCGTCGATGGCGGCGTCGCCCTCGTAGGTCACCCGGCGTCCGGGCGTCCGGACGATCGCTTCGACCAACGAATCGGTGTTGACGTTGTAGATGCGCACCGGCGTCTCGCCGTCGCGCGCCGGCACCAGCCCGGCGTCGATGGCGAACGGCCCGACGGCGACCAGCATGTTGCCGCAGTTGGGCTTGGTGTCGACGAATTTCTCGTGTATCTGCACCTGCGCGAACAGGTAATCGACGTCGGCGTCCGGGCGTTTCGACTTGCTGATCATCGCCACCTTGCTCGTGACGGAATGCGAGCCGCCGATGCCGTCCACCTGGATTTCGTGCGGCGAACCCATGATCGCCAGCAGCACTTCATCCCGCGTGGCGATGTCCTCGGGCAGGTCGGCAGCCAGCAGGAACGGGCCGCGCGACGTGCCGCCGCGCATGATCACGCAGGGGATTTTCGTTTGCATGCGATTTCTCCGGACGATAGGCCGATTATACGGCCGGGAGAAGCGTC
>CAYSRR010000298.1:0-2906 GCA_964433375.1 uncultured Streptomycetaceae bacterium
AGACGCTGGCGATCATCGCCTACCGGCAGCCGGTCACGCGCGGCGACATCGAGGAAATCCGCGGCGTCGTCGTGTCCGCCAACATCATCCGGGCGCTGGAAGCGCGCGGCTGGATCGAGATCGTGGGGCACAAGGAAGTGCCCGGTCGCCCCGAACTGCTGGCGACGACGCGGTCATTCCTGGACGACCTCAACCTGGCTTCGCTCGAGGAGTTGCCGCCGCTGGACGACCTGGGCTCGCTGGTGGAGCGCTCGGGTGACCCGGCACAGCCGCAGGAAACGGCCGCACAAGATGCTGCAGTGGCGCAGGAGCCGGAACCCGAAGTCGTCGAAGAAGAGCGGCGCGCCGCGGCTTAACGCCGCGGCGATCAGGGGGCGGCGGGCTCGAGCCGCGCCAGCACGCCGCTCGACTCGTCGGTCAGCAGGTAGGGATGAGAACGAGGGGATACTCCCCTCGTGCACCCCTGCATCAGGGGCTGACCGGTTCGAGTCGGGCGAGCACGCCGCTCGACTCGTCGGTCAGCAGGTAAATATAGCCGTCCGGCCCGTTGCGCACGTCGCGTATGCGGCCGAGGGTGTTCTTCAGCATCCGTTCCTCTTTTACGATCTTTTCCCCGTCGAGCCTGAGCCGCACCAGCATCTGGTCGCGCAGCGCGCCGATGAACAGGTCGCCACGCCAGGCGGGGAACCTGTCCCCAGTGTAGAACGCCATGCCGGAAGGCGCGATCGAGGGTACCCAGTAGTGTATCGGCTGGGCCATGCCGGGCTTATGCGTACCTTCGCCGATGCGGGTGCCGATCACGTACTGGACGCCGTAGGTGATGACCGGCCAGCCGTAATTGGTCCCGGCGCGGATCACGTTGACCTCGTCGCCGCCCTGCGGCCCGTGCTCGTGCGTCCACAACATCCCGGTCCGCGGGTGGAGCGCCGCTCCCTGTATGTTGCGGTTGCCGAGCGTGTACTTTTCCGGCTTCCAGCCCGGCTTGCCGACGAAGGGGTTGTCCCGGGGCACCCGCCCGTCGTCGTGGAGCCGGATGACCGATCCCGCGTGATCGTCGGGCTTCTGCGCGCGTCCGTCATCGCCGCGGTCGCCGAGCGTGATGTAGAGATATCCCTCCCGGTCGAATACCAGCCGCGAGCCGAAGTGGCGGCCGGTGCTGCCCTTGGGATGCTGCCGGAAGATGACCTGGACGTTCTCGAGGCGATTGCCGGCCAGACGCCCGCGCGCGACCTCGGTGCCGACGCCCCCTTCGCCACGGGCGGCGTAGGAGAGGTAGACCAGCCCGTTGTCCGTGAAGCGGGGATGCAGGGCCACGTCCAGCAGTCCGCCCTGGCCGGTGACCGCAATCGGCGGCAGGCCCGACACGGCCTGGGGCTCCAGCTTGTGGTCCTTGCCGATGATGCGCAGGCGGCCGGCGCGTTCCGTGACCAGCATGCGGCCGTCCGGCAGGAAGGCGAGCCCCCAGGGGTGCTCGAGCCGCTCGACCAGCTTCACGACGCGAAACGCGTGCGCTTCGGTGGTGATCGTTTGCGCGCTGGTGAGGCAGGGGAGCAGAGCGAGCGTTGTGCCGACCCATGCCGCGGCGTGAATGATGGAGTATGGTTTCATGGACGCTTCAGTTTCAGAGTGGAACCGGCCGGATCGCGAACTCCAGGGTCTGCAGATCGCCGAACACGTAGGTCGCGAGTGCGCTCACGCCCGCGACCGTCCCGGGATCGATGCGCAGCGTTTCTCCTCCCTTGATGTTGCGGATGCGCTCGATCGCGGCGCGATGCTCGTGGCCGTTGCAGACCAGGTCGTAGTCGCCCGTGAGCGCCATCGCCCTGGCGTAATGCGGGTAATGCACCATGAATATCCGCTTTTGCGCCAGTTCCAGGGATCCGTCCTGGCCGTAGTACTGCAAGCGGTTCCTGGCTTCCTGCGCCCATTTCGACAGGTAGTACAGGTCGCCCGTGTTGTTGCCGTGTATCAGATGGATCGGCAGCCCGAGTCCGGTGACGGCGTGCAGGGTGGAGGGCGCGATCAGGTCGCCGCAATGCAGCACCGCCTGGGCGCCGAGCGTCTTCGCCTCCGCGACCGCTGCGGCGAGCGGCTCGCGATGGTCGTGGCTGTCGGAGACGATGCAGATTTTCAGGGGAAACCTCCGTGGGCATTTTACCTGATGCTCTGTAAAGTATTTTCTATGACCGCATAACCTTTTTTTCGCGTATGCCGCTTCCTCCGCGTTTAAAATCAGCGCGGTAAAGAGGGGGGACCGTGATGTTCACCAGCAATCCGTTTGCCGAGCTTTCGGCGTTCATGCCGCCTGCCTTCATGCCGGCCTTCGTCGTCGTCATGGTCGTCCTGGTCGCGGCCGGGACGCTGTTCGATATCGTGCACAAGGGGAGCGCGAAGTATTTTTTCGAGAACTGGCGAAAATCGCAAAGCAGGGGGGCGAAGCCGGTCGGGGGGGGCGAACTGCTGTCGATCGCCGTCCGGACCGGGCTGGTGGACGTCCTGACGTCCGGGGAGTTCTGCAATGCGCGCCGCCGGGTCGCCCACCTGCTGACCATGTACGGGTTCGTGATGTACGTCGTCACGACCGCCATCATGGTGTTCGCCTACCCGACGCTCGCGACGCCGACGCCCGCCATCCTGCCGATGCTGTGGTGGATCGGCGGCCTGATGGTCTGCGTCGGCGGCTACTGGTTCTGGTTCTTCATCCGGGCCGACGTCGCCGCCGAGGGCAATTCGCCGCTGCGCATCATGCACGCGGACCTGTTCATCCTCTCTCTCCTCGCCAGCACGACGCTGGGCCTGATCTGGGCCTTTCTGCAAACGCGGGGCAGCGACGGCGCCAGCGTGTTCTTCGGCCTCTACATCATCGCCACGACGGTGTTGTTCGGCTCGGTGCCGTGGTCCAAGTT
>CAYSRR010000298.1:2916-3665 GCA_964433375.1 uncultured Streptomycetaceae bacterium
TCGCCCACATGTTCTTCAAGCCCGCCGCGGCCTTCGAGAAAAGAGTATCCGAGGCCAATGGCACGTTCGAGAATCTGCCGACGCTGACCCGTGACGATCCCGAGCAGCAGAAAAGACACTCCATGGAACTGTTGCAAGATGCTCCGATGAACATGGGACTTGGCATCAAGCGCGAAGCGCCCCGCCACTATTAGAAAACGGCCCGCAAGCTTTATCGGGACAGATCAAGGAGTCTCCTCATGCCTACCTTCGTTTACATGACCCGCTGCGACGGATGCGGACATTGCGTCGACATCTGTCCCTCGGACATCATGCACATCGACAAGACGTATCGGCGCGCCTACAACATCGAGCCCAACATGTGCTGGGAGTGCTACTCCTGCGTCAAGGCCTGTCCGCAGAACGCGATCGATGTGCGCGGATATGCCGATTTTGCCCCGCTCGGCCACAGCGTACGTGTCCAGCGTGACGAAGAGAAAGGCACGATCGCCTGGAAGATCAAATTCCGCAACGGTACGGAAAAGAACTTCCTGTCGCCCATCACCACCAAGCCCTGGGGGACGGCGATTCCCAAGCTCGCGGATGTTCCCGGGCCGAGCCAGGAAATGCGCGACAGCCAGCTGTTGTATAGCGAGCCAAAATATATCCGCCTGGATGACGGCGGTTTGCATACGCTTCAGTCCGCCGGTCTCGTGATGAAGAAAGGCGTGTACTACTGATGGCTTACGAAACGATCGTCGAAGAAGGCA
>CAYSRR010000299.1:0-3653 GCA_964433375.1 uncultured Streptomycetaceae bacterium
GCTACGCGTGGGAGCCGCTCGGCGCGGCGCTCACGTTCTCGGCCGCCTCGGCCTGCGCGCGCGCCGGCATGCTGATCATCATGTGGAAATTGAAACTGCCGGAGCGCGACCATTGATCATTACGAAACCGGATGACACATCCGGTTTCGCTCGACGCTCCCCTCGCCCTTCGGGAGAGGGGTTGGGGGTGAGGGTCGAGCGATGTAACACAGTTACGTAAAGCTCGATAGGCACCCGACGGACCGACAGGAGCAGCGCATTGAATTCTTCCACGACGGTTCCCGCCGGTAGCGAGGTCGCCACGCTGGCCGGAGGCTGCTTCTGGTGCCTGGAGGCGGTCTACGACAGCATGAAAGGCGTCGCTTCCGTCGAATCAGGCTACATGGGCGGCCGCATCGAGAATCCGACCTACGAGCAGGTTTGCGGAGGCGACACCGGGCACGCCGAAGTCGTGCAGATCACGTTCGATCCGGCGGTGGTGTCGTTCAGGGAGTTGCTGGAAGTGTTCTTCGTGATTCACGACCCGACCACGCTCAACCGGCAGGGCAACGACGCGGGCACCCAGTACCGCTCGGCGATCTTCTTCCACACGCCGCGGCAGCGGGCCGAAGCTGCGGAAGTGATCTCGAGCATCGATGCCGCGAAGATCTGGGACGACCCCATCGTGACCGAGGTCGCGCCCGCCTCGACGTTTTACGTGGCGGAGCACCATCATCAGGAGTACTACGAGCGCAATCCGTACCAGCCGTACTGCCGCTTCGTGGTGGCCCCGAAAGTCCAGAAGTTCCGCAGGCGCTTTCTCGACAAGCTGAAGAAGTAGCGGGGCGGCGGTGTCGGGCCGCCCCGACGGGGGTGACCGCGGGAGACCGTGGCCTTCCGGCCCGGCGCCCGCCCGCGCAGGATGGCGCGAGCCGGAGCGCGGAACGGAACGCCGCGACGGCGCTGCGGGAGGATACGCCGCGAGACTTCAACTTCTGCGGTTAAGTCCTTGACTACAGGCTTTGGTGTCTGGCCGCGAACCGTGTTTCCCGGGCACAAACGATCGAGCGGGGCGTCGCGAAAAGCATCCGCGCCGGTTGTCCGCGCCGGCTGAAAAGCGGCCGCGCGCCGCGCCGCCCCGAGTGAAAAAACCAAAAAACCCCTTGCAAGGTTGGCCGGACATTGGCATCCTCTACTCGCCGAATTCACGGTCAAACGTCGTTTCCAACCACCCGCGCTGTTTCAGCGCAATCAACGGGAGATAGTCAATGGCGAAAGCGAAGAAAAGCAAACCCAAGAAGGCCAAGAAGAAGAGTGGCCGCAAGCCGAATGCCGCATTCATGAAGCCGATGAGCCCGAGCTCGACGCTCGCCGCCGTGGTCGGGAGCAGCTCCATGCCGCGCACCGAGGTCACCAAGAAGCTGTGGGCCTACATCAAGCGCAACGGCCTGCAGGACAAGTCGAACCGGCGCATGATCAATGCCGACGATAAGCTGCGCGCCGTTTTCGGCGGCAAGTCGCAGGTGTCGATGTTCGACATGACCAAGCTGGTCAGCAAGCACCTGAGCTGATCGAATCAAGCTCGAGAAAAGGGGCCGCCGGAGCGGCCCTTTTTTTTGGGTTCGCCCGGCTACGGCTTCCGGCGCGCGGCGGCGAAGCTGGCGGCGGCGAGCCCGGCGCCCATCGCCCAGAACACGGGCAACATGCCGAGCGCCGCGCCCAGCGCCCCGAACGCGAGCGGGACGCTGGTTTGGGTGAAGTTGATGAGCCAGGTGCGTATGCTGAGCACTTCCGCGCCGCGTCCCGCCGGCGCTTTCTCGTAGAGCAGGGCCATGATGACCGGCTGGGTCCCGCCCATGCCGATGCCGAGCAGGAAGGACAGCGCCAGCAGCAACGGCACGCCGTGCAGCAGCGGGAACACGACTAGGGCCACGCCGGATATCAGCATGCCCGCGATCAGCAGGCGCCATTCGCTCACCCGGTGCGCGACGAGCGGCAGCGTGAGGCGCACGAACAGCACGGCTACGCCAAAGGCGCCGAGGATGATGCCGATGGTGGTCGCCGAGAGCCCGATCTGCGAGCCGTGGATCGGCATCACGAACGTGAAGAGATCCCAGGTCATCGACAGCACGCCGCTCACGATGAAGACCAGCCTGAAACCCGGGATGCGCAACAGGTCGATGACCCGGCGCTTGCCCTCCTGGACAGCCGACGGCTGCTGGCGCGGAAAAGCGATCTTGAACGTCATCATCACGACGACGTTCACCAGCGCGGCCAGCGAGAGCAGCAGCATCGCGCGGTGATGCCCGATGCCGTCGATGGCGAAGCCGGCGATCGTCGGGCCCAGGAAGCCGGAGATCGAGAAGCCGAGCGCGAGCAGGCTGAAGTTCTTCACGCGGTCTTCCGGCGCCCCGATCAGCGCCGCCGCCTGCCCGGCGGCGATGTGATAGAGAAAGAACCCGGCGCCCATGACCAGGCTCACCACGAACAGCATTTCGAGGCCGGGAAAGGCCCATCCCGCCACCATCGACAGGAAGATGGCCGCGACGCCGGCGATCATGGGCACGCGCACCCCGACGCGGTCCACCCAGCGGCCCCACCGCAGCGCGAACACCATGGGGATGACGGTCAGCAGGGACATCACCGCGCCGACGGTGAACGGCGAGGCCTGGTAGTGGATCGCGGTCAGGGCAAGGACGACGCGGCCGCCGGCGAACGACAGGTGCGCGAGGACGGTCAGTACGACGAGTAAGCGGATGCTCAAATCTGCGCGCTCGGGAAACGGTCATTGTACCCGCTCGCCGCGCGCCGCTTCACTATGTGGATTGTCGCGCTCGCGCCGTCCGCCACGCCACCAGCGCCACGCCGCTGCAGGTGACCGCGATGCCCGCCAGCGACAGCGCGCTCGGCATGACGCCGAACATCGCCAGCTCCAGCACCACCGCGAAAATCGGCGTGAGATAGAGGAGGCTGGTGACGCGGGTGGCCTGGCCGCGCCGCATCAGGGTGTGCAGCGCGCTCACCGCGAGTATCGAGGCGCCGATGACGAGGAAGGCGATGGCACCCAGCATCGGCCAGGCCCAGGTCACGGCGAAGCCCTCGATCCACCAGGCGAGCGGCGCCAGCGCCGCCGTCGTCACGATGAACTGGACGAAAGTCGCGCTGCGCAGGTCCACGAGCGGGCAATGGACGCGCTGGTAGAGCGTGCCGGCGGTGACGCCCGCCAGCGAAATCGTGACGGCGGCGAGGCTGCCGAGCGTGGCCTCGTGCACGTCCACCTTGTGCCACACGATGAGCAGGACGCCGGCAAGGCCGACGGCCACGCCGGCCCACTGCCGGGGCGCGAGCCGCTCGCCCAGCCAGCGCACCGCGACCAGCGCGGTGATCAGCGGCTGCGCCGAGAGGATCAGCGCGGTGATGCCGGCGGACATGCCGAGATACTGCGTGTAATGGCTGCCCCCGAGGTGGACGGCGTGCATCAGCAGGCCCGCGACGACGACGTGGCCGAGCTCGGCGCGCGAGCCGGGAAAGCGCGGCCGCATCCATAGCAGGATCGGCACGAGGCACGCCAGGCCGAACAGGAAGCGCAGCGTGAGAAAGGTGAACGGCGGGGCGTACTGCAGCCCGATCTTGGTGGCGATGAAGCCCGAGCCCCAGACCGTCACGAAGTACCA
>CAYSRR010000300.1:0-3609 GCA_964433375.1 uncultured Streptomycetaceae bacterium
ATGTCGAGCTCTTCGATCTCCTCGGGCTCTTTCCGGGCGGCCTTGATCCACTCGATCATCTCCGGCAGCGCCATGATGCGTTTGCAATAGGCCGCGCATGGCGCGTCGAGCCCGACGTGGTAAGTCATGAAGCGCGTCACCACCGGCGCGTACATGGCATCGGCCATACCGCGCTTCTTGCCGAAGAGGAAAGGCCCGCCATAAGTGTCCAGGCATTCGTGCCAGATCGTCGCGATGCGCCCGATATCGCCCTGGGCTTTCGCCCATATCTTGTGGCCGGGAAAGGACCTTCTGAGGTTCATCGGCAGCGCCGAGCGCAGGCTGCCGAAGCCCGAGTGCATCTCGCCGCAGATGGCGCGGCAATGGGCGCGCGCCTTCCGGTCCGCGGGCAGGAGACCGCTCTTCGGCTTCACCTCGTTCAGGTACTCGCCGATCGCCAGCGTGTCCCAGACCTTGATCCCGTCGTGCACCAGCGAAGGCACCAGAATGGATGGGGACAACAGCAGCAATTCCTTGCGCGAGTCGGCGTCGTCGGGCGCCACCATCCGCTCCCTGAAATCCAGTCCCGCGAAACGGGTGAGCAGCCACCCCCGCAGCGACCAGGACGAGTAATTCTTGCTGCTGATGGTGAGCGTGGCCTTGGCCATGATGGAATCCCCTCGCAAGGGCCGTGCCAGCCCGCCCATCGCGCCAGCGCGATCCTTCACAGCGCTGGCGCGAATGTTGCGTGTATTCCCCCGTAACCAATCGATAACCTGACGGCCGGAGAATGAGCGGAATGATCTACCAGGCTTACCAGGCGCATGCCGACACGGTGGCGCCGCTGCGGGCGGTGTTCCAGGCGGTCGCCCCGGCGCTCGCCGACGTGCGCGGATGGATGCCCGTGCGCAAGTTTGCGGCGGCCTGCCAGGTCTTCGCGCTGGCGCGCCTCACCCACCGCCGCCCCGTATTCGGCATCGACACCGTCACGGTGAACGGGCGCGAGGTGGCGGTGCGCGAGGAAGCCGCGTACGTCACGCCGTTCGCCACCCTGCTGCATTTCAAAAAGGACATGCGCGGGTCGCAGCCGCGCGTGCTGATCGTGGCGCCGATGTCGGGCCACTTCGCGACGCTGCTACGCGAAACCGCGCGCACGATGCTCGCCGACCACGACGTCTACATCACCGACTGGCACAACGCGCGCGACGTGCCGCTCGCGGCCGGCCGCTTCGGCCTCGACGAATCCATCGAGCACCTGATGACCTTCCTCGGCGCGATCGGGCCGGGCGCGCACCTGGTGGCGATCTGCCAGCCCTGCGTCACCGCGCTCGCCGCGGTCGCCGTCATGTCCGAAGCCGGCCATCCCGCGACGCCGAAGAGCCTGACCCTGATGGCGGGCCCGATCGACTGCCGCATCAGCCCGACCAGGGTCAACACGCTGGCGACCGACCACTCCATCGAGTGGTTCGCGGACAACCTGATCGGCACCGTGCCGCTGCGCCACGAAGGCGGCGAGCGACGCGTCTATCCCGGGTTCGTGCAGCTCGCCGCGTTCATGAACATGAACCTGGAGCGGCACATCAACTCCTTCCGCGAGCTGTTCGAGAGCCTGGTGCGGGGCGACGCCGAGAAGGCGAAAGGGACGCGCAAGTTCTACGAGGAGTACTTCGCGGTCGCCGACCTGCCGGCGGAGTTCTACCTCGAGACGGTGCGGCACGTATTCCAGGAATACTCGCTCGCCCGCGGCAGGCTGCGCTGGCGCGGGCGCAAGGTGGACCCGTCCGCGATCCGGCGCACGGCGCTGCTCACCGTCGAGGGCGAGAAGGACGACATCTGCTCGCTCGGCCAGACCCTCGCGGCGCAGGATCTGTGCAGCAAGCTGCGGCCCTACCTCAAGACCCACTACATCCAGGCCGGCGCCGGCCACTACGGCGTGTTCAGCGGCAAGCGGTGGAACAACCAGATCTACCCGATCGTGAGGGATGTGATTCACACTTCCGAAGGATGAACGTGGAAGGATGACTCCGGCCTCTCGGCCGAAATCCTTCATCCTTGTCAATGCGCCGTCCAGCCGCCGTCCACGGAGAGTATCGCGCCGTTGATGGACGCCGCGTCGTCGCTGGCGAGGTAGCGGGCGAGCGACGCGACCTGGTCGATGGTGACGAACTGCCTGGTGGGCTGGGCGGCGAGCAAAATGTCGCGCACCACCTGCTCCTCGGTGATGCCGCGCGCCTTCGCGGTGTCCGGGATCTGCTTCTCGACGAGCGGCGTGCGCACGTAGCCGGGGCAGATGGCGTTGACGGTGATGCCCTGCTCGGCCACCTCGAGTGCGACGGTCTTGGTGAGCCCGGCGACGCCGTGCTTGGCGGCGACGTAGGCCGACTTGAAGGGCGAAGCGACCAGCGCGTGCGCCGAGGCGATATTGATAACGCGCCCCCACTTGCGCTTCTTCATCCCCGGCAACGCGAGGCGGATGGTGTGGAACGACGCCACCAGGTTGATCGCGATGATCGCGTTCCACTTCTCCACCGGGAATTCGTCCACCGGCGCGACGTGCTGGATGCCGGCGTTGTTGACGAGCACGTCGACCGCGCCGAATTCGGCGGTCGCCTTGCGCATCATCGACTCGATGGTGTCGGGGCGCGTCATGTCGGCGCCGTCGTAGCGCACCGTGACACCGCATTCGTGCGCGATACCCGCCCGGAGCGCCTCGATTTCGTCGGCGCGTCCCAGCCCGTTCAGGATGAGGTTGGCGCCTTCCTTCGCCAGCGCCTCCGCGATCCCCAGCCCGATGCCGCTGGTGGATCCCGTCACCAGCGCGGTTTTTCCCTTGAGCATTACAGCCTCCGCTGCCATCAAATCCCTACGGGACTATGCAAGAACCGGACCACTCCTCATCACTCATCCCTTATACTGGCGCCTGGCCCGATAACCACGGCCCGCGCATGTTACGACTCACCGAAGTCAGGCTTCCCCTCGACCATCCCGGGCACGCCCTCCGCGCCGCCATCCTGAAGCGGCTGGGGATACCCGCGGGCGAGCTCGCCGGCTACGCCATCTTCCGCCGTGCCGTGGACGCCCGCAAGCCGGCGATCGTGTTCACCTACACGCTCGACGTCGAGGTGAAGAACGAGGCGGCGCTCCTCGCGCGCCTCAAGGACGACCGGCACGTAACGCGGACGCCGGACATCTCGTACCGCTACGTCGTGCAGGCGCCGGCCGGGCTGAAATCGCGGCCGGTCGTGATCGGCACCGGCCCGTGCGGCTTCTTCGCCGGGCTGCTGCTCGCCCAGATGGGCTTCCGCCCGCTCATCCTCGACCGCGGCAAGATCGTGCGCGAACGCACGCAGGACACCTGGGGCCTGTGGCGCAAGTCGGTGCTGAACCCGGAATCCAACGTCCAGTTCGGCGAAGGCGGCGCCGGCACCTTCTCCGACGGCAAGCTCTACAGCCAGGTGAAGGACCCGCGCCACCTCGGGCGCAAGGTGCTCACCGAGTTCGTGAAAGCCGGCGCGCCCGAGGAAATCCTCTACGTCGCCAAGCCGCACATCGGCACCTTCCGTCTCGTTGCCATGGTGGAAAGCCTGCGCGAGACGATCGAGTCCCTCGGCGGGGAAATCCCCTTCCGGA
>CAYSRR010000301.1:0-3592 GCA_964433375.1 uncultured Streptomycetaceae bacterium
ACGGCAGCATCACCTGGAACGCATGCAGCGGCAGGTTCGACGTCTCGAAGCAGAAGCAAAAGCCGCCGATGTCGATGATCCCCGACTGCACGCCTTCCAGCGTGTCCGCGACCTTGACCATCGCTCCGCCGTAGCCCTCGATGAACTCGACCTTGTGCTTGGTGCGCGCGGCGACGCGCTTCGTCACCTCCGGCACGAAGAAGTTCTGCATCAGGTAGACGTAGGTATTGGCCGGCGGATGGCCCGACGCGATACGCAGCTTGATGTCCGCGGCGGCCGCGGCGCCTGCCCAGAACGAGAATGCCAGCGCGGCCGCGCCGCACGCGAGTGTGAACCGTTTCATACCCCCTCCCGAAGTGAAATGAACGGACGAACTGTGCCGGCGATATTCCGGCTTATCACGGGCAGTGTCAATAGCGCCGCGGCCGATGCTAGAATTTCTTCCAGCCGCTCGCACGCCCCGGAGCCACCTGTGCCGCTATCGCATATCGAACGTTGGAAGGCGAAAGGGGTGGCTCGTTGCTCGCGACTCGACTCCCGTGAACAGAAACAGGCTTATGCAGAAAGTCGGCCCCATCCTCCTCATGATCACCCTGGCGCTCGCCGCCGGTGCCGCGCAGGCGCAGGAGCGCTTCTCGCCCTTCGTGCCGAGCGACCAGGAAAACGTCGAGCGCATGCTGAAGCTCGCCAACCTCCGCGACGACGACGTTGTGGTCGACCTCGGCTCGGGCGACGGGCGCGTCGTGATGACCGCGGCACGCATGAACCGCAAGCTGCGCGGCTTCGGCGTGGACGTCGACGCCAAGCTCGTCGGCGAAGCGAACGCCGCGGCGCAGGCCCAGGACGTCGCCGACCGGGTGCAGTTCTTCCACCTCAATGCCTATGACACCGACCTGAGCGAAGCGACGGTCATCGCCATGTGGCTCTGGCCCGAGTTCCAGCGCATGCTGCGGCCGGTGATCCTCAACCAGGCGCGCCCCGGCACGCGCATCATCACCAACCTGTGGGACCTCGGCGAATGGTGGCCGCCCGACGCCGAGGATCTCGACGGCCCGCGCGTCGCGATGTGGGTCGTGCCGGCGCGCGTCGAGGGCTACTGGAGCTGGGAACTCGCGATCGACGGGCGCCGTGCTTCCTATGCCGCGATCAAGGAGCAGCGCTTCCAGCGTCTCGACGGCGTGGTGCGCTCCGGCAACCGGCGCGAGATGCTGCAGGACATGAAGCTGCGGGGCGAAGACATCTCGTTCACGCTCGGCATGACGCTCGACGGCATCGGCTTCGTCCGCCACGTCTTCCGCGGCAAGGTGCGCGGCGAGATCATCGAAGGCACGGTGAGCGTGACGCTGCCGCCGAACCATGATCGGCCCTTCGAGCTGCCGTGGCGCGCGACGCGCACGACGACGTCGGCTTATTTCGACCCGACGGGCACTAACATTCAGTGATTAGGTGATTAAGTAATTCGGTGATTCGGTGATTTGAAAACTTGCCATTGAGCGAACTGAATCACTTAATCACCGCTTCAAGGACATCCACGTCGACGTCGCAAAGGCAACCAGCTCGCCGCTCTCGTCGGTCAGCTCCGAGCGCAGGTAGGAGATGGTGCGGCCGCGGCGCAGGAAGCGGCCGGTGGCGGTGAGGCGCCCCGCTTTCGCCGCCTTCGCGTACTGCACCTTCATCTCCAGCGTCGTGCCCGCGCCGGCGGTCTTCCACAGCAGGTGTCCCATCGAGATGTCCAGCACGAAGGCGATGGCCCCGCCGTGGAGCCCGCCCTGCGGGTTCAGCATGAAGTCCTTCAGCTCGAACGACACCTTGCAGGCGTCGTCCGCATAGTCGAACTCGCAGCCGAAGAACCGGGCAAGGAAAAACTTCCCGAAATCCTGGTCGTGCGTCGCACGCGCGCTTTCGAACGCCTCCCGCGCCACTTTTTCATCGATCGTTTTTCTCATCATTCATCATTCCTCATTCATCATTGTCCGCGGCGCCTCTCGAGCGCCTGCTTTGCATTTCTCGCGAGAAGTTCGTCGGGATCCTGCGCCAGCCGCTCGAGTATCTCCGGCGGCGCGGCCTTGTTGTAGGTCAGGTTCATGCGGGTGTAGAGGTCCTGGCTGCGCGACAGGCGTTCCATCACGGACGGGGGCGTCGTCGGGTTGAGCGCAAGCCCCCATTCCACCAGGTAGTCGGTCGAATCGAACCAGCGGCGCAGCACCTCCGGCGGCGTGTTCGGGTTGCGCGCCAGCTCGTGCCGCAACTGGTCGGCCCCGGGGCCGTCCGCCAGGCGTGCCAGCGTGTCGCCGCGCGCGTTGGCATGGTGGGCGACGAGCCGCATGACCGCGACGCCCTTGGTGTTCTCTCCCATCACGTCCCACAGCGAGCCCATCGGCTCGTACAGCGCCGGGTCGGGCAGCGCGGCGATCCGATCGAGCAGCCCGGGGCTCGCCGCCTTGTTCTGCGCGAGCGCGCCGAGGAAGAACCGGTCGCGGTTCCACGGCGAGCGGAGGAAGGCCTCGTCGAGTTGCGCGGCGGTCATGTCGCGCGTCGCGTGCACCGCGGACTGCAGGCCGAGTCCGCGCCAGACCTCCCAGCCGGCGACCGCCGGCACCGCCAGCGCGAACGCCCAGGCCGCGATCAGCACCGGGAGCAGGTAGCGCTGCGCGCCGCGCAGGCTCAACCAGACGCAGCCCAGCGCCAGGCCCCACATCGCCGCCGGCAGCATCGCCACGATGGCGATGAACGGCACGAAGACGAAGCCGATCGCCGCGGTGGAGCTGCCGGAGCCGAGGATGCCGTGCACCGACACCGCGGTGGCCGCCAGCGCGCCGGCGATGCCGGTCCACAGCGCCCACGGCGCTTCCGGCCGCGCGCTGAACTTGACGGGCGCGGCGCCCGCCGCGCCAGCATCAGTCACTCGACACTCGACCCCCGACACTCGACCCTCGACACTCGGCAGCGTCAGCCGATGCCTTCGACGATGCGTATCTCGCGCTCGACCGAGTCCTTGCCCAGCGCCTTCAGCGCCTCCTGGTAGCCGGGGCTGTCG
The DNA here is from genome assembly GCA_964433375.1 of uncultured Streptomycetaceae bacterium. Taxonomy (GTDB): domain Bacteria; phylum Pseudomonadota; class Gammaproteobacteria; order Burkholderiales; family SG8-41; genus SG8-41. The sequence goes on from CAYSRR010000301.1 coordinate 3,038, forward strand.
TGCGCGGCGATCGCCTGCTGCACGCTGTCGAACTCGATCATGACCACGCGCTGCTCGATGCCCGCCTCGTAAACCTTGGCCGGGGCGCCGCGGGCCAGGAATTTCCCGCCGTGCGCCTGGATGGCCGCCGGCGCGAGCTTCGCGTACGCGGCGAACGCGTCGGGGTTCCTGACCGAGCGGTAGAAAGCGATCCAGTAGGCCTTGGCCATGGAGTTTCTCCTAGTAATGAAAAAAAGGGATGATATCAGCGATAATTGCGCCCTCGCCAACAGAAAGGATCGCCATGCCCTCCACCACCCCTTCCGGCCTGATCATCGACGACCTCGTCGTCGGCACCGGCGCGGTCGCCGCCGCCGGCCAGAAAGTCACCGTGCATTACACCGGCTGGCTCACCGACGGCACGAAGTTCGATTCGAGCAAGGACCGCAACGACCCGTTCGACTTCCCGCTCGGCGCGGGCCGCGTCATCAAGGGCTGGGACGAAGGCGTCGCCGGCATGAAGGAAGGCGGCCGCCGCCTGCTGATCATCCCGCCGGACCTCGGCTATGGAGCCCA
>CAYSRR010000302.1:0-3566 GCA_964433375.1 uncultured Streptomycetaceae bacterium
TGTCGAGAAACTGCTCGCGCATTCCCGGCGTCAGCGCGCGATCGGTGACGAAGCGCACACCGGCATCGGGCCGCTCGGCGTCGTAGACGATGCCCCACAGCGGCGCGACGCGGGTGGGAAGCATGGCGTAGCGCGCGTCACCGATGCACTGCGGGCGGGCGGGATGCCGCGCGGCGTAGCCATCGGAGAGTCGCATGAAGCGCTCGGCCTGCAGACGCGCGCCCGACCCGGGCGGCGCCCACGGCAAATCGCGGGCGGGATCGAACAATTCCACGGATTCGCCGCGATAGACCCGCGCTACGCCCAGGCCGACGCGGATGCCGTCGGCGTGTATCCGCTTGTCCGCGATGTAAGTCGAGCGCCACAGCAGCACGTTGCCGAACGTCGGCTTCACCAGCAGCCGTTCGGGACGATGCCCCCGCTCCGCCGCCAGCGCCTGGGCCGCCGCGGCCGCCCGCTCATGCTGCAGCAAGCCGAGCGCCAGGTAACCCGCCGCCAGCGCGAGTCCGACCTGCGCCGCGCGCGCCCGCCGCTGGACGACGCCGATCGCCAGCGGCACCGCCAGCAGCAGCGTGAACACCGGGTCGACGATGGAAATCAGGCTCCACGACACGCGCGCTTCCGAAAACGGCCAGAAGAGATGGGTGCCGTAGCTGGTGCAGGCGTCGAGGAAGCCCGCGAGCGCGTAACCGAAGAAGGCATACAGGTAGAGCCGCGGAAAAGCGATGCGCGCGCGCAGGAACGGCCACAGGATCGCGGCCGCGACCAGCGCCCCCGCGGGCACGAAGGCGAGCGCATGCGTGAAGTGGCGATGAAACTCCAGCTCCAGCAGCGGATCGATCGAGCTGCGGATCAGCACGTCGGCATCGGCCAGCAGGCCGGCCGCGAAGCCGACGGCGGCGGCGATGCGCGTCTCCTGCTTGCGCGCCGCCGACTGCGCCAGCGCCGCGCCGAGCACCCCCTGCGTCAGCAAATCCACCGCGCGATTCCATGCGTATCCTCTGGATGGTGTATTCTATCCACGCGTTCCGCGCAGGACGCCAACCAGGGAGAGGAAAAATGAGCGAGAACCCGCAAGCTTCCAGCAAGGAAGAGCAGAACTGGGCCATGGCCTGCCACCTCGCCGCGCTGTCCGGCTTCGTGATCCCGTTGGGCAACATCATCGGCCCGCTCATCGTGTGGCTGATCAAGAAGGACACCATGCCGCTGGTGGACCAGCACGGCAAGGAATCGCTCAACTTCCAGATCACGGTGCTGCTCGCGTTCATCGTCTGCATCGTGCTGGCCTTCGTCCTGATCGGCTTCGTGCTGATGTTCGTCGTCGGCATCGGCGCGCTGGTGCTGACCATCATGGCCGCGGTCAAGGTCTCGAACGGCCAGTTCGATTACAAGTACCCGTTCACGCTGCGGCTGATCAAGTAACCGCATTCGCGGCCAGGCACGCGCGCGGTCACTTGCCGCGGATGTTGGCCACCTCCGCCACCTTCGCCCACTGCTCGCGCTCGGCCCTCAGGAACTTCCCGAATTCCGCCGGCGCGCTGGCGATGCCCTCGGTGCCGTCGAGCGCAAGTCGCGAGGAGACTTCCGGTCGGCGCACCGCGCTGACGATCTCCTTGTGCATCCGCTCGACGATCGCGCGCGGCGTGCCGCGCGGCGCCAGCATCCCGTGCCACTGCGTCACGGCGTATCCCGGCACGCCCGCCTCGATCATCGTCGGCAGGTCGGGCGCCATCTTCACGCGCTCCGCGCTCGCGACGGCCAGCGCCCTCAGCCGTCCCGCGCGGACGTGGCCGTAGAGCGAGCCCATGCTCAGGAAAGCGAAGTGCAGGCGGCCGGAGAACAGGTCGGGCACCGCCGCGCCCACCCCCTTGTAAGGGACATGCACCAGGCGGGTGCCTGTGTTATGCGCGAACAGCTCGGTCGCAAGATGCGCGAGGGATGCGTTGCCGGTGGAAGCGTAGTTGAGCTTGTCCGGGTTGGCCTTCGCGTAAGCGATCAGGTCCTTCACGCTCTTCGCCGGCAGACCCGGCGTCACGGCCAGCATGTACGGCGCGGCGGCGACCTGCGACACCGGCGAGAAGTCGCGCTGCAGGTCGTAGCGCGTCTTGTTGACGATGCCGTACACCACCAGGCTCGCGCTGAGGAACATCAGGGTGTAGCCGTCCGGCGCCGCCTGCGAAGCCAGCTCCGCGGCGATGCTGCCGCTCGCGCCCGCCCGGTTGTCCACCACCACGGTCTGCCCCAGGGTCTCGCCCATCGGGTTCGCGACCTGGCGCGCGACGAAATCCAGCCCGCCGCCCGCGCCCGACGAGACGATCAGGCGCACCGGCTTGTTCGGATACTGCGCGGCCGCCTGCGGCGCCGCGACGGCTAGTACAGCCGCAAGGGCCGTAGCAGCGCGTTTCATCGTTGAATTTTTCATCTCCCCCTCCTCCCTGTCACTCGTCACTCGTCACTCGACACCCGTCACCCCTCACCCGTCACTCAGGCTTGAGTCCCGCCATCTTGATGGCCTTGTCCCATTTCACCACCTCGGCCGCGAAGAAACGGGCGGCATCGGCCGGCCCCCTGCCTTCCGGCTCGAAGCCATCGTTCACGAAGAGCGAGCGCACGTCCTTGCGAGCCATGATCACGGAAACCTCCTTGCCCAGACGGGCCGTCACCGCCTTCGGGGTGCCCGCCGGCGCGAACACCAGGTACCACGATGCCGCATCGTAGCCCCGCACGCCCGACTCGTCGATGGTCGGCACGTCCGGCAGCGCGCTGCTGCGCTTCGCGATCGAGACGGCCAGGGCGCGAATGCGGTTGGCGCGGATCTGTCCGAGCGCGGCCGGGATCGACGAGAACAGCGCCTGCACCTCGCCGCTGACGAGCGCCACCAGGGACGGCGCGCTGCCCTTGTACGGCACATGGGTCATCTTCGTGCCCGTCATGGCGTTGAGGATTTCCATTTCGAGGTGCGTGACGTTGCCGAGCCCGCCCGAGCCGTACACCAGCTTGCCGGGCTGCGCCTTCGCTAGGGCGATCAGGTCCTTCACGCTCTTCGCCTGGACCGAGGGATGCACGGCCAGCACCGAAGGACCGATCGCGATCAGCGCGACCGGATCGAGATCTTTGCGCACGTCGAACTGCAGGTTCTTGAAGAGACCCGGTGTCGAGATCGTCGAATTGGCCATCAGCAGCGTGTAGCCGTCCGGCGTCGCTTTCGAGACGAGGCTCGCGGCCAGGTTGCCCGCGGCGCCGGGACGGTTGTCCACCACGACCGTCTGCCCCAGTAACTCGCCGAGCGGCTGGGCGACCGTGCGCGCGGACTTGTCCACGCCGCCGCCGGGCGCGAATCCGACCAGCAGGCGGATCGGCTTGTGGGGATAGGGCTGCGCGAGCAGCGGGGCCGGCGACAGTACGCAGGCGGCGAGTCCGGCGAAACAGGCGTGAGCAAGCTTGCTATTCATGAAATCTCCTCGGGGGTCTTTTACCTACCTGGCTACCGGCAGAGTCTAATGGAGAGCGGCCGGCCGTGGAAGGCGCCCGGCCGGGAATCCGGCGCGCCGGCGCGCATCTGCTCA
>CAYSRR010000303.1:0-3552 GCA_964433375.1 uncultured Streptomycetaceae bacterium
TGAGCGTGGAGAAGACGCCGGCGCCGGACGGCAGCCTGCGCATCGAGTTGGACGAACTGGCCGATCGTTTCATCACTCTGTACTGGCGCCAGGTCGCGCCGTTCGGCGGGAAAGGCATGCTGGCCCAGAACACCGGGCGGCAGGCGAGCATCGTCGGCAAGATCGCAGCGTTCAAATCCGGCGCGCCGACCATTGCGGTGGCGCGCAATCACAAGGCCTGGCCCCGGCTGGTTCGCGAAGTGGGGCGGTTGCTTGACCAGATGCCGCTGTGGAAGCTGCAGCTCGTCGGGAGAGAGCGTTTGGATTTCCTGTACGAGGAAAAGCTGGTCGATCGGGGAATCGTCTTGCGTCCCGGAGTGGCGGCCTGCTTCCGTGCCCAGTTCGCGGTCGTGCAGGCGCTGGTGCAAACCGCGTGGCTGTCGTTCGTCCAGCGCCTGCCGCTGAACCGCCCGGTCCTGGGGTCGATGACGGACCTGGCGGATTTCCTGTTCGGTGCCGAGCGCAGCGGGTTGAAAGCCATCGCGGTCGGCCTGATGGACCTGCAGAAAGGCCGCTGTTTCTACTGCAGCGGGGCGGTGCGTGACGGCGGCGCCGTGGATCACTTCATTCCGTGGTCGCGCTACCCGCTCGACCTGGGCCACAACTTCGTGCTGGCGCACGGCTCGTGCAACCAGGACAAGCGCGACATGCTCGCGGCCACCGGTCACCTCGAGCGGTGGGTCGAGCGCAACGACAACGAGGAAGCGGCCCTCGGCCAGGTCTTCGACGCCGCCCGGTTTCCGTTCGACGCGGATGCTTCGTTGAGTGTTGCGGAGTGGGCTTACGAGAACGCGGAGCGGGCGGGGGCGTTGGTGTGGGTGAGGAAGGGGCAGACGGTGAGGCTGGAGGGGGAGTGGCGGGGGTGGTTCAAGTGAAAGCGTCGGAATTTGTGGTCCGTGCCTTCATGAGGGGCCGTCAACCTTTCCGCGCCCCGGGCGTTGATCGAACATCGGGCCGGGAAAACATCGGCCGTTGCAGTTATGTCATATCGGACATACAATGCCGTCCCATGCAGGGCGCGATAAGCCGCTGGCCTGGCTGCACGGAGAGATCAAGACGCCGCCTTTCTCGGCGGCTGCACGGGTCGAGGCCGGCGTGCTGCTGCGCCGGTTGCAGCGTGGCGAGTCCATCGCCATGCCTCATTCGAGGCCAATGCCGGCTGTTGGGGACGGATGCCATGAGTTACGGGTGCTCGATGCGGGGAAGGCCTGGCGCATCATGTATTGCATCCGGCCGGACGCCATCGTGATTCTCGATGTGTTCGCCAAGACGACGGCAAAGACCCCAAAGTCCGTCGTGAATGCGTGTGAACGACGGTTGAAGCTGTATCGGCTCACTGAAAAGAGGCGGTAGCATGAAAGCAGCGAAAGCGAAGCATCTCAGGGCGGCGGGCTGGAAGATCGGGTCCGCAAAGGAATTCCTGCGACTCAGCGATCAGGAGGCCGCGCTGGTGGAGGTCAAGCTGTGCCTCATGGATGCTTTGCGGCAGACGCGGCGCAGGCGCGGCATCTCGCAGGTCGAGCTGGCAAAACGAATGGGGTCGAGCCAGTCGCGCATTGCGAAGATCGAAGCGGGCGATCCATCCGTGTCGCTGGACTTGATCTTACGGGCCCTGGTCGCTTCGGGCGCCTCTCGGCGCGAGATTCAGGATACCTTCGTTTCAGGCTATCCGGGCTAAAGCAGCTCTCGCTTATCGTTTCTCGTTCCTCCCGCCTTTCGCCTTGCGCGAAGCGCCCGGTCAGCCGGGTCGCGGGTGTCCGCGTTTCTTCTATTGGTACGGGGCGTGGAGGCGGGGGCGCCGTTTCCCTACCCCCGGTGACCCGTGTAAAATAGCCAGACTAGCCAGAATAGGAGTCCGCCCGTGCCCACCGTCAAATGGCAGTTGCAGGAGGCCAAGAACCAGCTGTCCGAGGTCGTGCGCAAGGCGCAGAGCGAGGGACCGCAGGTGATCACGCTGCACGGAAACGATGCGGCCGTGGTGGTGTCCGCGAAGGATTACGGCAAGCTCTCGCGGCCCCGGGGAAAGCTCGTGGATTTCTTCCGCAAGTCGCCGCTCGCCGGCGTCGAGCTGGACCTGGCGCGCGATAAGGACACCGGCAGAAGAGTCGAGCTGTGAGCTTCCTGCTCGACACGGCCGTGGTTTCCGAACTGGTCAGGAAAAGTCCTTCCGCCGGGGTCTTGAAGTGGATTGATGGCCAGGACGAAGCTTCGCTCTACCTGAGCGTGCTGACGATCGGGGAACTCGAGAAGGGGGTCGCCGGGCTGCCTGCCTCGGCGCGGCGGACCCGGCTGCAGTCGTGGGTCCGGCGCGACCTGGCGGAGCGTTTCGGCGGGCGCCTGCTCCCGGTCGATGCGCGGACGGCGGCGCGGTGGGGCTCGATTGCCGGCGAGTCCGGGAAGCGGGGCAGGCCGTTGCCGGTGATCGACTGCCTCATCGCGGCAACGGCCCTGGTACATGGCCTTACCGTGGCCACGCGCAACATCGCGGATTTCGAGCGCTGCGGCGCGGCCTGCGTCAATCCATGGGACGAATGACGGTTGGAAGCCAAAGCCAGGGCCGCTGCGCCATGACGCGGCTTTGAAAGGCGTCTCAGGTGAAGCGTCTCAGGTAAGGCGTCTCGGTTACTTCGCCCCATCTGCAACGCATCATCTGCGACGTCGTATCTGCAACGCTTCACCTGCAACGCCTTTCCGGCTATGCATTAAGATGTCCCTTCCGACTTCCGCCTTCCGCCTTCAGCGAAGCGCCCGTTTGCCCTGCCGTGGCACTCGCAGTAGAGTAACTCCATGCTCATCGAATACATGCTTGTGCGATATCAGGTCGCTGCGGCATGAAGCTTGCCGCGTTCGAGGCGATCGTCACTGCGCTTCGCGATGCCGGCGTTCGCTATCTGGTCGCCGGCGGGATGGCGGTGAATGCGCACGGTTATGTGCGGCTCACCTACGATGTCGACCTGGTGATCCAGCTCAAGCCCGACAACATCCGGCCCGCATTCAAGGCGCTTGCCGACCTGGGTTATCGCCCTACCGTGCCGGTGACCGCGGATCAGTTCGCCGACGAGGCTCACCGCGCCCGCTGGATCCGGGAGAAGGGCATGCAGGTGCTGAATTTCCACAGCGATCTGCACCGCCCGCTCACGGTCGACGTCTTCGTGTCAGAGCCGTTCGATTTCGACCGGGAGTACGATGCCGCCATGCAGGGGGAGATTGCACCAGGCCTGCTGGTGCGTTTCGTGTCGATTCCCGCCCTGATCGCGATGAAGCGGCTTGCCAACCGGCCCCGGGACTTGGATGATATCGAGCATCTGCAATTGATCCTGGATGAAAAGCGCCGCAATGAGTCGCGAAGCTGAAGCCGGTTGGGAGACCGCCACCTGGGAAGGCAGCCGTCGGGCGCAGTTGCGCTCCGCGCTCGCGCTGACGGTGCGCGAACGCCTGCAGGCGCTGGAGGCCCTGGCGGACCTGGCGCAACGCCTGGCCGACATGCCCCGCAAGCAGGTCGTTCCGTCCGGG
>CAYSRR010000304.1:0-3548 GCA_964433375.1 uncultured Streptomycetaceae bacterium
GCGCGAGCGTGACGGGGCCGGGGAGGCAGGCGCGCAGGTCGAGGCCGGCGGAGCCGGGCGTGGCGTATTGCGGCAACCGGCCGCGTAGGCGCTCGTCCAGGATCCTGACGTCGATCGTTATCACGGATTCAAAAAACTCTCATCGCAGGGAACGCAGGGGACGCAGAGGAAATCATTGAACCATTACGAAATCGGCACGATTGCAAACAGGCATGAAGGTGAACCTAACGAGGATTTCATGAGCGCGCCGTTCCCCGGCGTCCTCAGCGTCCTCTGCGGTTGGCGGTTGGTTTTTTCCGGGAGCCGTAGAGCTTCGCGATGTGGGCGACCAGTTGCCGCGCCACCGCTTCCTTCGACGCGCGCGGGAGCTTGTGGGCGCCCCGGTCGTCGAACAGCGTGACTTCGTTGTCGTCCGAGCCGATCGCTTCCTGCGCCAGGTTGGCGACCATCAGCGGCACTTTCTTGCGGCGCCGCTTCTCGTCGGCGTAGGCATCGAGGTTGCGGCTCTCGGCGGCGAAGCCGACGCACAGCGGCGGCCGGGGCCGCGCGGCGACCCAGGCGAGGATGTCGGGGTTGGGCACGAGCCGGAGGTCGAGCTGGCTGCTCTCGGTCTTCTTGATCTTGTGCCGCCTCGGCTTGTCCACGCGGTAGTCGGCCACGGCGGCGACGCCGATGTAGATGTCGGCGCGCGCGACGTTGCGCTTGACGGCTTCGAACATTTCGGCGGCGGTCGTGACCTGCGCGACATCCGCTCCGGCCGGCGGCGTGAGGCTCACCGGTCCCGAAACCAGCGTGACCCTGGCGCCTGCATCCAGCGCCGCGCGGGCGATCGCGTAGCCCATCTTGCCCGAGCTGCGGTTGGTGATGCCGCGCACGGCGTCGATCGGCTCGAAGGTCGGCCCGGCGGTGATCAGCACGCGCGCGCCGGCGAGCGGCTTCGGCGAGACGAGGCCGGCGACCGCCTGCGCGATTTCCAGCGGTTCGAGCATGCGGCCCGCGCCGGTCTCGCCGCACGCCTGGTCGCCGCTGTCGGGCCCCAGTATCGTTACCCCATCGCGCTGCAGGCGCTCGACGTTGCGGCGCGTGGCGGGGTTCTGCCACATCTGGCGGTTCATGGCCGGCGCAACGATCAGCGGGCACTCGCGCGCCAGGCACAGCGTCGAGAGCAGGTCGTCCGCCAGCCCGTTGGCGAGCTTGGCGATGAAATCGGCCGTGGCGGGCGCGATGACGACCGCGTCCTTGCCGCGCGAGAGCTCGATGTGGGCCATGTTGTCGGGAATGCCGGCGTCCCACATGTCGGTGTAGACCGGCTTGCCCGACAGGGCCTGGAACGTCGCCGGCGTCACCATGCCGCGCGCCGCCTCGGTCATGACCACCTGGACGTCGATGTCCTGGCGCTGCAGGTCGCGCGTCAACTGCGCCGCCTTGTACGCGGCGATGCCTCCGGTGACGCCCAGAACGACCGATTTTCCTGAACTTTCAGCCATGTAGCGCTTCAACTTCAAGTGGGGGTAAGAGTGTAACCGCAAAACCCGTGAAGCGTAAATCGTTAATCGTGAATCGGAATTTGGCCTGTAAACGCTATTCGCGTCTGGTTCGTTATTGGGTTATCGACACGCGATTTACCGTTTATGTCCATCGCCCACTGGCCCCTCGACGACCGCCCGCGCGAGAAGCTGATCGCGAAAGGGGCCGGAGCGCTGTCCGACGCCGAACTGGTGGCGATTTTTCTCCGCACCGGCGTCCGGGGTCGGAGCGCGGTGGACCTGGCCCGCGAGGCGCTCGCGCGCTTCGGCTCGCTGTCGGCGCTGTTTGCCGCGGAGGCCGGCGAGCTGACCCGGGTGTCCGGTCTCGGCACGGCGAAATACGCGCAGTTGCAGGCCGTGCTGGAGATGGCGCGGCGCGCGCTGCGCGAGAAGCTCGAGCGGGGCTCCGCGCTGAGCTCGCCCCAGGCGGTGCGCGACTACCTGCGCCTGAAGCTCCAGGAGCGGCCGCACGAGGTATTCGTCGGCGTCTTCCTCGACGCTCAGAACCGGGTGCTGGCGGTGGAGGAGCTGTTCCGCGGCACGCTCACCCAGACCAGCGTCTACCCGCGCGAGGTGGTCAAGCAAGCGCTGCACCACAACGCGGCCGCGCTGATCTTCGCCCACAACCACCCTTCGGGCATCGCGGAGCCGAGCCGTTCCGACGAGGCGCTCACCCAGGCGCTCAAGCAGGCGCTGTCGCTGGTGGACGTCAAGGTGCTCGACCACTTCGTCATCGGGGCGGGGGCGGCGATGTCGTTCGCGGAACGCGGGTTGTTATGAATTAGCCGCCAAGACGCCAAGGCGCCAAGAAGTACTCGATAAATATCAAAAGCCGTTCACACTAGGTAGGAATCCATGGCGTTTCCGGGCCCTGCTCCGTCCCAACGGCAGGTATTAGTGCTTTGTTCCGTTCCTGGAAGTTCGATGATTACCTTCGTTCTGCTTGGCGCCTTGGCGTCTTGGCGGCTATTGAAAAGTCGTGTAGAATCCGCGCCTTTCCCGAATTCCGGAGCTAGCCATGTCACGCGTCTGCCAGGTCACCGGCAAAAAGCCGATGCTGGGGAACAACGTTTCCCACGCCAACAACAAGACACGGCGGCGTTTTCTGCCGAACCTGCAGTACCGCCGCATCTGGGTCGAGAGCGAGAATCGCTTCGTCAGCCTGCGCCTGACCTCGGCCGGGCTGCGCACCATAGACCGCAAGGGCATCGACGTCGTGCTTGCCGAGATGCGGGCCCGCGGCGAGCAAATCTGAGGCAGAGGAGAGAACGCCATGCGCGAGAAGATCAAGCTCGAATCCACCGCCGGCACCGGCCATTTCTACACCACGACCAAGAACAAGCGCACCACGCCGGACAAGATGGAACTGAAGAAATTCGACCCGGTGGCGCGCAAGCACGTCATCTACAAGGAAACAAAAATCAAATAGCACAGCTATTTGATTTTTGAATCAATAAAAAGCCCGCCGGATGGCGGGCTTTTTTACGTACCTTGAAACTTGCGACTTGTAACTTGGGACTGCCTCAGGCGTAGCAGCGCAGCCGCCGCGAGAATTCCTGCAGCGGGGCGATGCCGCTCGCTTCCGCGCGCGCGCACCAATCTTCGAGCTGGCGCACCAGCTGTTCCTTGGAGGCGTTCGAGCGTTGCCACAGCGACGCCAGCTCCTGGCGCATGGTGCAGACGGTGGCGAGCACCTTGCTCTTGTCGAGCGCCTCGTCGACCCTCGCGCGCTCGTTGGCCGGCAGCGTGTCGGCGCCGAAATGCAGGGTGCGCTTCATCGCCGCCCAGTCCACGCTCACCGCGCGCGACCTGAGTTGCTGAATCTCGTCGGCGCAGGTCTGGCGCAGCGATTGCGCGTACTTGGCGATGACCTCGTAGCGATGGGTGATGACGGCCTGCACGGTGGCGAGATCACACTGGGTTTTCGCGGCGTCGAGCCTGATCTTGGGCGCGACTTTCTTGACCTGGGCGAGCCCCAGCGCCTGCAGCACGCGGATGTAGAGCCAGCCGATGTCGAACTCG
>CAYSRR010000305.1:0-3546 GCA_964433375.1 uncultured Streptomycetaceae bacterium
TCGGTGGTCTCGACGTTGCTGCCGCCGCCGAACAGCGTGCTGCCGGCATCGCGCTTGTTGCGATTGATCACGAGGTTGAGGCTCGGATAATAGCCGGCCTGCTGGCGGCTGATCTCCCGTTCCGCGACCTCGACCGCCTCGCGCCGTGCCTGCAGCAGCAGGTTCTGCTCGAACGCGGTTTCCAGCCAGCGTTCGACGGAGGTCGGCTGCGGGAGTTCGAGCGGGAACGTGTCGCGCAGCATCTGCACGACCTTGATCTCCCTGCCGGTGATCTCGTGCAGCCCCTGCTGCGCATCGCGCAGCCGGTTCCGCGCCTCGAGCACGCGCGCCTGCGTCACCGCGTAGCGCGCCGTGGCGTCGTGCTCGCCGACGATGGTGCCCAGGCCCGTCTTGAACCTCAGGCGCGCCAGGTCGAGCGCCTTGCCCACGGCCTCCCGCTCAGCCATGGCGAACCCCAGGTTGTCCGTCGCGGCCAGCACCACGAGGTAGGCCACGGCGGTGCGCAACTGGAGCTCCTGCTCGGCGGCGAGCACCGTGTACTCCGCCTGCTTGACCACCAGTTTCGACTGCTTGAAGCGCTCGATGACGTCCTTGCGGAAGATCGGCTGGGTGATCGACAGGATCTCGGTATCGGTGTCAAAACTCGTGCTGCCGGCGCCGAAGATCGGGTTGCGGCTGCTGATGATCCGCTGGTCCGTATCCATGCGCTCGATGTCGAACCTCACCGTCGGCAGCAGCCCGGCGCGGGCCTGGTTGACGAGCGTGCCGCTCGCCCGGAATTCGGCCTGAGCGGCCCGGAACTTCGGGTCGTTCTCGTGGGCGAGCCTGTAGACTTCCAGCAACGTCTCGCCCCGGGCGAGCATCGGCAGGAGCAGCACGGCGAGCGCCCATGCCCTGACCGGGCGGCGCAGCTTCATGTAAAAGTGTCGGCTGACCCCCACGGTCCATTCCCCTGGTTGATCGTTCTTCCGGTTATTCTCGTTTTCGTTTTCATTTTCCGAAAACCACGCTGCACCTCAGGCCCGACGGGATCCGGTTGCCCGGGTTGGGCAGTTGCAGCCGCACGCCCAGGGTGCCGCTGGCCGCGTCGATGACCTTGTCCACCACGACGATCCTGGCCTGATAGACGCCGGGGAAGAACGGCGCCAGGCTCACCCTTCCCGGCATGCCGGCCCGCAGCGACCCGAAAAGTCCCGCCGGCGCGACGACCTCCACGTTGAGCGGGTTGATCTGCGCCAGCTTCAGGATCACCGATTTCTCGGCGCGGATGGATTCTCCCGGCGCGAGATGGCGCTCCACCACGACGCCGTCGAGCGGGCTCGTGATCGTCCTCAGCCTCAGGATTTCCCGGTCCCGGTTCAGCTCTTCCTCGCGCAGCCGGGTCTCGGTCACCAGCTCGTCGCGCTCCTGGGCGGAGATCAGCTTCTGCTCGTAGAGCGTCTCGTTCCGCTCCACCCGCCTGCGCGCGAACTCGACGCGCCCTTCGGACAGCTTGACCGACGCCGCCTCGACGTTGGACCGCAATCTCGCGATCACCTGCCCCTTGCGCACGGCGTCGCCCCGTTCGACGAGAACCTGCTCGAGCACGCCGTCGACCGCGCTGCCGACGTTGGCCACCATGTAGGGCTCGATCAGGCACTCCAGCGCTCCGTCCGTCCGGCTCGCGCCGGGAATCGTCGGCACGGAGGGACGCGTCTCCGGCCCCGTTACCGGTGCCTGCGCGCCAGCACTCAACGCGACGAACGCCGCGATCACGCCTGCAAGCTTTTTCACTCGTTTTCCCACGAAGGGCCGCTTAGGCCGGATTAACGACTTAACATCGGCGCCGTGCGGCACGACGAATTCCAGAGGCGCGATGCTAGCATTCCGAGCCCCCCCCGATCAACCGATTCCGGGCGCGGAAAACCGGGCGTAATTTCCTGAAAAATTACGGATACTGCAAGGAAATCTATCGAGCTTTACGTAACCTCGTTACGCCGCTCGACCCCCCGCCCCCGACCTTCTCCTTCGCGACGCCCGCATGGCAAGCAGGCCCGCCGCGCCCAGCGCCACGGCGAGCACGTCGTCGCCACGCCCGTCCTGACCACCGGCCGCGGGCGACGCGGGAGTCGGCGCCGCGGGTCCGGGCACCGGCTGTCCGCCGGACGGCGCCGCGGGCTGGCCTTCTTCGCCACCGGTCTGTCCGGCAGGCTCGTCTTTGCCGTCCTGATCCAGGTCGTCGTGGGTCAGAGCGATGGGCAGTTGTACCGCGCTGGAGGTAAACGTCCACTCGAACACCCCGGCATCGACCAGGAACTCCTCCTCCCCGATCACCTCGAGGTTGAACAGCTTCCGGAACACCTCGGGGTCGATCTCGGACCCGGGCAAGGCGAACAGGTCGAACAGCCCCGCCGCGCCCAGGGCCGCCAGCAATTCTTCGATCGTCTTGTACCCCTTGCCCGGCAGAGCGTCATACAGGTCGAACAGGACCCAGGTGGACAGATCATGCAGGTCGCTCTCGATGCTGGTGACGAGGCTGTTGCGCAGCGTGACCGCCGCGTTCCCGCCGAACAGCAGGTCCTCGTCCAGGCTGCCGTGGAGCATATCGTTGCCATGCCCGCCGATCAGGATGTCGTTGCCCGGGCCGCCGATGAGGATGTCGTCGCCGCCGATCTCGGTATCCACCGACTCCATCAGGATGTCCGGGCCGGCGACGACCACGTTGCCACCGTCGCCGAACAGGATGTCGTCGCCGCCGCCGCCGTCCACGATGTCGTCGAACGCGCCGCCCATCGCGATGTCGTCGCCGTCGCCGGTCGCGATCGTGTCGTTGCCGCCCAGTTCCGGATCGCCGGTGATCACCTGGGCGAGCTCGCCGGTATCGTCGTTGATGACGGTGCCGTTGTCGCCCAGCACCACGTCGTTGCCGCTGCCGGTGATGATCGTGTCGTTACCGACGCCGCCGAACACCACGTTGTCTCCGTCGCCCGCGTCGATGGTGTCGTCGCCGCCGGTCTCGGGCACCGTGTCGGTCGTGACGAGCAGCGTCGGCACCGCGTTGGTGTAGCTGATCAGGCCGTTGTCGCCGAACACCACGTCGTCGCCATCGCCGGTCGTGAGGATGTCGTCGCCGAAGCCGCCGAGGACGATGTCGGCGCCATCACCGGTCGTGATGGTGTCCGCGCCGCCGTCGTCGATCTGGATGCTCTCGACCAGGCCGAGCGTGATCGGCAGGCCCGGCAGCTGGGGCGCGTCCACCGTGCCGGCGGTGATCTGGCCGCTGTCGCCGATGACGAGGTCGTCGCCGTCGCCGCCGTCGATCGTGTCGTCGCCGCGCCCGCCGATGACGATGTCGCTGCCGGCGCCGGTCGTGATCGTGTCCGCGCCGCCGTATTCCGTGGTTGAGGTGCTCGTGATGACGTCGATGTCGCTCGGGTCGCCGTCGGCGCTCACGTAATCGATCAGGCCGTCGTCGCCCAGCACGATGTCGGCGCCGGCGCCGGTGGTGATGGTGTCGGCGCCGTAGCCGCCGATCACGATGTTGTCGCCGTTGCCCGCGTCGATGGT
>CAYSRR010000306.1:0-3536 GCA_964433375.1 uncultured Streptomycetaceae bacterium
CTGCATCCAGGCGCTGCGCTGCCACCAGAACACCTGCCCGACGGGGGTCACCACGCACAACAAGCGGCTGCAGCGCGGCCTGGTGGTGGAGGAGAAGTACCTGCGCGTGGCGAACTACGCCCGCAACATGAACAAGGAAATCGACATGATCGCGCACTCCTGCGGCTGCCGCCACGCGCGGGAGTTGAAGCGCGAGCACGTGCGCATCGTCCAGACCGCCAACCAGAGCATCGCGCTCAACATGATGTACCCCTACCCGGTAGTGGGATCCCGTACGGCGTCCAAGCAGGCGACGGCCAGCGCCGCCGCTTAGCGGGGAGCGTTGCAGATAAGGCGTTTCAGATGCGGCGTCTCAGGTAAGGCGTTGCAGATGAGGCGTCCCAGATGAAGCGTTGCAGGTAAAGCGCTTTATCTGAGACGCAGTACCTGGGACGTAGTATCTGAGACGCTTTACCTGAGACGCCTTCAGCTAGTCGTAGAGGTGCTCCGACGCCTTCCCGCGAAAGACGCGGTAGGCAAACACCGTGTAGGCGAGGATGAACGGCAGCACGATGAGCGCGCCGATCAGCATCACTTTCAGCGCGGAAGGGTGAGCCGCCGCGTCCCAGATCGTAATGCGGTCCATCACGACGTACGGGAAGATGCTGTAGGCAAGCCCCATGAAGGCCAGCACGTAGATCGCCACCGCGCCGGCGAACGGCCCCCACTCGGGCGCGGGCAGGCCGCGCTTCATGCGGCCGGTCAGTGACCATACCCACAGCCATGCCGCCGCGCAGGCCGCCGGCAGCAGCATCAGCCCCAGCGTGCGCGGGAAATCGAACCATTTCAGCCGCACCGATTCGCTCGCGAGCGGCGTGGCGATGCTCACCAGCGCGACCCCGAGCGCGATCCACAGGAGGCCCCAGCGCGTCCAGGCGACGGCTTTTTTCTGCAGCTCGCCCTCGGTGCGCAGGATCAGCCAGGTGGCGCCGAGCAGCACGTAGCCGCCGCACAGCCCGCCGGCGACGACCAGCGAGAAGAAAAAGTAGCCGAAGCCCGGCTCGAAGCCCGTGATATAGGCGCCGAGCATCAGTCCCTGCGCGAGCGAAGCCAGGAACGAGCCGAACCAGAACAGCCCGTTCCACAATTCGCGGTGCCAGCCTTCGGCCTTCATGCGGAATTCGAAGGCGACGCCGCGCAGCATGAGGCCGATCAGCATGACCACCACCGGCAGGTAGAGGGCGCCGAGCACGACGCCGTGCGCGGCCGGGAACGCGACCAGCAGCAGGCCGACGCCCAGAACCAGCCAGGTCTCGTTGGCGTCCCAGAACGGCCCGATCGAGGACACCATGAAATTCTGCTCGCGCGGCGTGCCGGCGGGCAGGAGCATGCCGACGCCGAGATCGTAGCCGTCCAGCACGACGTAGGCGAGGATCGCCACGCCCATGAGGATGGCGAAAATAACGGGCAGGTCGAAGCTCATTCCGTCACCGCCTTGCCGACCAGGGTGGCGCGCGGATCGTCCTGCGCGCTGCCTTTGCCCGCCATGTGGGTCAGCACGACCATGTAGGCGACGAGCATCAGCGTGTAGGTCAGCACGTAACCCGTGAGGCTCGCGCCGAGCTGCGCGCCGGAGGCATTGCCGGCGGCGTCCGCGGTGCGCAATATGCCCGTCACCAGCCACGGCTGGCGGCCGATCTCGGTCACGAGCCACCCGGCGATGACCGCGACCCAGCCCGAGAACGTGAAGCCCGCGAACGTCCACAGCAGCCATCTCGGAGCGGCGCGCCCGCGGCGGGTCGCCCACGCGCCGAGCCAGGCGAGCGCGATCATGGCGAGGCCGATGCCGACCATCACCCGGAACGCGAAGAAGACCGGCGCGACCGGCGGGATGTCGGGCGCGAAGGCATCGAGGCCCTGAATCTCGGCATCGGGGTCGTGCTTGAGGATCAGGCTCGCCCCCTTGGGGATCTCGATCGCGTAGTCGTTGCGCTGCGTGCTCTCGTTGGGGATGGCGAACAGGACGAGCGGCGCGCCTTTCTCCGTTTTCCACAGTGCCTCGATCGCCGCGACTTTCGCCGGCTGGTGCTCGAGGGTGTTCAGTCCGTGCAGGTCGCCGACCCACGCCTGCAGCGGCGCCAGCACCGCGCCGACCAGGATGCCGGTGCGCAGCGTGCGCGTGGCGCCGGCATCGCCCGGCGCCTTGAGCAGGCGCCACGCGGAGAGGCCAGTGATGAGAAAGGTGGCGGTGAGGCCGGAGGCGAGCATCATGTGGGTGAAGCGATATGGGAAGGAGGGGTTGAAGATCACCTCCAGCCAGTCGCCAGCGATGAGCTGCCCGTCGGCCACGATGTGGCCGACGGGCGTTTGCATCCAGGAGTTGAGCGCGAGGATCCAGAACGCCGAGAGCGAGGTGCCGGCCGCGACCAGCACGGCCGAGGTGATGTGCAGCCAGCCCGGTACCCGGTTCATGCCGAACAGCATCACACCGAGAAAAGTGGCCTCGAGGAAGAAGGCCGTGAGTACCTCGTAGGCGAGCAGCGGCCCGGCGATGTTGCCGACCTTGTTCATGAAGCCGGGCCAGTTGGTGCCGAACTGGAAGGACATCGTGATGCCGGAAACAACGCCCATCGCGAACGACAGCGCGAAGATCTTGACCCACAGCTTGTAGGTTTCCAGCCACTCGGCGCGCTGCGTGCGCGCGTACTGCACGCGGAACCAGACGAGGAACCAGGCGAGCGCGATGGTGATGCTGGGGAACAGGATGTGGAACGCGATGTTCAGCCCGAACTGGGTGCGCGCGAGGAAGAGGGCTTCGCTGGCGTCCATCCGGGCCATTCTAGTGTGGTCCCGGGGCGGGAGGACAGGGTCAAGAAAGCGCGGGCCGTAACCTGTTGAATCACTGAAATTACCCCTTGAAACCAGGCCGATACCCCCCATGTTCATCGAAGATCGGCTTAGGATAACGACATGCGCTTCGACAAGTTCACGACCCAGTTCCAGCAGGCCTTCGCCGACGCCCAGAGCCTGGCGGTGGGCAGCGACAACCCCTACATCGAGCCTCAGCATCTGCTCGCCGCGCTGCTCAACCAGGAAGGCGGCGGCGCAACCTCGTTGCTCGCGCGCGCCGGTGCCAACGCCGGCGGGCTGCGCGCGGCGCTGAAAGCCGCGATCGACCGCCTGCCCAAGGTGGAAGGCACGGGCGGGGCAGTGAACGTCTCGCGCGAGCTCGGCAACCTGCTCAATCTCACCGACAAGGAAGCGCAGAAGCGCGGTGACCAGTTCGTCGCCTCCGAGTTGTTTCTTCTGGCGGCGACCAGTGACAAGGGCGAGACCGGCAAGCTGCTGAAGCAGCACGGCGTCAGCCGTCCGGCACTGGAGCAGGCGATCAGCGCGGTGCGCGGCGGCGAGGGGGTGCAGAACGCCGCGTCGGAAGGGCAGCGCGAGGCGCTGAAGAAATACACGCTCGACCTCACCGAGCGCGCGCGCAGCGGCAAGCTCGACCCCGTGATCGGCCGCGACGACGAGATCCGCCGCGTGATCCAGATCCTGCAGCG
>CAYSRR010000307.1:0-3533 GCA_964433375.1 uncultured Streptomycetaceae bacterium
CGTAGACGTGCAGGTTGTCCGCGGTTTCCGCCACCTGCGTTCTCATCCTTGCGAGGAAATTCTCGGCGTTGTCCTTCGACCCGAAAGCCGCCAGCTGGAGGTAGAAGCCGGAGGATTCGGCGGTCACCGGTATCTGCGGCGCGGCGGCCGGCATTTCGGGCGCCGGCGCTGCAACGGGCTCGGGCGCGACCGCCACGGGCTCCGGTTTCGGCGCGGGCGCCGCCGCTCCCGGGATGATGGTTTCCACTTCCACCCTCGCGCTGCCGCCCGCCAGCACGCCGATGCGGTGAGCGGCGGTGTAGGAGAGGTCGATGAGACGGCTGTCGATGAACGGCCCGCGGTCGTTGATGCGCACCACCACCGACCGGCCGTTGGCGAGGTTGGTCACGCGCGCGTAGCTCGGAATCGGCAGCGTGGGATGCGCGGCCGTCATGGCGTACATGTCGTAGATCTCGCCTGAGGCGGTCTGCTTGCCGTGGTAGCGGCGCCCGTACCAGGTCGCGATGCCGCGCGCCTTGTAGGGCCGCAGCGAGGTCATCGGCGTGTAGCTGCGCCCCATCACCACGTAGGGGCGGGCCGTGGCGGCGCGGATCGGCTCCGCGCGCGGCACGGCATCGGGAATGCTGTCGAGGTTGGCGGGCGGGTTCGCGCCCGGGCCGTCGTCGAGGTAATAGCCGCCGCCGCGCTGCGGCGGCGCTTTCGCGGCGGGATCACGCGTGGCGGTGCTCCCGCATCCGCCCAGCGCGAGCACGGCCGCCGCGAGAAGGATGAAGGATGAAGGATGAAGGATGAAACGGGAACCCGACGGGGTTCCTTGTGACTTGTGACTTGTGACTTGTGACTTCATGTCTGAACGAGCTGCTTGTGGCTGTGAATGCTCATCAGTATGCCCATGCCGATGCAGATCGAGACGAGGGCGGTGCCGCCGTAGGAGACGAGCGGCAGCGGCACGCCCACCACCGGGAGGATGCCGCTCACCATGCCCATGTTGACGAAGGCGTAGGTGAAAAAGGTCAGCGTGATGGCGCCGGCGAGCAGGCGCGTGAACATCGTCGGCGCACTGGACGTGATCAGGATGCCGCGGCCGATCACCAGCAGGAACAGCGCGAGCAGGATCAGGTTGCCGAGCAGGCCGAATTCCTCGGCGTAGACCGCGAAGATGAAATCGGTGGTGCGCTCCGGGATGAAATCGAGGTGGGTCTGCGTGCCGTGCATCCAGCCCTTGCCGAACCAGCCGCCGGAGCCGACGGCGATGGTGGACTGGATGGTGTGGTAGCCGGCGCCGAGCGGGTCCTGGGCGGGGTCGAGCAGCGTCAGTATCCGCCGGCGCTGGTAGTCGTGCAGGGCCGACCACGCGATGGGCGCCGCCGCCGCCGCCGCCGCCGCGAGCCCCAGGATGACGCGCCAGGACAGCCCCGCGAGGAACAGCACGAAGAAGCCCGACGCGAGGATCAGCAGCGCGGTGCCGAGGTCCGGCTGGCGCGCGATCAGGGCGACGGGGACCAGCAGCATCGCGGCCGCGAACGCGTAATTGGAGAGCCGCAGCGTCGCCTCGTAGCGGTTGAAGTACCAGGCCAGCGCGAGCGGCACGGCGATCTTCATCAGCTCGGAGGGCTGGATCCGGGTCACGCCGACGTCGAGCCAGCGGCGCGCGCCGTTCACCACGTCCCCGAACAGCGCCACCGCGACGAGCAGCAGCACGCCGAGCACGTAGACGGGCAGGGCCAGCCGCATGAGGTAGTGCGGCGGGATGTTGGCGAACACCCACAGCACGCCGAGCGCCACCGCGATGTTGACGAGCTGCGCGGTCACGCGCGCCGCGCTGGCATTGGAAGCGCTCGCCAGCACCACCAGGCCCACGATCATCAGGGAGAGCACGAAACCGAGCAGTACGCCGTCGAGGTTACGCGTGAGGTAGTGCCCGGCGCGGTGCAGCAGCGGGCTATTCATCGCGCTTCCCGGTCCTCGCGGGCGCGGGCCGCTTGCCGAGCAGGTGATAATCCAGAACCTGCCGCGCGATCGGCGCGGCGGTGCGCGCGCCGAACCCGGCGTTCTCCGCGATCACGGCCAGCGCGATCGTCGGGTTCTCCGCGGGCGCATAGGCGACGTACAGGGAATGGTCGCGGTGCCGCTCCTCGACGCGGCTCTCGTCGTATTTCTCGCCCTGCTTGATGCCCACCACCTGCGCGGTGCCGGTCTTGCCGGCGCTCACGTACTCCGCGCCCGCGAACGCGCGCGCGCCCGTGCCTTCTTTGTTGACGCCGACCATGGCTTCCTTGACGACCGCGATGTGCTCCCGGCTGAGATCCAGCGAGCGCAACGGCTTGGGCTCGACCGTCGTGCGCTCGTGCGTGTGGATGTTCTCGATCGCGCTGACGATGTGGGGCCGGAACGTCATGCCGTCGTTGGCGAGCGTGGCGACCGCGGAGGCGAGTTGCAGCGGGGTATACGAGTTGTAGCCCTGCCCGATGCCGACGCTGATGGTTTCGCCGGCGAACCACTTCTGCCTGAAGCGCTTGTATTTCCATTCCTGCGACGGCAGCACGCCGGCGGCCTCGCCGGCGATGTCGATCCCGGTGCGGGCGCCGAAGCCGAACAGGTCCATGAAACGCGCGATGGCGTCGATGCCCATGTCGTTGGCGAGCATGTAATAGTAGGTGTCGCTCGACTTCACGATCGACGTGTAGAGGTCGACGCGACCGTGACCGCCGGGCTTGCTGTCGCGGAACTGGTGGCCGCCGAACATGAAATAGCCCGGGTCGTTGATCGTCTGCTGCGGCGTGCGCTTGCCGTAGGTCAGGGCGGCAAGCGCCATGAACGGCTTGAAGGTCGAGCCGGGCGGGTAGGTGCCGGCGAGCGCGCGGTTCACCAGCGGCCTGTCCGGGGAGGTGTTGAGCTCGTTCCAGATATGGGGTTCGATGCCGTCCACGAAGTGGTTGGGGTCGAAACCCGGCTTGCTGACGAACGCGAGCACGCCGCCGGTGGAAGGATCGATCGCCACCAGCGCGCCGCGGTGCTCGCCGAACGCCTGGTAGGCGATCTCCTGCAGGCGCGCGTCGAGGTTCAGCACGAGGTTGTTGCCGGAGACCGACGGCGTGCGCGAGAGCGTGCGCACCGGGCGGCCGCCGGAGTCGATTTCGACCTCCTCGATACCGGTGGTGCCGTGCAGGTAATGCTCGTAGTTCTGCTCGAGGCCGGTCTTGCCGATGTAATCGGTGCCGCGGTAGTTGGCGTGGCGGCCGTCGGCCTCGAGCTGCTCGAGCTCGCGCGGGTTGATGCGGCCGATGTGGCCGACGACGTGCGAAAAGATTTCGCCCTGCGGGTAGTGGCGGAACAGGCGCGCGTTGATCTCCACGCCGGGGAAGCGGTAGTGGTTCACCGCGAAGCGGGCGATTTCCTCGTCCGAGAGGCGAGTGCGGATCGGCAGGCTGCCGATGCTCTTGCTCTCCTCGAGCAGCCGCTTGAAGCGCCGCCGGTCGCGCGGCGTGACCTCGACCAGGGTCGCGATCTCGTCGATCAGAGAATCGAGGTTA
>CAYSRR010000308.1:0-3504 GCA_964433375.1 uncultured Streptomycetaceae bacterium
ACCGGCCCGAAGCAGCCCTGCAGCTTGTAATACGCCTCGGTCGCCGCGACCTGCGCCTCGGAGCGGGCGGTCTGGCGCAGGTAGGCGATCGTCTGCGCGTCCACCGGGAAGAAGCCGACGGTAGCGCCGTACTCCGGCGACATGTTGGAGATCGTCGCGCGGTCCGGCACTGTCAGCCCGGCGACGTCCTCGCCGAAGAACTCGACGAACTTGCCGACGACCCTGGCCTGCCGCAGCATTTCGGTCACGTGCAGCACGAGGTCGGTCGAAGTCACGCCGGCGGGCAACTGGCCGGTCACGTGCACGCCGACGACGTCGGGGGTGAGCAGGTAGACCGGTTGCCCCAGGACCGCCGCCTGCGCCTCGATGCCGCCGACGCCCCAGCCGACGGTGCCGAGCCCGGCGATCATGCCGGTGTGCGAGTCGGTGCCGACCAGCGTGTCGGGGTAGTACGCCCCGTTCTTCGACAGCAGGCCCGGCGCGAAGAACTCGAGGTTGATCTGGTGCAGGATGCCGAAGCCGGGCGGCACGAAGCGGATGCCTTCGTAAGCCTGCATCGCCCATTTCACGAAGCTGAAGCGCTCGCGGTTGCGGTCCACTTCCAGTTCCATGTTTTTCCGGAGCGCGTCGGCCGTGCCGTGATAGTCCACGGTCAGCGAGTGATCGAGGGTCATGTCCACCGGCACTTTCGGCTTCACCTCCGCGGGAGAGCGGCCCTTGCGGGTGATCGCCCCCCGCATCGCCGTGAGGTCGCCGAGCAGCGGTATGCCCGCCATGCAGTTGAGCACCACGCGGCCGACGATGAACGGGATCTCGGTCGAGCGCGGCGCGTTCGGCTTCCAGTTGGCGAGATCGCGCACGTGCTCTTCCGTGACCATCTTTCCATCGCAGTTGCGCAGCAGCGATTCGAGCACGATGCGGATCGAGACCGGCAGGCGGGAAATCCTGCCCGCGCCGGCCTCTTCGAGCTTCTTGAGGGAATAGACGGCGCCTTTCCCGGCGGGGCCGAGGTCGGCTTCGATCCTGCAGGTTTCTTTGAGTGTCATGGATGCTCTAAAAAATCGAAGACAGAATCAAGCCACAGAGAGCACAGAGAACACAGAGAGCGAGAAGCTGATTCTGTCTTTGAGTTTTTGGTTTTATCGGCGTTCATCGGCGGTTCCATGGACGTTTTGCGTCAGTTTCGGATCAATTCCATCAGTTCGCACACGGAAGCCAGCTGCTCGGTACGCTGGACCGCGCGGGCGATATCGTCGGCGCGCCCGGCGGGCTTCGCCTTGCCTGCGAGACGGGTGAATTTCTCGATGCGCTCCGGGTCGGTGACCGGGTCGGCCGGGAAACCGTGGGGATCGAGCACGAAGCTCTCGCGGCGCTCGCCGTTGGCGAGAACCAGCTCGATGCGCGAGCCGTAGTGCTTGGGATAGGCGGCTTCCATCTCAGGATCGACGTAAAGCTCGACCCGGCGTGCGAGCGCCCGGCGCCCGGGGTCGCCGATCGCGCTTTCCAGATACATGGCCGGGTCGGTGGGGTCGCCGGCGAGCGCCAGCGCGGAGCAATAGGGAAAGCTGTACTGCGCGCCCATGATGTCCACCGGCGCCGGCTCGCCGTTGTTCTTCGCGGCATAGCTGCTGACGCCGATGCGCACCTGCCTGATTTCGTCCGGCTTGAGTGGCTGCGGGCCGCGCAGGGCGACGAGCTGCTGGATCGCGCCCTGGATCCAGCTGCAGCAGGAATAGACCTTCACGAAGACGGTCGTCATCGCCCAGTCCTTGCCGAGGCCTGCGGTCATGAGCTCGGGCCGCGCCGTCTTGCCGCCGTAGACCTCCAGCAGGCCGAACTTGCCGTCGATGGCGGTAGGCGGGCCGGTGAAGTCACGTGCGGCGAGCTGCGCCATGCGCACGCCCGACTCGGCGGCGCGCCCGGCGTGCATGCGCTTCATCATGCCGCCGCCGCTGCCGGCGGCGAAGCTCTTGATGCCGGAGGAGGTGGAGCAGGCGAGGCCGGTCGCGGACATCAACTGTTCGGGACTCAATTCCAGGATCACGCCGGCGGCGACGGCGGCGCCGACCGGGCCGATGATCGTCGTCTTGTGGAAGCCGCGGTGCGCGGGCTCGGTGCCGGCGGCGAGGCCGACGCGGTTCAGCACCTCGTAGCCGGCGAGGATGCCCAGTAGCAGCTTCGAGCCGGACGCATCCACCGATTCGGCCGCGGCGATGGCGGCGGGGACGATGATCGCGCCCGGGTGCACGATGGCTTCGTCGAGCAGGTCGTCGAGCTCGAAGCCGTGCGTGGCGGTGCCGTTGCACAGCGCGGCGGCGGGCGCCGCGACCGTCTGCTTCTGTCCGACGATCGTGCTGCGGCCGCGCGAGCCTTCGGCGAGCATTTCTTCAACCATGATCTTCGACCACGGCTGCAGGCTGCCGAACAGCGTGCAGCCGAGTGAGTCGAGCAGCACGCCTTTGACGCGCTTGACGATGTCGGGCGGCAGCGATTCCAGCTTGAGTCCGTGGACGAATTCGACCAGCTCGCGCGAGTGGCTGCGGGTGGGTATGTTTTCCTGTTTCATAGTTTTAAATTAGCCGCCAAGACGCCAAGAGAATCGGAATTAGCCGCAAAGGCGCAAAGGCGCGAAGAGGAAAAATATTAAATTAGCCGCCAAGACGCCAAGGCGCCAAAGAATTCATGATGAAGATATAACGCTCCCGTCAACTGGCGGTATCGTTGCGCAAGACGCTTCGCCTTGTGGAGAACTCCCATCACCGCATTATCAGCGCTCATTTTGGATACTGTTTAACGCTAATTATTCATTTTATTTAAAAATTCTCAGCGCCTCTGCGTCTCTGCGGCTAATTCAGATTTTCTTGGCGCCTTTGCGTCTTTGCGGCTAATTAAAGGTTTCAACGCATGATGAAGGGGTTGGGTACTTCCTCTGCGGTGGAGATCCACACGCTCTTCACCTGCATGTAGTCCTTGATCATCTCCTGCCCGCTCTCGCGGCCGAGGCCGCTCCTCTTGTAGCCGCCGAAGGGGGAGAGGTAGGACACCGCGCGGTAGGTGTTGACCCATACCGTGCCGGCCTGGAGCCGCTCGGCCATCATCAGCGAGCGGCGCATGCTCTGCGTCCATACGCCGGCGGCGAGGCCGTAGACCACATCGTTGCCGATCGCGACCGCTTCCTCCTCGTCCTTGAACGGGATCACGGCGAGCACCGGGCCGAACACCTCCTCCTGTGCGATGCGCATGGAGTTCTTCACGCCGGTGAAGATGGTCGGTTCGACGAACCAGCCGTCGCCGCACTCGGGACGCGTTGCCTTGCCGCCGCCCAGCACCGGCTTTGCGCCTTCGCCTTTCGCGATGTCGATGTAGTCGAGAATCTTCTTGTACTGGGGTGGGTTGGTGACGGGGCCGACCTGGGTGTCGAGGTTCATCGGGTCGCCCATCTTCGCGGTCTTCGCGAAGGCGACGAGCTTCTCGACGAATGCGTCGTGGATGCTTTGCTGCACC
>CAYSRR010000309.1:0-3494 GCA_964433375.1 uncultured Streptomycetaceae bacterium
AGACTGCCGGTACGCTGATTACTGTACTTTAATCATATCGATGCGGCGAGGCAGTTTACTCGTGCCCGCCCGGAGATTCCGATGAGCGCCGGCAACCTGATAACCGTGATCATTCCAACCCGCAATGCCGGGACGGATATCGATGCCTGTTTGAATTCGTTGCGGATGCAGACCTATGGGCAGTATGAAGTCTGTGTCGTCGACGCGCTGTCTACGGACGGCACTGTCGAAAAGGTGAAGGCCCATGAGGGCGGGGTGGGCGTAGCGCTGACTTGCCTGTCGGAGCCCGACTCGGGAGCGTATGACGCCATGAACAAAGGCATCGCGCGCGCCCGGTGCGAATGGCTCTATTTCCTGGGCGCCGACGACGTCCTTCACGACGCGGAAGTGTTCGCGGATGTGGCAAAGTTCATCGCCGCACACGACGCGGACATCGTCTATGGAGACGTCGTGCAGAAAAACTCGGGCGCGCGGTACGGCGGCGAGTTCAGCCTCGACCGCCTGCTCTTCGAGGGCAACATCTGCCACCAGGCGGTTTTCTACCGCCGCTCGCTGTTCGAGCGGCTCGGCGGCTACAGCGCGCGCTACCCGATCTGGGCTGACTGGGAATTCAATCTCCGCTGCTTCCGGCATCCGGGAATCCGCGCGCGCTGGATGGACCGGCTGATCGCCGTGTACCGGGAAAATTCCGGCCTCAGCCGGGAGGAAGACCCGGTATTCAGGAAGGAGCTGCCGGCGAGCCTGATGCGCGAAACCGCGATACTGGAAGGGAAACTGGCGAAGATCACCGGCACGTTCTGTTACCGGTTGTGCAGCAGGTTGTTTCGCCGGCCCGGCTGACGGGCGTGGGGTGCCGCAATCAGGAGCGGGGACGGCGCCCTTTCCTGAACGTCAGTTTTACGTGGTCAAGCAGTTTGCGGACAAGCTTTCCATGCGGCAGCCTGTTCTGCCGCGCCATATTCTTTTCTCGCAATGCGTGAACCAGGTGGGCCACTTCCTCCGGCGATTCGCCCCGGATACCTTCAGGCGCCGCACGGCCGAGCAGTTTCAGCAGTTTGCTCACGGCGCGCGGATCCGGTTTCAGCAGGTCCGATTCGTCGCGCACGTCTCCCGGTTGATGCTCGCCCAGGTCCTCGTCGAGCGATTGTCCCAGGCGAGCTTCCATCCACTCGATGTCCGCGCGGTTCTGCTCCACGACCGGCCTGGTCACATCGGGCGAAAATCGGAATTTGTCGCTGCCGACGGCTGACAGCAGGTCACCCAGTTTTTCGTCCTCCGGCACTCTCTCGATATTGAACCCAAGTTCCTTGCCCAGTCTGTAATAGGTGTAGAGCAGGCTTATGGCCTGCCGCGGCAGGGATTCGTTGAGGCGAACGATGCGTCTTGCCGGCAGGGAAATCCCCAGGCGCGAGCAGAAATCCCGCACCGCGCAACCCTGGGGAAACGTTCCGGGGTCGAACTTCCACAGGTGAACCTGTTCGCGGCCGAAGATGTCATCGAACTTGGAGAAAGATTGCCGGTAATTTCGGTATTCGCCCGGGAGATCGAGCCGGGTGACCCTGCCCTCTCCGACCCTCTGCTGAAAGCCGCTGGTCAGGTATCCGCCCGGCGGGCGGATGTAGCCCACCACCGTGATTTCGTCAAAGCGCGACCGGAAATAATCGCGCAGCCTGGTCAGGAAGAGCGGCGGCAGATAGCCGATCACTTCGCCCGAAATGAGCAGCGTGCGGCTCCGGGCCGAGACAATGGCCCGCTCCAGTTCCGCGCGCATTTCGGTGACGTAGGCCGATACGGCCGCGGCATTGGGGCGATGAACCCTGTGCAAGGCGTGACGCTCGGGATGCGGCACGAACAGGCTGTGCATAGCCAGGCTGTGGTTGGCGTTCTTGCCGAGGCGGGCATACAGGAAACGATCGTCATGAAATCCATGCAGGCTGTTCTGTATGGAGGTGGACCCGGTCTTGTGCATGCCGATGTGGATGATGCAGCGTTTCATGGAAAGTTCGTAGGACTCCCGGATGGTTGCGGCCAGATTACCCCGTGGCGCGGAGAGCGCGCCACCCGGGCTGGCGCGAGGATGTTTCTTGCCATCCCCCGCATGATACCAACTGCGGGACGAACCGCCGCCTGCTCCGGGAATCAGTCGAGCACGATCTTCGTGATGGCCGCCACCTGGAAGATGATCTGCACGACGTCTTTCCAGAACTGGCGCGGCTTGTTGTCCGGCCGCGGCAGCACCAGGATGTCGTCCCCGGGGCGCACCTGGCTGCCCCTCGGGTCCTCGTCGAAGCTGCCGTCGCGGTGCGCGACGATGACGCGCGAGGTATCGGCTTTCTGCGAATAGCCGCCGGCGCGCCTGATGTAATCCTCGACGCTGAAACCCGACTCGTGCGCTACCGCGTTGGGGAACAGCACTTCGCCGTGCACCATTACCAGGCCGTTCCGCACCGGAACGCGCACGATGTCGCCATTCTCCAGCAGCAGGTCGTCGCGGCTGCTCGCCTGGGCGATCACCACCTGGCCGAGCGGCTCGAGATTGCGGGCGCGCTCGACCCACTGCAGCATGAGCTGGGCTTCTTCCGTGCGCAGGCGCGATTCCTCGGCGGTGCCGGAGCGCGCCGTCAACACGGCATTTTCCAGGCTTTTCAGCGAGGCTTGCAGCATTTGCTTCTGCCGCTCCTTCACGCTCGCCCGGAAGAGCTGCAGGTTCGGCGAATCGGAACGCTCGGTGAACTCGATCTGCTTGACCAGGTCGCCCATGCGCGCGCCGTACGGCAGTACGTATTCCTGCGCGCTGACGTGCTCACCCTCGACGCGCACGGTGATCGTCCCGGGGCGCTTGTCGGCGGTGAACTCGATGTCGTCGCCGTTCTCGAGCTGAACGGTGCCGGCTTCGGTCAGCGGGAAATACTCCGTGTTACGCACGATGCCGGTATTCCGGTTCACGCGCACGTGCGTGGCGTTGGGCATCGGGCGGGCCAGCGCGGAAAGCCGCTCGAGCTCGATCCCGGCGCCGGTGAACTCGAAGCGCTTCGCGTTCGCCGCGAGGCCCGACACCTTGAACATGCTCTTGCGCGGCTGCACCAGGACGACGTCGCCGTCGCCGAGCTGCACGCCCGGCAGCAGCCCGCCGAGCAGGAAATCGTAGAGGTTGAACTGCGCGCGCACCTGGCTGCCGCGCAGCACCTGCACGTCGAGGAAGGAGCCGCGTTCGGCGTCGATGCCGCCGGCCTGGTCGAGGTAGCGCAGGATGCTGTCGGTGGACGAGCCCTGGTACATGCCCGGGCGGTGCACGAAGCCGGTGACGAACACCCGCACCGGCTGGGCCGCGGCCAGGCTGATGTAGCTGTGAACGTTGGCGCGGAAGACCTTGCGTATCGATTCCTCGAGCACTCGCGGCAGGTCCCGGTTCGTCACGTTGGCGACGCGCACCGGGCCGACCTGCGGCAGGAAGACGTTGCCCTGCGGATCTACGGTGAGCAGCGCGTCGAACT
>CAYSRR010000310.1:0-229 GCA_964433375.1 uncultured Streptomycetaceae bacterium
TGCTTTCACTGGTTCCCGCCGTCGTGACGTTCCGGCGGCGCGAGCGCCAGACCGCGAAAACCGTGAGTGGTGAATGGTGAGTGGTGAGTGGAAAATGCGGATTTTTGTGAAGCTTGAGCGCCTTCAGTCTACTCACTACTCACTACTCACCAATCACGCCTTTGGGGAGGCGAGGTGATCGCCTACATCATCCGCCGCCTCCTCTACGCCATCCCGATCCTGATCGGGG
>CAYSRR010000310.1:239-3472 GCA_964433375.1 uncultured Streptomycetaceae bacterium
TTCGAAGAAGGTGCCTGCGCACCTTCGAGCCGCCGAACGTCGCTGGCCTCCGTGCCAGTGGCCGGGCGGGGTCACATAGCGAAGCGGTGGGGGTGGTGGGAGTCGAGTCACGGGTCACGAGTCACAGGTCACGAATCACGAATCACGACTCACGAATCACGCTTTTGGCATGATCGCCTACATCATCCGCCGCCTCCTCTACGCCATCCCGATCCTGATCGGGGTGAACGTGATCACTTTCGCGCTGTTCTTCGTCGTCAACTCGCCGGACGACATGGCGCACGTGCATCTGGGCGTCAAGCGCGTGACGCCGGAGGCGGTGCAGAAGTGGAAAGAGGAGCGCGGCTACGACAAGCCGCTGCTCTACAACGGGGCGACGGCGGGCGCGAAGCGTTTCACCGACACCATCTTCTACGAGAAATCGGTGAAGCTGTTCGTCTTCGAGTTCGGCCGCTCCGACCAGGGGCGCGACATCGGCTACGACATCGGCAATCGCATGTGGGCAAGCCTGGCCATCGCGCTGCCGGTGTTCCTGCTGGGGCTCGTCGCCTACGTCACGTTCGCGCTGCTGATGGCCTTCTTCCGGGCGACTTACGTGGATTTCTGGGGCGTGGTGGCCTGCGTGGCGATGATGTCCATCTCGAGCCTGTTCTACATCATCGGCGGGCAGTACCTGATCGGCATGGTGCTGAGCCTGGTGCCGATCTCCGGCTACGACGGCGGTACCGACGCGTTCCGTTTCCTGGCGCTGCCCGTCATCGTCGGCGTGGTCAGCGGCATCGGCGCGAACACGCGCTGGTACCGCACCATCTTCCTCGAGGAGATGAGCAAGGACTACGTGCGCACCGCGCGCGCCAAGGGGCTGTCCGAGCTGCGCGTGCTGTACCGCCACGTGCTCCAGAACGCGATGATCCCGATCCTCACCGGGGTGGTGGTGGTCATCCCGCTGCTGTTCATGGGCAGCCTCGTGGCCGAGGCCTTCTTCGGCATCCCCGGCCTCGGCAGCTACACCATCGACGCCATCAACTCGCAGGACTTCGCCATCGTTCGCGCGATGGTGTTCCTGGGCTCGGTGCTTTACATCGTGGGATTGATCTTGACGGATATTTCGTACACCTGGGTTGATCCGAGGGTGCGCTTTGAATAACCGCGTGATCACGCCTTCATGCCGTTCAAGCTAGTCATCCTCTGGACCGACGCGCTGGTATTCCTGCTGGTCGCGGGCGTGGTGGCGCAGGTTCTGTACGTGCGCCGCCACGAGCACCTGGTCGCGCCGTGGCGCAAGGTGGCGCGCAGCGCGAGCGGCATGGCGGCGGCGACCGTGCTGGCGCTGTTCGTCGTCATCGGGCTCGCCGACTCCGTGCACTATCGTTCCGCCATCGGGGCGAAGGACGGCAGGACGATCTATTCGGTCGAGGTGCTGTCCCTTTTCGACGCGGTTGCCGCGCCGCTGCGGCTGCGCCGCGAAAAGACCTATTCCGCGCCGCTGGCCGCCCACCTCTATGCCAGGGAGGCCATCGAACTGCCCGACGGCCGGCAGGTGCGCGAGTTCCCGCGCCTGAAACACGGCGGCGCGCACTTGCCGGATCCGGAGGCGGACCGGTTGCCCGATATCGTGCGCAGGGCCCTGCTGGGAGGCGCGGCCGGCGCCCTGCTGTGGATCGTGCTCGTCGTCCTGCTGTGCGCGATCCTGGCACAGCGCGGGGCGGGCGGCACCGACGCGGCCTGGAGCGCGGTGTGGCGGGGAGAGACGGAAGTGCCCTGGCGCGCGGTGCTGGTCACGCTGGCCGTGATGCTGGCGGTCGGCGCGCCGATGCTGGCGCTCGCCGCGAAATACCACGTCTTCGGCACGGACAAGGTCGGCCAGGACGTGCTCTACCAGGCGCTGAAGAGCATCCGTACCGGGCTCGTGATCGGCACGCTCACCACGCTGGTGATGCTGCCGTTCGCGCTCGCCCTCGGCGTCATGGCTGGCTATTTCAAGGGCTGGGTGGACGACGTGATCCAGTATCTGTACACCACGCTGTCCTCGATCCCGGGCGTGCTGCTGATCGCGGCAGCGGTGCTGACCATGCAGGTCTACATCGAAACGCATCCGCATCTGTTCGACACCGTGACGGCGCGCGCCGACCTGCGGCTGCTGTTCCTGTGCATCATCCTCGGCATCACCAGCTGGACCGGGCTGGCGCGGCTGCTGCGCGGCGAGGCGCTGAAGCTGCGCGAGATGGAGTACATCCAGGCCGCGCACGCCTTCGGCGTCTCCCACGCGCGCATTCTCACGCGCCACATCCTGCCCAACGTGATGCACATCGTGCTGATCGCGGTGGTGATGGATTTCTCGGGGCTGGTGCTGGCCGAGGCGGTGCTGTCCTACGTCGGCGTCGGGGTGGACCCGACCACGATCAGCTTCGGCACCATGATCAACGGCGCGCGCCTGGAGATGGCGCGCGACCCCATGGTGTGGTGGTCGCTCGCGGCGGCGTTCTGCTTCATGCTGGTGATGGTGCTGTCGGCCAATCTGTTCGCGGACGCCGTGCGGGACGCCTTCGACCCGCGGGTGCGGGTGGCGCGGCCGTTTCGCCTTGCTGCTCAAAAGGCGTGAATGGAATGAGCGACCAGCCGCTACTCAGCGTCAAGGATCTCAGAACCCATCTCTACACGGAGGACGCGGTCGTGCGCGCCGTGGACGGGGTGTCGTTCGACGTGCATCGCGGCGAGACCTTCGCGCTGGTCGGCGAGTCGGGCTGCGGCAAGTCGATGACCGCGCTCTCGATCATGCGGTTGCTGCCGGACGCGGGCAGCGTCGTCGGCGGCAGCGTCGAGCTCGACGGCCGCGACCTGATGCAGTTGCCCGAATCCGCGATGCGCGACGTGCGCGGCGCGCGCGTGGGCATGATCTTCCAGGAACCGGGACTGTCGCTGAATCCCGTCATGACCGTCGGCGGCCAGATCGGGGAGGCGCTGCGGCGCCACACGAGCCTGGCGGGCACGGGACTGAATGACCGGGTGCTCGAGCTGCTCGAAGCCGTGCGCATACCTGATGCCGGGCGCCGCCGGCACGAATACCCGTTCCAGCTCTCGGGCGGCATGAAGCAGAGGGTCATGATCGCGATGGCGCTGGCCTGCGACCCCGGGCTGCTGATCGCCGACGAGCCGACCACCGCGCTCGACGTCACCATCCAGGCACAGGTGCTGGATCTGCTGCGCGGGCTGCAGCAGGGCCGCCGCATGTC
>CAYSRR010000311.1:0-3458 GCA_964433375.1 uncultured Streptomycetaceae bacterium
CCCTCGGCCAGCAGCCGGAAGGCCATGGCGAAAGAAGCCAGCTTGGACACCGTCGCCACCAGTATGGCCGAGGAAGTCGGCGCGCCCTGGTACACATCCGGCACCCACATGTGGAACGGCACCGCGCCGATCTTGAAGCCCAGCCCGGCGACGATGAACACCAGCGCGAACACGAGCGTGACGTCGCGGGCGCCGCCGGAGGCAATGACGTCGGCCACCTGGGCGATGCCGAGCGAGCCGGTCGCGCCGTAGAGCATGGACATGCCGTAGAGCAGCATGCCGGACGCGAGCGAGCCCAGGATGAAATACTTCATCGCCGCCTCGGTCGCGGTCGCGGAATCGCGCTGCAGCGCCACCATCGCGTAGAGCGAGAGCGAGAGCAGTTCCAGGCCGAGATAGAGCGTGAGCAGATGGTTCGCCGAGATCATCACCATCATGCCGATCGTGGCGAACAGCACCAGCACGAAGTACTCGCCGCGGAACAGGCCGCGCGCGGCGAGGTAGGCGCGCGAGTAGACCAGCATCGCCATCACCCCGAGGTAAGCGACGAGCTTCAGCACGTCCGACATGTGATCGTCCACGAACATGCCGCTGAAGGTGGTGACCGGCTCCACGCTCGCCGTGAAGAGCGTGATCAGGAAGCAGCCGGCGAGCGCGACCAGGGTCAGCAGGTAGGTCACGACACGGTTGTCGTCGCTCACGAACAGGTCTGCGACCAGGATCGCGCACGCCGTCACGAGCAGGAACAGCTCCGGGTAGGCGGGCGCGAGCGGCATGATGTATTCCATGGTGTCCCCGACCCTATCTCAGCTTGCCCTGGGCGACGTGGTTCAGCAGGTCGCTGACCGGGACGTGCAGCACCTCGGCGAACGGGTCCGGCCACACGCCCATCACCAGCACCGCCACAGCCAGCAGCCCCAGCACCAGGAACTCGCGCAGGTTGATGTCCCTGAGCTCCGCGACGTGGTGGTTGGTCACCGCGCCGAACACCACGCGCTTGTACATCCACAGCGTGTAGGCCGCGCCGAAGATGAGCGTGGTCGCGGCCAGCACCGCGTACCAGAAATTCACCTTCACCGCGCCCATGATCACCATGAACTCGCCGACGAAGCCGCTGGTGCCGGGCAGTCCCGAGTTCGCCATGGCAAACAGCATGAACAGCGCGGCGAAGACCGGCATCCTGTTGGCGACGCCGCCGTAATCCGCGATCTGGCGCGAATGAACGCGGTCGTAGAGCACGCCGACGCACAGGAACAGCGCCCCCGAGATGAAGCCGTGCGAGATCATCTGGATGATCGCGCCCTCCATGCCGTGGGCGTTGAAAAGGAAGATGCCGAGCGTGACGAAGCCCATGTGCGAGATCGAGGAATAGGCGATCAGCTTCTTCATGTCGGCCTGCACCAGCGCCACCAGGCCGATGTAGACCACGGCCACCAGCGACAGGAAGATCACGAAGCCGGCGAGGTACTGGCTCGCGTCGGGCACGATCGGCAGCGAGAGGCGGATGAAGCCGTAGGCGCCGAGCTTCAGCATGATGGCGGCCAGCACCACCGAGCCGCCGGTCGGCGCCTCGACGTGGGCGTCCGGCAGCCAGGTGTGCACCGGCCACATCGGCACCTTCACGGCGAAAGCCGTCATGAAAGCGAGGAAGATCAGGATCTGCGGCACCAGCGGCAGCGGCAGCTGGTAGTAGTCGAGCAGCGAGAAGCTGCCGTTCGAGACGTGGTAGAGGTAGATCAGCGCCACCAGCGCGAGCAGCGAGCCCGCCAGCGTGTAGAGGAAGAACTTGACCGCGGCGTAGACCCGGTTCGGGCCGCCCCACACGCCGATGATGATGAACATCGGGATCAGCGTCGCCTCGAAGAACACGTAGAACAGCAGCGCGTCGAGCGCGGCGAACACGCCGTTCATGATGCCGGACAGAAACAGGAAGGACGCGAGGTACTGGGCGACGCGCTCCCGGATGATCTCCCAGCCGGCGATCACCACCAGCACGGTGGTGAAGCTGTTCAGCAGGATCAGAAGCAGCGAGATGCCGTCGATGCCGAGGTGGTAGTTGACGTTGAAGCTCTCGATCCACGGCTTGAACTCGGCGAACTGGAAGCCGCCCAAGTGCGGGTCGTAGCCCAGGTAGAGCGGCAGCGTCACCGCGAATCCGAGCACGGCGCCGATCAGCGCGAGCAGGCGCGCCGCGCCGGCATGGCGGTCGGAGCCCGTGGCCAGCACCAGCGCGCCGGCGGCGATCGGGATCCAGATGGCGAGGGAGAGCAGCGGCAGTCCGGTCATGGCGGCCATCAACTATCGTGCAAGTGCGGCATGACGCATTTGCACCTGGAATCTCCCCTCTCCTTCCGGGAGAGGGGCGGGGGTGAGGGATGAGCTTCGTCGCGTATCTTCATTTTCAGCAAGCTCATTAGATGAACATCATCGTCAGCAGGACGAGGATGCCGATGATCATGGCAAAGGCGTAGTGATAGATGTAGCCCGACTGCAGGTAGCGGCTCACCGCGGCGAACCAGCCGACCAGGCGCGCCGAGCCGTTGACCATCACCCCGTCGATCACCGCCACGTCCCCGCCCTTCCACAGTCCGGTGCCGACGCGGCGGGCGCCGCCCGCGAAGAACCAGTCGTTGAAGCGGTCGAGGTAGTATTTCTCCATCAGGAGGGTCACCAGCACGCCGGCCCTCTTCCGCAGGACCGCCGGCAGGTCGGGGCGGGCGATGTAGAGGTACCAGGCCGTCGCGAAACCCGCGGTCGCGAGCCAGAACGGGGGCGTCTTCAGGCCGTGCACCATCATCCCCAAGACGCCGTGGTACTGCTGCGCGAGCTCGGCCATCACCGGGTGCTGCGGCGAGAAATAAATCGAATCGCCGAAGTAGTTGCCGTAGAGGAAGGTGCCGATCACCCAGCCCGCGCACACCGACGGGATGGCGAGCAGGACGAGCGGCAGCGTCACGACCCAGGGCGATTCGTGCGGCGTGCCGCCGTGACCGTGGTCGTCGTGCGCGGGGTCATCGTGCTTGTGGTCGTCGTGCGCGTCGTGCGGCTCCGCGGCTTTCGCGGCCGCCCGCTCCGCCTCCAGCTCCTTCACGTCCGGGTGATGGGGATCGTTGAAGCGCGGCTTGCCGTGAAAGACGTAGAAAATCAGCCGGAACGAGTAGAAGCCGCCGACGAAGACGCCGGCGAGCGTCGCGAGCCAGGCGAAGCCCGCACCCGGCAGTTGCGAAGCATGCACCGCCTCGATGATGGTGTCCTTGGAGAAGAAGCCCGAGAACGGCGGGAAGCCGGCGTTGGCGAAGGCGCCGATCAGCATCGTCAGGTAGGTGATCGGCAGGTACTTGCGCAGCCCGCCCATCCTGCGCATGTCCTGCTCGTGGTGCAGGGCGATGATGACCGAGCCCGCGCCGAGGAACAGCAGCGCCTTGAAGAAGGCATGGGTCATGAGGTGGAAGATGCCG
>CAYSRR010000312.1:0-3433 GCA_964433375.1 uncultured Streptomycetaceae bacterium
CTCGAGCAGGTCCTTGCGCTCCATGCCGGGGCCGCGCGGGCGGGCCCCGACCAGCAGCGCCACGTCGGCGTCCTTGAATGCCTCCATCGGGTCCGCGGTGGGGACCATGCCTTGCAGCAACGGGAAGGCGCAATCATCGAGCTCCATCATGACGCCCCGCAGCGCCTTCTGCGCTTTTTCGTCGGGGATCTCCAGCATCTGGAGGATGACCGGCTGGTCCTTGCCCAGCATCTCGCCGCTGGCGATGCGGAACAACAGGCTGTAGCCGATCTGACCGGCGGCGCCGGTGACAGCAACGCGCATGGGACGTTTCATCTGCTAGGACTCCTGAAATTACGGAATGCTTTTCGGGAAGGAGGCGCGGCGGGGCGGGAACTGGCGCACGTGCTCGTTCAACCCGTGATGAT
The DNA here is from genome assembly GCA_964433375.1 of uncultured Streptomycetaceae bacterium. Lineage (GTDB taxonomy): Bacteria > Pseudomonadota > Gammaproteobacteria > Burkholderiales > SG8-41 > SG8-41. The sequence continues at coordinate 408 of CAYSRR010000312.1, forward strand.
AGCGAAGCAGTGACCGGGGTGACAAGCTGAACGCGCCGGGCCGGTGCAGTGCAACAACGATCGCCGCCCAGGGGCCCGCGCCGGCTGTCCACGTTGTGGGTTATGCACTGCAGCGAAAACTGCTAGAATTTCAAGCCTCAAAGCGGTCAATAATCTCCCTGCCCAGCCCGATTCTCGATGTCCAAGCAACGACCCCGATATCTCAATCTGTTCCAGATCCGGCTGCCGGTGCCGGCCTTGATATCGATCCTGCACCGGGTCAGCGGCGCCGCGCTGTTCCTGTTCATTCCGTTCCTGTTGACGATGTTCGAGCTGAGTCTCGACTCGCCCCAGACGTTTCTGCGCTTCGAGCTGGTGTTCGGGCATTGGGCTGTCAAGCTGGTCATGATCGGGTTGATCTGGGCTTACCTGCACCACCTGCTCGCCGGCCTGCGCCACCTCGCGCTGGACCTCCACTACGGGGGGGAACTGCCGGCGGCGAGGGCCACCAGCTGGATCGTGCTCGCGGGCGGCATCGTATTGACGCTCGTCATCGCGGTGAAGATATGGTGAAGCGCGAAATCGTCGGCGCCCATTACGGCACGCGCGACTGGCTGGCGCAGCGCATCACCGCCGTGATCATGGTGGTCTATACCTTGATCATCTTCTCGATCATCGTCGGGCTGCCGCAGATGGACTACTGGCAGTGGAAGATACTGTGGCAGATGCCGGTCGTGCGCTACGCGACCGTGCTGTTCCTGTTGTGCCTCTACCTGCATGCCTGGGTCGGCGTGCGCAACATTTTCATGGACTACATCAAGGACCCGGCCCTGCGCCTGGCGCTGTACGTGCTGACGATCGGCGCCCTCACCTGGTACGCCGTGTGGTCGGTGCAGATACTCTGGAGCGTGTGAATGGCATTGCCGGTAAGGACTTTTGACGCGGTCATCGTCGGCGGAGGCGGCTCGGGCATGCGCGCCGCGCTCGAGCTGGCGCGCGCCGATCTCAAGGTCGCGGTGCTGTCGAAGGTCTTTCCGACGCGCTCGCACACGGTGGCGGCGCAGGGCGGCGTCGCGGCTTCGCTTGGCAACATCGACGGCGACAACTGGCACTGGCACATGTACGACACCGTCAAGGGCTCCGATTACCTCGGCGACCAGGACGCGATCGAGTTCATGTGCCGCAAGGCCAACGAGGCGGTTTACGAGCTCGAGCATCTCGGCATGCCGTTCGACCGCCTGCCCAACGGCAGGATTTACCAGCGTCCCTTCGGCGGGCACATGAGCGAGTACGGAAAGTCCCCGGTGCCGCGCGCGTGCGCCGCCGCCGATCGCACCGGGCACGCCATGCTGCACACGCTCTACCAGGCCAACGTCAGGGCGCGCACCCAGTTTTTCGTGGAATGGATGGCGCTCGACCTCGTGCGCGACCGTGATGGCACGGTGCTGGGCGTCACCGCGCTCGAGATGGAGACCGGGGAAGTCATGATCCTGCGGGCCAAGGCCACGGTTTTCGCCACCGGCGGCGCGGGACGCATCTTCGCCGCCAGCACCAATGCCTTCATCAACACCGGTGATGGGCTGGGCATGGCCGCTCGGGCCGGTATTCCGCTCCAGGACATGGAGTTCTGGCAGTTCCACCCGACCGGGGTGGCGGGCGCCGGCGTCCTGATCACGGAAGGCGTGCGCGGGGAGGGCGGGTACCTCCTCAACAAGGACGGCGAGCGCTTCATGGAGCGCTACGCGCCCAACGCGAAGGACCTCGCGAGCCGCGACGTGGTTTCGCGCGCGATGGCGACCGAGATCAAGGAAGGGCGCGGCGCGGGCAAGGACGGCGATTTCATCCTGTTGAAGCTCGATCATCTCGGCGGGGAAACGATCGACAAGCGCCTGCCCGGCATTCGCGAGATCGCCAAGAAATTCGCCAACGTCGACCCGGTCAGGGAGCCGATACCGGTGGTGCCGACCTGCCACTACCAGATGGGCGGCATTCCCACCAATTACCTCGGGCAGGTCGTGGTACCGGCCAACGGCAATCCCGAATCGGTGGTCCCGGGCTTTTACGCGGCGGGAGAGTGCTCTTGCGTTTCCGTGCACGGCGCCAATCGCCTGGGGTGCAACTCACTGCTCGACCTGCTGGTGTTCGGAAAATCGGCCGGGGAGCAGGTGATCAAGGACCTCAAGGCGGAGGGGCGGACGCACCGCGGCCTGCCGCAGGACGCGGGGGAGACGACGCTGTCGCGCCTCGCGCGGCTGGAGAGCCAGAAGAACGGCGAGCGCGTGGCGGACGTCGGCGCCGACATGCGCCGAATCATGCAATTGCACTGCGGCGTGTTTCGTTTCCCGGAGCTGCTGGCGGACGGCGTGAAAAAGATCAGGGAAGTGGCCGAACGCGCCGCCCGCACCGGGATCCAGGACAAGAGCCGGACCTTCAACACCGCGCGGGTGGAAGCACTGGAGTTCGACAATCTCATCGATACCGCCGTGGCGTCCCTGGTTTCCGCCGAGGCGCGCAAGGAATCGCGCGGCTCGCACGACCGCGCGGACTGCCACGACCGTCCCGGTTACCCGAACGGCCGCGACGACGCCAACTGGATGAAGCACACGCTGTGGTACAAGGAAGGCAGCCGGCTGGAGTACAAGCCGGTGCACCGCAAGCCGCTCAGCGTGGAACCGTTCGAGCCCAAGGCCCGCGTCTACTAGAAGAAGGCAGCCCCCATGCGATTCTCCATCTACCGCTACAACCCCGAGGCCGACGACAAGCCGCGCATGCAGGACTACGACATCGCGCTCGAACCGACCGACCGCATGCTGCTGGACGCGCTGGTCCGCATCAAGACGCACGACGATACGCTGGCGTTCCGCCGCTCGTGCCGCGAGGGCGTGTGCGGGTCGGACGCGATGAACATCAACGGCAAGAACGGGCTCGCCTGCGTCACCAGGATCGCGGACCTGAGGGAGCCGGTGGTGATCCGGCCGTTGCCGGGCCAGCCGGTGGTGCGCGATCCTGGTGACGCAGGCGAGCCCGTTCTTGCCGTTGATGTTCAT
>CAYSRR010000313.1:0-3395 GCA_964433375.1 uncultured Streptomycetaceae bacterium
CGAGGCCCGTTTCGTGCGCGAAGGCCATGACCTTGCGGGCGTAGGGCGATCGCGATGACCAATAAAGCTTCATCATGATGCGTATTCCATTAAAATTTCTTGGTCAGCGACCAAGAAATTTTGGCGGCCTCTTTTCCTTGAAAGCATCGACGCCTTCCTTGTGATCGTGCGTGAGCCGCACGGCGCCGGAGGCGAGCGTCTCCAGCTCCATCAATTGCTCCAGGGTCGGCACGTACATGGACTGGAACATCTTCTTGGCGAGCGCCAGCGCGTAGGTGGCGGATTCCGCCATCTCCTTCGCCAGCGCGCGCGCTTCCGCGTCCAGCCGGTCGTCGGGCACGACGCGCGTCACGAGGCCCAGCTGGCGGGCTTCTTCCGCCGGCACGGCGCGCGCGGTGTAGACGAGGTCCTTGGCGCGGGCGATGCCCAGGTACTGGGTCAGGAAGAAGATGGCGCCGCCGTCGGGAACGACGCCGACCTTCTTGAACGCCATCGAGAATTTCGCGGTATCCGAGGCGACGACGAGGTCGCAGGCGAGCGCGAGCGCGTTCCCGATGCCGTAGACCGGCCCGCGCACGGCCGCGATCACGGGCTTCTCGAGGGTGTAGAGGGCGTGCACGGTGCGGTGGCGGCGCTGCGAGCGCGCGCGCCCGGACACGATGTCGGACTTGGCCATGCCGGTGACGTCACCGCCGGAGCAGAACGCGCGCCCGGCGCCGGTCAGGATCACGGCGCGCACCCCGTCGTCCGCGGCGATCGTGCCGAGGTGGCCGTGGAGCGCGTCCCACATCGGGTCGGCCATCGCGTTCAGCCGCTCTGGCCGATCCAGCGTCAGCACCGCGATTCCGTCTTTCTTCTCGTATCGAACGTTCATAGTCAAAACCTATTAGCCACAGAGAACACAGAGATCACAGAGAAAAGCTTTCACATATGAGGACTATTCTGAATGGAAGTTATCCCAATACTCACGCCAACCACTCCTAACGAAAGAATTTAAACGATCTGTGACATAAGATTCGATAGAAGGTGCAGAAATCAGGAAAAAGGCGCGTGGAGAAAACGGTCGAAATCTGACACCGAAAACCTTGTGCGCCGGGTTAATTTTTTCTTTAAGCTCGCGAGCGCGTTGTTGTACTTGTATTGAATGCGTTCCGTGTTTTCGATGCCTATTCAGATGGTGGTAAATAATCGTCAACTTCTTGCTTTTATGAAACTCCCGGATTTCTTCAAAGTATGAGTACTTCCCGGAGTTTTTATGGCTTAACGAACTGCAGGATTGCACCTGCAACCCATTATCAGGGTCTAGAAATATTACATCTGCGGTAGAAAGCTTGGAAACGGCTTCATCTTTCCATTCCCTTCTTAATTCCAAGCGTCTTTGCCTGTCTTGGAGCGTTTGTGCAGGATATAAATGAAAGGAATCTACGGTTTTTGAAAAGAACACGGGGCGTACTTTAAATAGGGCAGGTTTTTCCAGAGAACATATAGATCTCTTGTCTTCAACAATGCGCCTGAATTTTCCGTACAGTTCCTGATCGCACTGCTCAAATGCAGGATCACACAGATAACGGATGTATCTTCCATCCTCGTTGTGCTTTTCATCAGGAAGCAGATACCAGTTAATACCTAGCCTTAGCTGGCTAGCGTTCACGATATGGCGTAGAAGGCCGAATTTCCCAAAGTCACCTATGTCTCCTGCATATCGATTCTGCATGCCGTCACTCGTCTTTGATTGCGCCGTTTCTCTGTGTTCTCTGTGTTCTCTGTGGCTGAATTAAATCGAGTCCCAGGGAAACACGTCCGCCGTGCGGTCGAGCGGGAAGAACCAGCTCCTCAGCGCCGGCAGCATGTGCTCGGCGCAAGTGCCCGGGGTCCAGCCCTCGGCGCGGTGGATGCCGCGCAGCGGGCGCGACTGGCTCATGAGGAAGATCTCGTTTTTGCGCGTCGAGAACACCTGGCCGGTGACGTCCTTCGCCGCGTCGCTCGCCAGAAACACGGCGAGCGGCGCGTTGTGCTCGGGCGTGACCTGCTTGCGCTGCTCCACGCGCCTGGCCGCCGCTGGGTCCTTGGGCGGAATCGAGGCGGTCATGCGCGTCCATGCGACCGGCGCGATGCAGTTGGAGCGCACGTTGAAGCGCTGCATGTCGACCGCGATGTTCTTCGACAGGCCGACGATGCCGAGCTTGGCCGCGCCGTAGTTGACCTGGCCCATGGCGCCGATCAGGCCCGAGGTCGAGGTCATGTGGACGAAGCTACCGGACTCCTGCTTGCGGTAGTGGTCGGCGGCGTGGCGGCACATGTTGAAGGCGCCTTTCAGCATGACCTTCACCACCGAGTCCCAGTCGTCCTCGGTCATCTTGTGGAAGATCACGTCGCGCAGGATGCCGGCGTTGTTGACCACGCAGTCGATGCGACCGAAGGTGTCCACGGCGCACTGGATGATTTTCGCCGCCGAGGCGAACTCGGCGACGCTGTCGCCGTTGGTGACGGCTTCGCCTCCGGCCTTCTTGATCTCCGCGACGACTTCCTCGGCGGGTGACTTGTCGCCGCCTTCGCCGGTCAGCGACACGCCGATGTCGTTGACCACGACCTTCGCGCCTTCCGCCGCCATCGCTCTTGCGATCGCCGCGCCGATGCCGCGCCCGGCGCCCGTCACCACCGCTACCTTGCCTGCCATCATCGTGCCTTGAGTCACGCTGCCTCCCAGAAAGCCTCAAACTCTCACCGCAGAGGACGCGGCGGACGCTGAGGAGAATAAATAATCAGCTCATATCAATCACGAAAACACATATTGTGCCCAGCCTGATAGTCAGTATCGCGCATCAGTAATGAATTCCAGTTTATCCCTGCGTCCTCCGCGTCCTCTGCGGTGGGCGGTTGTTGTTTACGCGGTAATTTCGGCACGGCCGTTGTTCAATACCGTCACTCCTCGCGCCGGCACGGTAGCGCGGAACGAAACCACGTTGCCGTCGCGCCACATCTCGGTGCGGATCGTCTCGCCGGGGTAGACCGGCGAGGTCAGGCGGGCAAACATGCCGGTGCTGCGTTGCTGCGGCACCGTGGCGCGTACCCAGGGCGCGTCCACTTGAAGGTCCACTTGCGCCAGTGCGGGCACGCTCAGCATGCAAGTCAGCAGGGATACGGACAGCAGTTTTTTCATGGTTTTCTCCTGATCATCAACGGGGTGAAACATCGAGCAAGGTGCGCAGATCGGCCGCCAGCGATTCGGCCGGCAGTTCGTGCGCCACCACCAGGCGCAGGCGCCCGTCGCGGTCATACACGTAACTGTTGGCGCTGTGGTCGAGCGTGTAGGAGGTCCCGGTCGGCACCTTGCGGTAGAACACTCTGAATGCGTTGGCGGTGGCGGCAATCGTGGCGGTATCGCCATGCAGGCC
>CAYSRR010000314.1:0-3361 GCA_964433375.1 uncultured Streptomycetaceae bacterium
ATCCGCGACCTGAGGCTCGGCCAGTTCGACGTGCTGGTCGGCATCAACCTGCTGCGGGAGGGCCTGGACCTGCCGGAAGTGTCCCTGGTGGCGATCCTCGACGCCGACAAGGAGGGCTTCCTGCGCTCCGAGCGCTCGCTGATCCAGACCATCGGCCGCGCGGCACGCCATATCAATGGCAAAGCCATACTGTACGCCGACCGCGTCACGGATTCCATGAGCCGCGCCATCGGCGAGACCGATCGCCGCCGCGCGAAGCAGGTGGCCCACAACAAGACGCACGGCATCACGCCCAAGGGCGTCACCAAGCGCATCAAGGACATCATCGAGGGCGTCTACGACCACGAGGAATCGCGCACCCGGCTGAAGGCGGCGCAGGCCCGCGAGCGCTTTGATGCGATGGACGAGAAGGCGCTCACGCAGGCGGTAAAGCGCCTGGAGAAGGAGATGCTCGACGCCGCCCGCAACCTCGAATTCGAGCGCGCGGCGCAACTGCGTGACCAGTTGAAGGCCCTCAAGAACAAGCTGTTTCTCGAAGTGGCGTGAGCTAGGCGAACGCACGGTGCTGACTCGCGTCGGTCATTCCCATTGGAGTCAACTGCCATGAACAAATGCACGCTGATCGTTGCCTGGGCGTTGCTCTCCGCGCTTGTCCTTCCTGCTGCAGCCCAGGCGCCCCGTGCCGACAAGGCGGCGCTCGTTCGCTTCCATTCGCCATCATTGGGTGACTCTGGCGCAAAGGTGGAGATCGTCGAGTTCTTCGACCCGGCCTGCGAGGGGTGCGCGGCCCTTTATCCGCTTGTGAAGAAACTCCTGGAGGAATATCGGGGTCGCGTGCGCCTCAAGATTCGCTATTTGCCTTTTCACAAAGGTGCTGACCAGATCGTGAGGCTGCTCGAAGCTGCCCGGCGCCAAGGCAAGTACGTCGAAACACTGGATGCCCTGATCTTCAATCAGTCGCGATGGGCCATTCACCATACCGCGCGACTGGATCTCGCCCTGAAGGTCGTGGGGCCTGTCGGCTTGCAAATGGAGAAGTTGAAGGTGGATATGGCGGCCCCAGAGCTTGCGAATCTGATCGAGCAGGACATAAAAGATGCCGTGGCTTTTGATATCGATCGGACACCGACGTTTTTTGTTAACGGGAAGCTTCTGGAAAAGCTCGGCTACAGAGAGCTCCAGGACATGGTCCGGCAGGCGCTTCGCGAGTCCTACGGAGTACCCGGCACAAAGCAATAACCGGCCACGATGAATAAGAAACCCGTTAGAGTGCTATTCATCTGCATGGGCAACATCTGCCGCTCGCCGACGGCGGAAGGGGTCTTCAAGCATTTCGTCTCACAGGCGGGGCTGGAAGAACATATCTTCAGTGATTCGGCAGGCACGCACGACTATCACATCGACGAGCCGCCCGACCTCCGCAGCCAGCGCGCCGCGGCGAAGCGCGGCTACGACCTGGCCTCGCTGCGCGGCCGCCAGGTGAGCCGGCGCGATTTCGAGGAGTTCGACTATGTCCTGGCAATGGATGAAGCGAACCTGCGATTACTCGAACGCCTGTGTCCGCCGCCGCAGGCGCACAAGCTGAGGCTCTTTCTGGAGTTCTCCGGAAACCCGGCGCGGCGCGAAGTGCCCGATCCGTATTACGGCGGCGCGCAGGGGTTCGAGCACGTGCTGGACCTGGTGGAGCAGGCGTCGCAGGACCTGCTCCGCCATCTCCGGGAGATGCTGAAGCGGTAAGAAATTCGCCGGCGTCGCCGGCGAATTTTCAGGCGGGCGTTTTCTCTCCGCTGTCGTCGGCCTGGACTGCCGCCCGGTCGGTTTCGATCTGCACCAAAGGTTCCTCGATGACCGGCGCCGGGGCCGGCCGCACCCGCCGCGGGCGCGGCGCTGCCGGTTCCCGGGCGGGTTCGTGGGCAAAAGCCTGCACCTTCTCGGGGTCGGATTCGACCTGCTGCAGATCAGGCGGCATTTCGATGCGCAGCGGCGCGGCCGGAGCGTAGCCGGCGGAAGGGGAAGGAGCCGGAGCAGGGGCAGGCTGCGGCACTACCATTTCTTCGCGTGGCTCTTCGCGCGGCTGGAATTCCCGCACTTGCTCCGTCTCGTAGGACGGCGCGGCGGCCGGAATCTGATAGGGCGCGCTGGTCACTACTTCAACTGCAGTTGCCGCAACCGTGGCGACGGGAGCCGCCTGGGCAACGACTGATTCCGCTGCAGGGACGTGGCTTTCCGCTTCAGCCCGGGGCTGCTCTTGGCGAGGTTCGCGTTGCGGCTGCTGCCCGCGGCCTTGCTGGTTTTGCTGGTTGCCGCCGCTCTCGCCCTGGCGCTGCTCGTGACGATCGCGTCCGCCACGGCGGCGCCTTCTGCCGCGGCCTTCGCGCTGTTCGCCCTGTTCGCGAGGTTGCTGTGGATCCTGTGCTGGCTTTGCAGCATCGGGCTGCGAGGGGCTGCGCTGGTGTTGCGGCTGTGATGGCTGCTGCGGCCGCTGCCCCTGGTTCTGGTCGGAGCGGCGGCCGTCCGGCCGCCGCTCACCGTGCCGTTCCTGCCGTTGCTGGTCATGGCGGTTGCGGCCGCCCTCGCGCTGCCTGTCCTGGTCCTGCCGGTGGCGCTGGCCGCCATGCTGCTGGCCGCGATCCTGATCGCGGTTGCGGCGGCCATCGCGGTCATTGCGCTCATGTCTTCCGCGCCGCGTGTCGCGTTCCGGCGCGGATTGCGGCACCACGCTCTCGGGCCGGGCGTCTTCGGGCTTGCGCCGGAAGAAGCCGAAAATCTTGCCGATGATCGAGGCTTCTTCGGCCGGCGCGGGTGCGGCAGCTTGTTGCGCTTGCGCCGGCCGTTCTTCCCGGGCGACCGGGACCGGGGCGGGTTGTTGCGGCGTGATTCCCCTGACCGCGGCTTCCGGGCGCGGCGGAGGCGCGTCGGATTTGCCGGTCGGGCTCTTCCTGGTTTCGTCTTCGGCGGGCGCGTCCACCAGGTTGTAGCTGGGGGCCAGCGGCTCGGTCTTGTTGAGATCGTCGTGGCGCATGCGCGTCACGGTGTAGTTCGGCGTCTCCAGGTGCACGTTGGGTATCAGCATGACCGTGACCCGGTGGCGCGTCTCGATCAGCTGGAGGTCGACGCGCTTTTCGTTTAACAGGAAGGTCGCGACATCGACCGGCACCTGGGCATTGATCGCGCCGGTGTTCTCCTTCATCGCCTCTTCCTGGATGATGCGCAGGATGTGCAGCGCGGTGGATTCGGTGCCGCGGATGTGGCCGGTGCCGTGGCAGCGGGGGCAGGGGCTGTGCGCGGTCTCGCCGAGCGAGGGGCGCAGCCGCTGGCGCGACAATTCCATCAGGCCGAAGCGCGAGATTTTTCCCATCTG
>CAYSRR010000315.1:0-3344 GCA_964433375.1 uncultured Streptomycetaceae bacterium
GTCCCGATCTGGTTGACCTTGATCAGGATCGAATTGGCGACGCCCTTGTCGATGCCCTGCCTGAGGTAGCGCGTGTTGGTCACGAACAGGTCGTCGCCCACCAGCTGCACTTTCCTGCCCAGGCGTTTGGTCAGCAGCTTCCAGCCGTCCCAGTCGTCCTCGGCCATCCCGTCCTCGATGCTGATGATCGGGTACTTGTCGACCAGCGCACTGAGATAGTCGACGAACTGCTCGGCGGTCATGGACAGCCCTTCCGCCGCCAGCGTGTACTCGCCATCCTCGAAAAACGCGGAGCTGGCGCAGTCGAGCGCGAGCGCCACCTGCTCGCCCGGCTGGTAGCCGGCGGCCTCGATCGCCTCGAGGATGGTCTTGATCGCCGCCTCGTGCTTGGGCAGGCGCGGCGCGAATCCGCCCTCGTCGCCCACCGCGGTGGAAAGGCCGCGGTCAGTCAGCAGCTTCTTCAGCGCGTGAAAGACTTCCGCCCCGCAGCGCAACGCCTCGCGGAACGAGGAAAAGCCCACGGGAACCACCATGAACTCCTGCATTTCCAGCCCGTTGTCGGCGTGCGCGCCGCCATTGATCACGTTCATCATCGGCACCGGCATCGACAACGCGCCCGCCCCGCCCAGGTAGCGGTGCAGAGGCAATCCCGACTCCTCGGCCGCCGCCTTGGCCACCGCGAGCGAGACGGCGAGGATGGCGTTGGCGCCAAGGCGCGACTTGTTCTCGGTGCCGTCGAGGTCGATCAGCGTCTTGTCGACGAAGCTCTGCTCGGTCGCGTCCACGCCGATCACGGCCTCGCAGATCTCGGTATTGATGCTCTCCACCGCCTTGAGCACGCCCTTGCCGCCGTAACGCGCCGAGTCGCCGTCGCGCAATTCGATGGCCTCGCGGCTGCCGGTGGAGGCGCCCGAGGGCGCCGCGGCGCGCCCCAGCACGCCCGACTCCAGCAGCACATCGGCTTCGACGGTGGGATTGCCACGCGAATCCAGTATTTCCCTCGCTATGACGTCTACGATCGCGCTCATGGTTGTTCCTGTCTGGCCGGTAGTGGGTGTCTAGAGTCTGTCCTCGGCAAAGCCGTGCTCCTTGACCATGGCGTCGAGCGCTTTCAGCGTCTCGAGCAGCGTTTTCATCAGCGGCAATGGCCAGGCATTGGGCCCGTCGGACAGCGCTTTCTCGGGATGGGGATGCGTTTCCATGAACAGGCCGGCGATGCCGCTTGCCACCGCGGCGCGGGCGAGCACCGGCACGAATTCGCGCTGGCCGCCGCTGGACCCTCCCTGCCCGCCGGGCAGTTGGACCGAGTGCGTCGCGTCGAATACCACGGGGCAGCCGGTGTCGCGCATGATCATGAGCGAGCGCATGTCGGACACGAGGTTGTTGTAGCCGAACGAGACGCCCCGCTCGCACACCAGGATGTTGTTCTTGCCGCTCGCCGACCTGGCCTTTTCCACGACGTTCTTCATGTCGCCGGGGGCAAGAAACTGGCCTTTCTTGATGTTGACCGGCTTGCCGGTTGCCGCCACGGCGCAGATGAAATCCGTCTGCCGGCACAGGAAAGCCGGGGTCTGCAGCACGTCCACCGCGGCTGCCACATCCGCGATTTCGTCGATCGCGTGGACATCGGTCAGCACCGGCACCCGGATCTTCTTCCTGACTTCATCCAGTATCTGAAGTCCTTTATCCATCCCCATGCCGCGAAAGGACTTTATGGATGTCCTATTGGCCTTGTCGTAGGACGATTTGTAGATGAAGGGGATGCCCACCCGGGCGCAGATTTCCTTCAGCTCGCCGGCGGTATCGAGCGCGAGGTCTCTCGATTCAACCACGCAGGGGCCGGCAATGAGAAACAGCGGTTGTGTCAGGCCGGCCTTGAACCCGCACAGCGCCATGACATCGCCGCCGGGCCGGGCGTCGCGCCGCGGCGCCGGCGCCGGTTGCGATCGTCGCGGGCGGGTAGCCATGAGGGGGCGCTCAGGCGATGTTCTTGAGGCGCCCCGCGTCTCCCGTCACGCCGGACTGATCCGGCCTGGCCTGGGCGAGAGCGGCTTGCACGAACGCCTTGAACAACGGATGTCCCTGATGCGGTGTGGACGTGAACTCGGGGTGGAACTGGCAGCCGATGAACCACGGGTGGCCGGGCAGCTCGACCATTTCGCACAGGCCGTCCTTGGCCGACACCCCGCTGACTCTGAGCCCGGCCGTCTTGATCCGCGGTAGGTAGTGGTTGTTGACTTCGTAGCGGTGGCGGTGGCGCTCCATGATGCGTTCCTGGCCATAGATGCGGCGTACCGCGGAATCGGGCTCGAGCGCGCATTCCTGGCTGCCCAGGCGCATGGTCCCGCCCAGGTCGGATTCGGCATCGCGGTGCTCGACGCGGCCATCCTGGTCCTGCCACTCGGTAATGAGCGCGATCACGGGATGCGGCGTATCGGGGTCGAACTCGGTGCTGTGGGCGCCGACCAGCCCGGCCACGTTGCGGGCGTACTCGATGACCGCGAGCTGCATGCCGAGGCAGATGCCGAGATAAGGAATGCCGTTCTCGCGCGCATAGCGGATCGCCTTGATCTTGCCCTCGACGCCGCGCTTGCCGAACCCCCCGGGAACCAGGATGGCGTCCATGGTCCCGAGGCAGCCGGTGCCGTTTTTCTCGATGTTCTCGGAATCCATGTAATGAATCTTGATGCGGGCGCCGGTGTGGATGCCGGCGTGGATCAGGGCCTCGGACAGGGACTTGTACGACTCGGTGAGGTCGACGTACTTGCCGACCAGCGCGATATTGACCGTGCGTTGCGGGTGCTCCAGCGCGTAGACCAGCTTCTCCCAGGCCGAAAGATTGGCGGGACGCGGCACCAGTCCGAGCTTGCGGCAGACGATATCGTCCAGGTTCTGCGCGTGCAGCTCGCCCGGGATCTTGTAGATGCTGTCGACGTCGACCGCCGAGATGACCGCTTCCACGGCGACGTTGGTGAACAGCGCGATCTTCCTGCGCTCGTCCTCCGGCAAGGGGCGGTCGGCGCGGCACAGCAGCACGTCGGGCTGGATGCCGATCTCGCGCAGCTCCTTGACCGAGTGCTGGGTGGGCTTGGTCTTGATCTCCCCCGCCGCCGCGACGTACGGCACCAGCGTCAGGTGGATGTAGCAGCAGTTGTCGCGCCCGAGCTCGATGCCCATCTGCCGGATCGCCTCCAGGAACGGCAGCGACTCGATGTCGCCCACGGTGCCGCCGATCTCCACCATGCACACGTCGGCATCGCCGGCGCCGAGCTTGATGCTGCGCTTGATCTCGTCCGTGATGTGCGGAATGACCTGCACCGTGCCGCCGAGGTACTCGCCGCGGC
>CAYSRR010000316.1:0-3333 GCA_964433375.1 uncultured Streptomycetaceae bacterium
GCTGATGCGCGGATAAACATGGAAAAATCTCCCTCACCCCCGGCCCCTCTCCCGGAGGGAGAGGGGAAAGTCAGTGGCGCTCCGCAAATCACAATTGATGACTTCTCAAAGATTGATTTGCGGATCGCCAGGATAGTGATGGCCGAGCACGTCGAAGGCGCCGACAAGCTGCTGAAGCTCACGCTCGACCTGGGCGGCACGACGAGAACGGTGTTCGCCGGCATCAAATCGGCCTACGATCCGGAGAAACTCAAGGGCCGTCTGACGGTGGTGGTCGCCAACCTCGCCTCGCGCAAGATGAAGTGCGGCGTCTCCGAGGGCATGGTTCTCGCCGCCTCCGGCGACGGCCCCGGCATTTTCATCCTCAGCCCCGATGCCGGCGCAGAGCCCGGCATGCGCGTGAAATGACTTGCAGCCGCCGATGAACGCCGATGAACGCCGATATGATCCGGAATCCATCAAGCGCCTTTGCGTTCAGGATAATCGGCGTTTATCTGCGTTTATCTGCGGTTAAATTGCGCTTCTAAGCCATGCAAGCGAGCAACCGCACCTTCATCTGCAGCGTCGTGTTCATCGACATCGTCGGCTATTCGAAAAAGCCGGTGTCGGAGCAGATCCAGCTGAAGGAGCGGCTCAACACCCTCCTCACCGAGGCGCTGGCGAACGTCGCGGTGAACGACCGCATCATCCTCGACACCGGCGACGGCGCGGCGCTGTCCTTCCTCGGCGACCCCGAGGACGCGCTGTTCGCGTGCCTGACGATGCGCGACGCGATCCACGCGTCGCGGTCGAACGGCCCGGAGTTGCCGATGCGCATCGGCATCAATCTCGGCCCGGTGAAGCTGGTAAAGGACATCAACGGCCAGCCAAACATCATCGGCGACGGCATCAACGTCGCGCAGCGCGTGATGAGCTTCGCCGAGCCCGGCCAGGTGCTGGTGTCGCGCTCCTACTACGAAGTCGTGTCGTGCATGTCCGAGGAGTACGTCAGGCTGTTCCACTACGAAGGCGCCCGCACCGACAAGCACGTGCGCGAGCACGAGGTCTACGCCGTGCAGGCGAGCGAGGCGACCCTGCATCGCGTCGTCGCCGAGGCCCCCCGCAGAAAGCAGGCGGAAGCCGGCAAGGGCGGTTTCGCCGTGCTCGACACGCTGTCGCAGTCCGCCTCCTTCGTCACGGACAACCTGCGGCGCAAGCCGCGGCTCGGCACCGCGCTTGCTGTCGTCGCCATCCTCGCTGTCGCCGTGACGATACGCCTGAACCGCCAGCCGGCGGACGAACCGGTGGCGGCGCCCTCGCCGCCGAAGCAGGTCGCCGCCGCGCCAGCGCCCGTCAGGGAAGCAGCCAGGCCAACCACACCCGCAAAGGCCGCCTCCCAGAATAAACCGGCGCCCGCGCCATCGGGACCGGCGACCGTCAGCTTGACGGTGCTGCCCTGGGGCGAGGTCTATGTCGATGGCAGGCTCATCGGCGTCACCCCGCCGCTGCGCGACATCGAGGTCCAGCCGGGCCAGCGTAAGATCGAGATCCGCAACGCCGATTTCCAGCCCTACGTGGAAGTCATCGAGGCGAAACCCGGCAGCCGGATTAGAATTAGGCATCGGTTCCGGTAATCCGGGGGGATAACCATGAGAATCCTGCAACTGGCGCTGGTGGCGTCGCTCGCAACGATCCTGGCCGGCTGCGAGACCGCGCCCGTCAAGGAAATCCAGAAAGGCATCAGCGGCCTCTTCCAGGGCGGCGGCGTCAAGGGCGCGCAGACCCTGCAGAGCGGAATCCGGCAGTACGAGAACGGCAACTACGCCGAGGCCTCGCGCCTGCTCCAGGCCAGCCTCGACCAGGGACTCGGCCAGTCCGACCAGGTCCGGGCGCACAAGTATCTCGCTTTCATCCACTGCATTTCCGGCCGCGACGGGCGTTGCCGGGACGAGTTCCGCGAGGCACTGAAGATCGATCCCTCCTTCGAGCTCGCGGCGAACGAGGCCGGCCACCCGATCTGGGGTCCGGTGTTCCGCAGCGTGAAGGGCCGCCGGTAGTTAGTAGTGGAACCGCAGATGAACACAGATGAACACGGATAGTTCATTTCCCAGAATGGAATCAAGAGGAAATTTCATCCGCGTTAATCTGCGTTTATCTGCGGTTGCCTGGGGTTCTTAGCCATGGAAACCCGCACCCTCGGCCGCTACGAGATCGTCGCCGAGCTCGGCAAGGGCGCGATGGGCGTCGTCTACCGCGCGAACGACCCCCTGCTTTCCCGCACGGTCGCGATCAAGACCGTCATCATGTCGAGCGACCCGCAGGAGATGGCGGAGTACGAGGCCCGCTTCAACCAGGAAGCCAAGGCCGCCGGCGGCCTCAATCACCCCAACATCGTCACCGTCTACGACATCGGCAGGAGCGGCAACGTCGCCTTCATGGCGATGGAGTTCCTCGACGGCGTCGAGCTGCGCTCCCTGATGAAGACCGGGTCGCCGGTCGCGCCCGCGCGCGCGGTCGAGATCGCGGCCCAGGTCGCCGAGGGACTGGCCTACGCGCACCAGCACGGCGTCGTGCACCGCGACGTGAAGCCCGCCAACATCATGCTCGTGTCCGGCGGGATGGCGAAGATCACCGACTTCGGCATCGCGCGCATGCGCTCGGCCGAGGTGAAGACGCAGACCGGCGTCGTGCTCGGTTCGCCGCGCTACATGTCGCCCGAGCAGGTCGCCGGAAAGCGCGCCGAGCCGCGCTCGGACATCTTCTCGCTCGGCGTGATCCTCTACGAGATGCTCACCGGCAAGCCGGCGTTCACCGGCGAGGACGTGACCTCGGTCATGTACCAGATCCTCAACGTGGTGCCGCCGCCGCCGAGCTCGGTCAATCCGGCGGTGCCGGCGCTGCTGGACTTCATCGTCGCCAAGGCGCTCGCCAAGACGGCGGAGGACCGCTACCAGGACGCCGGCGAGCTCGCCCGCGACCTGCGCGAAAGCGCGAAGCAGGTGGCGGACAGCGTGCAGGCAATCAACCTGACGGGCACCATCCCGCAGCCGAAGTTCGACACGGAAGCAGCACAGGCCCTCGCCGGCACGCTGCCCGGCGAACGGCGCGCCGATGCCGAGGCCCCCGTCGTCGAAACCACGCCCGCCACGCTCGGCCTGTCCAAGGCCTTCAATTCCCTGGAAGCGACGGTCAAGCTCGCCGCCAAGACCGGCATGACCGAGGCGATCAAGGATCTGCCGGACAACGCCAGCGGCTCGGCGGCGGAAGCGCGCATGCTGGTCGGCGAAATGCGCAAGGGGCCGGGCTGGAGCAAAAAGGACAAGACCCTCTTCGCCGCCAGCGTCGCCGGGGCGG
>CAYSRR010000317.1:0-3318 GCA_964433375.1 uncultured Streptomycetaceae bacterium
CCAGCGACGCGACGGCGCCGGCCAGGCGGTGCGCCGAGATCCCGATGCCCATGCCGCTCTGGACCACGGGCAGCAGGGTCCGGTCGCGCAGGGTCCAGCACGGCAGGGTGGATTCGGGCATCGCGGGCGGTGAGCGGCGGGGCGGCTCGCGCGGGTGGTTGTAGACCCTGAAAGTATGGGCGGCGGCACCCGGCGCCCCCTTGATTAAAATCAAAGGAATGGCGTCTGGAGTCCTCCGCATGACCGGGTTGACCTGCATCAAGACGGCCTGCCGGCGCTCCGGCTATGGTGATTGATGGGGCCGGCCATGACCGAACTTTCCATCTCCTCCGACGAACTGGCCGTCTCCTTCAAGTTCCTGACCAGCCTGGCGATCGGCCTGCTGCTGGGGCTGCAGCGCCAGCGCACGCCGGGCGCCAAGGCGGGGTTGCGCACGTTCGCCCTGGTTGCGCTGTTCGCGACGGCGTCGGCGCTGATCGCCGACGCCACGCGAAGCTACTGGATCATCGGCGCCGGGCTGGCGCTGGTCGGGTTGATGATCATCTCCGCCTACCACCATCACGAGAGCGAGCCGGCCGAGTCGGACTCGGGGACGACCACGGTGATCGCGGTGCTGCTGTGCTACGGCCTGAGCGTCATGGTGTGGTACGACCAGAGCCAGCTGGCGGTGTCGATCGGCATCGTCGCGACCGCGCTGCTGCACTTCAAGACCGAGCTGCACGGCTTGACCAGGCGGCTGTCGAGCGAGGATGTGGCGAGCATCCTCCAGTTCGCCGTGCTGTCGTTCGTCATCCTGCCGCTGTTGCCGGACGAGGGTTTCGACCGCTACCGCGTGCTGAATCCCCATCACATCTGGCTGATGGTGGTGCTGGTAGCGGGCGTGAGCCTCGCGGGCTACCTGGCGCTGCGCCTGATCGGGTC
Source organism: uncultured Streptomycetaceae bacterium (assembly GCA_964433375.1). GTDB lineage: Bacteria > Pseudomonadota > Gammaproteobacteria > Burkholderiales > SG8-41 > SG8-41. Next base: position 922 of record CAYSRR010000317.1, read on the forward strand.
GGGGAGGAGCCTGGCGCTGGTCGGCATCTTCGGCGGGCTGGTGTCGAGCACCGCGACGACGCTGGTCTACGCGCGCCAGGGCGCCGCCCATCCCGCGATGGTCCCCATCGGCGGCACCATCGTCGGCATTTCCAACCTCGTCGTGCTCGCGCGTCTCGCGGTCATGACCGGCGTGGTGGCGCCCGGCGCGCTGCCCGTCATGCTGCCGGTGCTCGCGAGCGGCCTCGTGCTCGGCCTGGCGCCGCTCGTGCCGCGCCTGCGCGCCGTGATGGCGGCGTCGCAGACGCAGACGCCGGAACTCGACAACCCGACCAACCTGCGCGTCGCGCTGGGCTTCGGCGCGCTCTACGCGGTCATCCTGTTCGCCTCGGCGTGGCTGTCGGAGCTCGCCGGCCGCCACGGCCTCTACGCGATCGCCGCCGCCAGCGGCGTCGTGGACGTGGACGCGATCACGCTCACGAGCCTGAACCTGCTGAACAGCGGCACGGTGGACGCGGCGGTGGCCGCCGCCGCCGTGGCCATCGCGTTCGCATCGAACGCCGCGGTCAAGCTCGCCATGCTGTTCTTCATCGGCAACCGGGAACTGTTCCTGCGGTGCCTGCCGACTTTCGGCGGCTCGGTGGCGGGCGTCCTCGTGGGGATGCTGTTGTTCGTCTGATTCTTAATTAGCCGCAAAGACGCAGAGGCGCAGAGAAGGACAATATATATGAACTACCTTTATATGAACTGCCATTCATGGCGTAATGCTGGTTCAATGATTTGGTTCTTGGTGGTTTAGGTTTTTATTATTGGTTCCTTTGCGCCTCTGCGTCTCTGCGGCTGATTAAAATGTCAGGAGATCCGCTCTGAGCGGATTTCCTGGAAAGGAGGCGGAATGGCTTCTGATCCGGCGCGGACACGCGTCATCATCATGGGCGCGGCGGGGCGCGATTTCCACAACTTCAACGTCGTCTACCGCGACGACGCGGCGCGCGAGGTCGTTGCCTTCACCGCCGCGCAGATCGCCGGCATCGCGGGCCGGCGCTATCCGCCCGCGCTCGCGGGGGCACTCTACCCCGAAGGCATTCCGATTATCGAGGAGGAGCGGCTCGAGGCGCTGTGCCGCGAACGTCGCGTCGGCGAGGTGGTGTTCGCCTACAGCGACATCGCGCACGCCGACGTGATGCACCGCGCCTCGCGCGCGCTCGCCGCCGGGGCCGATTTCATCCTGCTCGGGCCCGATCGCACGATGCTGAAGGCCGCGCGGCTGGTGATCGCAGTGTCGGCAGTGCGCACCGGCTGCGGCAAGTCGCAGACCGCGCGCTGGCTGTCCGCCCTGCTACGAGGCCGCGGCCTGCGCGCCGCAGTGATCCGCCATCCCATGCCCTACGGCGACCTCGTGCGGCAGGCGGTGCAGCGCTTCGCCTCGCGCGCCGATCTCGACGCCGCGGAGTGCACGATCGAGGAGCGCGAGGAGTACGAGCCGCATCTCGCCGCCGGCAACGCGGTCTACGCCGGCGTGGACTACGCGCGCGTCCTTGCCGCTGCGGAAGCGGACGCCGACATCATCCTGTGGGACGGCGGCAACAACGACTTTCCGTTCATCCGTCCGGACCTCCACATCGTGCTCGTCGATTCGCTGCGCCCCGGGAACGAGACGACGCACCACCCGGGCGAGACGGTGCTGCGCATGGCCGACGTGGTCGTCGTGGCCAAGACCGACGCGGCCGCGGCGACGGACGTGCAGCGCGTGGTCAAGTCGGCGCGGGACGTCAATCCGCGGGCCGTCATTGTCCACGCGGCCTCGCCCGTCACGCTCGATGACGAGGGCGCGGTGCGGGGGCGGCGCGTGCTGGTGATCGAGGACGGACCGACCACGACGCACGGCGGCATGCCGTACGGCGCCGGCTACGTCGCCGCGGCGCGGGTGCCGGGCGTTTCGATCGTCGATCCGCGCCCGTTCGCCGCGCCGGAGTACGCGGCGGCATACGCGGCATACCCGCACCTCGGCCCGGTGCTGCCGGCGCTGGGCTACACCGGCGCCCAGCTCGACGCGCTGCGGCGGACGATAGACGCCGCGCCGGTCGACGTCGTGGTTTCCGCGACGCCTATCGACCTGGCAGCGCTGGTCTCGCTCAACAAGCGCGTCGTGCGCGCGCGCTACGAATTCGCGGAAACGGGGGAGGAAAGCCTGACGGCGCTGGTGGAGGCTTTTCTCGCGCGCAGTGGCCTCGCCGCGCACGAGCAGTAGGGGTGGAAGCTAGCTGGCTGCTCGTTCGAGAGGTCGAACAGCAACGAGGTCATGATCGTCAACGTTCCGAACATCGTCGGCATGAAGCGTGATCAGTGCTTGCGTCCGTCCAGACGCAGCGACAAACTCGACCTCGAATGCATCAGCTGAATGAAGCTCGACAATGG
>CAYSRR010000318.1:0-3306 GCA_964433375.1 uncultured Streptomycetaceae bacterium
GGGTGTCGAGGGTCGAGGGTCGAGGGTCGAGGGTCGAGGGTCGAGTGACAGAAGATGCAGGTACACGTCGCGAGACGCAAGGTACAGCGAGGTGCACCTTGAATCTTGTACCTTGTAACTTGAAACTTGTAACCGGAACTCCTCCGACTATACTGTAGCGATGCCCCTCCAGTACCCTCTGGTCCACGTCGACGACGTCCAGCCCGAGAACATGAAAAAGGGCGAGGGCTGGGCCATCTCCGAGTTCCGCCTGCCGATCTCGGGGAAGCACGGCAGCTCCACCACCCTCTTCCATTCCATCTTCCGGCCCGGCTCGACCCACGCCAAGCACCTGCACCGCAACTGCGAGGAGATCGCCGTCTACCTGAAGGGCCACGGCGTCGTCGGGCAAGGCGGCGAGCGCGCGCAGGTGCGGCCCGGCCACTGCCGCCTGATGCCGAGGGGATCGGAGCACTTCTTTCACAACGAGACGAAGGACGAGGAAGGTCTCGTCATCGGCTTCTACGTCGGCGCGGGCAGCGTCGCCGACACCGGCTACGAGCACCGCGGCAGCGTCACCGCGGCCGACCTGGCGACGCCGCGGGTGGAAAAATTCCGCGACGGCATCCACGTCCACATCGACGACGTGAAGCCGGCACGGATGAGCGAGAAGGACGGCTGGAGCATCACCGATTTCCGCCTGCCCATCGGCCGCCACAACGGCAGTTCCACCACCCTCTTCTGGGCGAAGTTCATGCCCGGCGCCGTCCACAAGAAGCACCGGCACGAGAACTGCGAGGAGCTCTACTACGTCGTTCGCGGCCACGGCCTGGCGGGCGCGGGCGCGGACCGCGCCGAAGTGCGCGGCGGCCACGTCCACTACATCCCCAGGGGCGTCGAGCACTTCATGTTCAACCTGAGCAAGACCGAGCCGCTCGAGGTGGTCGGCGTCTACACCGGCGCGGGCAGCGTCGAGGAAACCGGCTACGTCTTTATAGGGGAAGTGACCCAGGGCGACTTGGGGAGCGCGTTGACGAAGTGAGTGGTCACTTACGGCGTGATTCGTGAGTGGTGAATGGTGATTCGACCCTTCTGCCTTCTGACTTCTGACTTCCGCCTTAGTTAGCTCGCCGCCCGGCGCGCAGCCACAGCACCAGCCCGCCGAGCATGCACACGATGGTGACGGCGAAGTAGGCGCGCAGCCCGAACGCGGGGCCGATGAGGCCGGCCGTGAATGGCGCTATGCCCATCGCGAGGAACTGGACCGCGGTCGCGTAGGAAATGGCGCGCGCGTCCGTGCCCGCCGGCGCGTGGATGCGCAGCAACTGGAAGATCGCGGTCTGCATGCCTGCCGCCAGCAGCCCGAACGCCACTCGCGTCAGCACCAACTGCATCGGCGTCTGCAGCACCAGCAGCGGCAGGTGCGTGACGACGCTCGCCGCGGCGGCGAGCGCCAGCACGCGCCCGGCCCCGATGCGGTCGATCGCGCGCCCCCACAGCGGCAGCCCGACCATCATGGACAGCGCCATGGCGGTCGCCGCGGCGCCGATCCACGACGCCTCCGTGGCCGCATCCGCCCCCGGGGTATGCGTTTCCAGCAGCTCCAGCATGAACAGGCTGATGTTGGCGATGCTGCCGTGCCACATGATCGAGAACAGGAACGCCAGCAGGAGCAGCGGCGCGATGCGCGGCACCTTGACCAGGTCGCGGAGGCTGCCCACCAGCCGCGGGCGCCACGGCCCCGGCGCGAGCTGCTTCACCTCGCGCACGGTGAAGAACACCAGGAAGCCGCCGGCCAGCATGAAGGCGGCGCTGAACCAGTAGAGCGCGTGGTGCCGGTCGATCATGACGGCCAGCGCGGCGCCGACGATAGGCCCGACCGCGTGCCCGACCTGCCCGCCGGTCTGCGCCAGCGACACCGAGCTGCCGATGCGCTTGGGCGGCGTGTTCGCCACGATCAGCGACACGCCCGCGGGCGTGAAGCCGTTGAAGATCGCGAACAGCATCAGCGCGGCGGCGAACCACAGCGGCGTCGGCGCGAACGGCACCAGCATCATGGTGACGCCCATGCCGAGCATCGCGCGCAGCACCATCAGCTTGCGCCCGTAGTGGTCGGCGATGCCGCCCCAGATCGGGCTCGCGGCGGTGCTGACGAGGTAGAACGCGAGCAGCATGTAGCCGACCCAGGTCTCGAGGTTCTCGCGCACGCCGAGGTCGCGCACCATCAGCGGCACGAACGGCCACGTGAGGTTGAAGCCGAGCCCGCACAGCAGGTTGGCGAACGGAAACACCGCGCGGTTGCGCCGCCAGTAGGGAAAGCGCCGCGACTCGTCGTCGGCGGGGGTGAGGGTGGAGGGAGTCATCACGGGAAAGGACGCGATGATACCACTAAAACGGTGTCAGGAACCACTAAATAAACAATAATATCAATAGGTTGTATTAATTACACTGAATAAGTGTATTATTGACTCCATGAAGAACATCACCATCACCCTCGACGACGACACTGCGCATCGCGCGCGAGTGCGCGCGGCCGAGCGCAATGTGAGCCTGTCGCGCTATATCGGCGAAGTGGTCCGCAAGGATATCCGGGAATCCAATGCTTACCAGGAAGCCATGCAACGCTATCTCAATAGCAATCTCGTCATTCACAGGCAACCCGGCGAACGCCGTACCACGCGCGACGAACTGCACGATCGGGATGCGCTACGCACTGGCGAAATAAGCTACGCCCCACGATGAAAATAACACTTCACCTGGATGAGAAGACCGTTGTTCGCGCCAGAGAGCAGGCGGTGCAGAACAAGTTGAGCTTGTCGCGCTTCGTCAGTCAATTGATGACGCAAAACTGGCGTGAGTCCCAGCGACGTTTGCGTGAAGCGAAAAAGCACGAACGGGATTACCGGAAAGCGATGAAGGCATGGCTCGCCCAAAAACCGCTCACACTGACGGGCCCCGCCCAGCGCTATCTAACAAGAGACGAGATTTATGACCGCCCTGTGCTTCGTCGACGCTAATGTCCTGATCTACGCTCGCGATCCCGGCGAGCCCGTGAAGCAGGAGCGCGCCAAGCAATGGCTCGGGCATCTCTGGCGCGAGGGAATGGGACGCACGAGCGTACAAGTCTTGTCCGAGTTTTACGTCAACGTCACGAGGAAGTTGGCAACACCAACCCCTCCGGAGGATGCCTGGCAGGAAGTAACGACGCTGTTCGAATGGGGCCCGCAACCGGTGGATCTGATGCTGATCACGCGCGCGCGGGAAATCGAGCAGCGCTGGCGCCTGTCGTGGTGGGACAGCATGGTCGTGGCCGCGGCGCAGTTGCAG
>CAYSRR010000319.1:0-3306 GCA_964433375.1 uncultured Streptomycetaceae bacterium
GCCTCGGGCTCGCCGGCTCGACCATGGCGGGCGACGACGCCTGCTGCGCGCAGGCTCAGCACGGCTCGGCACCCGACATCGCCGGCCAGGACAAGGCCAACCCCGTCTCCCTGCTGCTGTCCTCGGCCATGCTGTTCGACTGGCTCTCCATCCGGCACAAGCGCCTCGAGTTCGACCAGGCGGCAAAAGCCGTCGAGGCCGCCATCGACGCCGCGCTCCAGAAACCCGAGACCCGCACGCCGGATCTGGGCGGCAAGCTCGGCACGCAGGCCTTCGGCAAACACGTGGCCGGCCTGATCGGCTAGGAATTCGTCGCGCAGATGCGCGACGAATTCCTAAAAGTGAGTCGAAAAAAGGGTGTCAGGAACCCTTTTTCTGTTCGCAACCATATGATTCTTTAAAATTTATTTTGGCTGGAAAGGGTTCCTGACACCCTTTTCCAGGCCGTTTCTCCGTGACGGGATGAGGTTGCAGCGTCATCCCATGCTGTTATCCTGCCAAGGCATCACTCCGGAGGGAGTGGAGGGTGCACCCGGTCTGCCGCAATTGAATATCCAAGTCTGAAAAAGGGGCCACCATGGACTACTCGGTCTTCACCAACTCGCTGCAAACCACGCTCGGCACTCACATCCCGAGCATCCTCGGCGCGATCGGCATCCTCGTCGTCGGCTGGATCATTGCCGTCGGGGCGCGCGCCGGCACCAGGCGCCTGCTGTCGCTCCTGTCCGTCAACCGGCGCATCAAGGAAAGCACCGACCAGTCGCTCGACGTCGAAAGCGGCATCGCGATCGGCGTGTTCTGGGTCGTCCTGCTGGTCACTTTCCTGGGGATGTTCAACGCGCTGCACCTCGATCTCATCTCGAATCCGTTCCAGGTGCTGGTGACCCAGATTTTCGGCTACCTGCCGCGGCTGCTGGCCGGCACCCTGCTGATCCTGATCGCGTGGGTGCTCGCGACGCTGCTGCGCGCGCTCGCCGCGCGGGTACTCGCCCGGACGAACTGGGACGACAAGCTGGCGCAGGAAGCCGGGATGGAGCCGATGAGCAAGAACGTCGGCAACGTGCTGTTCTGGCTGGTGATCCTGATGTTCATCCCGGCGATACTCGGCGCCTATGACCTGCAGGGGCTGCTCTCCCCGGTGCAGGTCATGATCAACAAGGTGCTCGACATGCTGCCCAACCTGTTCGCCGCCTTCGTGATCGGCTTCGTCGGCTGGCTGGTGGCGAAGGTGATGCGGGGACTGGTCACCAACCTGCTGGCCGCAGCCGGCGCCGACAAGGCCGGGCACAGCGCCGGACTCGACACGTCGGTGCAGTTGTCACGCGTCGCGGGCACGCTGGTATTCATCTTCATTTTCATCCCGACGCTGATCGCCGCGCTCGACGCACTGCGCATCGAAGCGGTCTCGCGACCGGCAACCGAGATGCTCGCCCGGATCCTCAACGCGGTACCGCACATCGTCGCCGCCGGCCTCATCCTGGTTGTCACCTGGTACGTCGCCAAGTTCGCCTCCGCCCTGGTGAGCCGGCTGTTGAGCGGCATGGGATTCGATTCCCTGCCCGGCAAGCTCGGCCTGGAACAGGCGTTCAGCGGCCAGTTCCAGCTCTCGTCGCTGGTCGGCGCCGTGATCCTGTTCTTCGCCATGCTGTTTGCCACGGTCGAAGCCGCCAACCAGCTTCAGTTCAGCCAGGTACGCGACGTCGTGACCACGTTCATCACCTTCGGCGGCGAAGTGCTGCTCGGTGCGCTGATCCTGCTGGTGGGTTTCTGGCTCGCGAACATCGCCCACGCCGCGATCATGCGCACCGGCACCGACAATGCGAAGGGGCTCGCGGGGCTCGCGCGCGTAGCGATCCTCGGCCTGGTCATCGCGATGGGCCTGCGCGCGATGGGCATCGCCGACGACATCGTGAACCTCGCCTTCGCGCTCACCTTCGGCGCGGTCGCGGTCGCGGTCGCGCTGTCGTTCGGGATCGGCGGGCGCGATGCCGCGGGCAGACAGATGGAGTACTGGCTGTCAAAGCTGCGTAAGTAAAAGACAACCTCTCAACGCAGGGGACGCGGAGGAACGCGGAGGAAAAACTCGATAAACAGGGTTCACAGGATTAACAAAACCAGATTGAGATGAAAAACGCCACCCGAGGGTGGCGTTCTTTTTTACGTTGGGCAGGGAATAGATCCAGGCGAATCATGACTCACAACCCCCTCCCTTGCCCTCCCCCTTCACAAGGGGGAGGGATGGAGTAGGGGTCACGACTCACGCCTTGAAAAGAAAACGCCGCCCGCAGGCGGCGTTTTCGTTAGCGGGAACCGGCTACTTGTCGATGCCGCCCATACAAAGATATTTCACCTCGAGGAATTCCTCCATGCCGTACTTGGAGCCCTCGCGGCCGATGCCGGATTCCTTCATGCCACCGAACGGCGCCACCTCGGTGGAGATGATGCCGACGTTGATGCCGATGATGCCGGCCTCGATGCCCTCGGCGACGCGCCAGACGCGGCCGATGTCGCGGCTGTAGAAATACGCCGCCAAACCGTACTCGGTGTCGTTGGCGAGCTTGAGCAGCTCGTCCTCGGCCTTGAAGCGATAGAGCGGCGCCACCGGGCCGAAGGTCTCTTCGTGCGTGATCTTCATCGCGGTAGTCACGTTGGTGAGCACGGTCGGCTGGAAGAACTGGCCGCCCTTTTCGTGGCGCTTGCCGCCGGTGACGACCTTCGCGCCTTTCTCCAGCGCGTCGGCGATGTGCTCCTCGACCTTCTCCACCGCCTTCTTCTCGATCAGCGGGCCCTGCACGACGTCCGCCTCGAGGCCGTTGCCGACCTTCATCGCCGCGACCTTTTCGCCCAGCTTCGCCGCGAATTTGTCGTAAACGCCTTCCTGCACGAAGATGCGGTTGGCGCAGACGCAGGTCTGGCCGGTGTTGCGGAACTTGGACGCCATCGCGCCTTCCACCGCGGCGTCGAGGTCGGCGTCGTCGAACACGATGAACGGCGCGTTGCCACCCAGCTCGAGCGACACCTTCTTCACGGTGCCCGCGCACTGCTCCATCAGCTTCTTGCCGACCTCGGTCGAGCCGGTGAAGGTGAGCTTGCGCACGATCGGGTTGGTCGTCAGCTCCTTGCCGATGGCGGCTGCGCCGCCGGTGACGACGGAAATCACGCCCTTGGGTATGCCGGCACGCTCGGCGAGCTCGCACAGGGCGAGGGCCGAGTACGGCGTCATGCTGGCGGGCTTGATCACCATGGTGCAGCCGGCGGCGAGCGCCGGGCCGGCCTTGCGGGTGATCATGGCGTTGGGGAAATTCC
>CAYSRR010000320.1:0-2953 GCA_964433375.1 uncultured Streptomycetaceae bacterium
CGCCTACCAGACCGCCGACGTGCTGGCCGCGATGGAAAGCGACGCCGGCATCCACCTGAAAGAATTGCGGGTCGACGGCGGCGCCGCGCGCAACGACATGCTGATGCAGTTCCAGGCCGACCTGCTCGGCGCGCGCGTGGTGCGGCCGAAGGTCACCGAGACCACCGCGCTGGGCGCGGCCTACCTGGCGGGGCTGGGTGTCGGCTACTGGAAGAGCGGCAGCGAGCTCGACGCGCAATGGCAGGTCGACCGGGTGTTCGAGCCGGGAATGGAGCGGGGCCGGGCGGCGGAACTGCTCGCCGGCTGGCGCAAGGCGGTCACGCGCGCCAGGGACTGGGCGGCGCGCGAAGGATGAGGGATGAAGGATGAACGTGGAAGGATGATCCCTCGCGTGCTACGCAGCGAGACCTGTATGGCCCCTCCCTTTCACTTCGTCCGGTCGGCGGTGGGCGGAGCCAGCTTCGCGAAGCGCGAGTTTCCGACCGAAGGTAACGAAAGGTCGGGGCCTGCTTTTGCGCTCAAAGGGCGCAAGGTCATCCTTCCACGTTCATCCTTCATCCTTGGATTTCGGCAGGGCCGAAAACTCGGATGAGTACTTCACCAGCGTGCCCGGCTGGGGATGCGCGCGCGCATCCAGCATGAACACCATGAATTCCTCTTCCACGCCGAATTCATTGCGCAGGCCGTGCCGGCTCGCGCGCTCGAAGCCGAAGCGACCGTAATACGGCGGGTCGCCGAGCACCACGACCATGCAGGCGCCCTGCGCGTGGCACTCGGCCAGCCCGTTCTGGACCAGCCGCCGTCCCACGGCGTGCTTCTCGTGTCCCGGCATGACGGCCAGCGGCGCGAGACCCAGCGCCACGACGGCGGCCGGCGGATCGAGCGTCACCGGGCTGAAGAGGACGTGGCCGATGATGCTGTTTCCTTCCTGCGCGACGAGCGACACGGCGGCCTTGCCGGCAGCGCGCAGGCGCTCCACGAGATCGGCTTCGGCCGCAGTCGGGAAGGCGGCTTCGAGCACTTGCCGCACTGCAGCGTAATCACCGGGTTGCTCGGGACGGATCTTGACCATGGCTTTGTGAAGGGCTGGTATCCCGGAATCATATCAGCCCGGAGACCGTATTTTGGCCTTTATCAACATGGGTATTCACGTGATTCCTGAGCATCCGTGACAAAAGGTCTTGTCAGCATCCTGATTCGAGGACTAATCTAACGGTCCGTTTCGGGGGCGGATCGTCGTGGCTAAAATAGCGGTCTTCAATCAAAAGGGAGGCGTGGGCAAGACCACGACCACCCTCAATCTGGCCGCGCTGCTGGCAAGGCGCGGCGTGGACCCCCTGGTGATGGACCTCGACCCGCAGGGGCACCTGACCGGCATCTGCAATGCCGCCGTGGCGGCGCCGGAACGCAGCCTCTACGGCTATTTTTCCGTGGGTGCGTCGCTTTCCGGCCTCATCAAGTTCACGGCGGGCGGCCTCAAGATCATTCCCTCCCACCTTGACCTGTCTCGCGTGGACACGCAGTTCGGCAAGGGGCCCAACGTGCTGAACCGCCTGAACGCCGGCATCATCAAGGAAAACCTGAATACCGACCGGCCGATCCTGATGGACGCCTGCCCGATGCTCGGCACGCTGTCGCTGAACGGCATCTTCGCGGCCGACCGCGTGCTGATCCCGATCTCGTCGGATTATCTCGCCATCAAGGGCGCGATGCAGATGGAGCGCACCCTGAAGGCGCTGGAGCAGGTGCTGAAGAAGCGGCTCGAGCGGCGCTACGTGATGACGCGCTTCGACGGGCGCCGCAAGATGTCGTGGGACATCGACCGGCAGTTGCGCAATCGTTTCGGCGAGGAGGTGTGCGAAACGCGCATTGCCGAGAACGTCAGCATCGCGGAGAGTCCCGCCTGCAACCGCGACGTGTTCGAGCACGCCCCCGGCAGCCGCGGCGCCCAGGATTACGCGGCGCTGCTCGACGAATTGCAGGCCGGTGGCTTTATGCGGTGATAACAGGAAGCGGCGGGCCGCAACGGGCCGCCAAAGTTTCCTGGGCGGTGCACGACCTATACGCTTGGACGCCCGCTACGGCTCGCCGCTTCCTTGTTTGTTTATCAACGCGATGACGTCTTCCAGGTCGAGGCCTTCCTTCTTCAGCGTCGGCGTGATTTCCTGGCATTCCAGGATCTCGCAATGATGGTAGATCTGCTTGATCTTGCCTTCGGCCTCGGCCTGCTCGCGCGCATGCACCTGCAGGTTTTCCACCAGCCCGCCGCTGCGCGTCCGGATCCGGAAGCCGTATTTGTTCATCAGTTTTTTTAGGGAATCTTTCAAGCCCCGTCGGGCTTGAAAGATTCCCTGTACCGTTTGTATTTCTCTACATAGTGATCCGCGGTCTGGTTGACGCGCCGGATTTCGGCTTCGGTCAACTGGCGCACGACCTTGCCCGGCGAGCCCATGACGAGCGAGCCGTCGGGGATTTCCTTGCCTTCCGCGATCAGGGAATTGGCGCCGATCAGGCAGTTGCGGCCGATCTTCGCGCCGTTGAGAATCACGCTCTTGATGCCGATCAGGCTGCCGTCGCCGATGGTGCAGCCGTGCAGCATCGCCATGTGACCGACGCTCACGTTCCCGCCGATGGTGATCGGGAAACCCGGGTCCACGTGCAGCACGCAGCCGTCCTGCAGTTGGGAGTTCTCGCCGATCGTGACGGTGTCGTTGTCGGCGCGCACGATGCAGCCGAACCAGACGCTCGCGTTGGGCTCCATGATGACCGAGCCGATCACGATCGCGTCCGGCGCGATCCAGTAGTCGCCCTTGCAGACGACCCGACGGTCTTCAAACGTATACTTCATTCCAAATTAGCCGCAGAGGCGCAAAGACGCAAAGGGTACTTTTCAACTGATGGTATTGATCCGTACCGAAGTCTTCGCGCCTTGGCGTCTTTGCGGCTATTTCAG
>CAYSRR010000320.1:2963-3273 GCA_964433375.1 uncultured Streptomycetaceae bacterium
GCGTTGTCCCACGCGCCGCCGCCGGTGCACATCGAGATCGCCACGAACAGGCCGGTGACGATGGTGCCCATCAGCATGCCGCCGAGCGCCTGGATGCCCGCGTCCTTGCCCATCAGCGCGCCGACGATGAGTGCGACCGCCACCGGCGCCAGCACCGGCAGCAGCGACGGCACGATCATTTCCTTGATCGCCGCGCGCGTCAGCATGTCCACCGCGCGCGAGTAGTCGGGCTTGGCCGTGCCTTCCATGATGCCCGCGATCTCCTTGAACTGGCGGCGTACTTCGACCACGACCGCGCCCGCGGCGCGGC
>CAYSRR010000321.1:0-3270 GCA_964433375.1 uncultured Streptomycetaceae bacterium
CGTGCCGGGCATGCGCTCCGGCACGTTGGAGCGCTTGGACAGGCTCGAGAACACGATCAGGCGGGGATAACCCTTGCGGCCGAGACGCTGGGCCGCCTCGAGGGCGCCGAGCGGGGGGCGGTTTTCGTCGAAATAGATCTCGGAATAGCACTCGTCGGACGCGATCACCATGCCGTAGCGGTCGGACAGCTCGAACAGGCGCTCCCAGTCCGAGAGGGGCATCACGTAGCCCGTCGGGTTGCCGGGCGAGCAGACATAGATCAGCTGCGCGCGGCGCCAGACCGCTTCCGGCAGCTGGTCGTAATCGAATGCGTAGCCCTTTGCCGGGACGCTGTTGAGGTAGTACGGCGTGGCGCCGGCGAGGAGCGCGGCTCCCTCGTAGATCTGGTAGAACGGGTTGGGACAGACCACCGCCGGGTCCGGGCGCGTGGGGTCGACCACCGTCTGCGCGATGGCGAACAGCGCCTCGCGGCTGCCGGTCACCGGGAGGACTTCGGTCGCGGCATCCACAGCGTCGAGGCGGTAGCGGCGCTGCAGCCATCCCGCGATGGCCTGGCGCAATTCCATCGTGCCGACGGTCAGGGGATAGCCCGCCAGCCCGTCGAGATGATCCACCAGCGCGCGCTTGATGAATTCCGGCGTGGGGTGCCTGGGCTCGCCGATATAGAGCGGTATCGGCTTCAGCGACGGGTCGGGCCGCACGCCTTCGAGCAGCAGGCTGAGCTTCTGGAACGGATAGGTCTGCAGCCGTTCGAGGTCGGGATTCACGATGGGAGCCGGTCGCGCCGGCGGGCGCGCCGCGAAAACTTAACGGACGGAATTATAAAGGGCTTTGCGACCCTACCCGCGGGTGCTGGACGAAGCGGGCAGGGACGCCAGGTCCACCGCCGGCGCCGGTTTCCAGCCGCGCTTGGCGTGCTCGGCGACGACGGTGGTGAAGATCCCGCCGCGGACGTTGAATTTCGCGGTGAGCCGCATGTAGCGCGGGCGCAGGGCGCGCGCCAGGTCGCCCAGTATCCGGTTCGTCACGTCCTCGTGAAAAGCGCCCTCGTCGCGGAACGACCAGACGTAGAGCTTGAGGCTTTTCAGCTCGACGCAGCGCCGGTCCGGCACGTAATCGAGCGCCAGCGTCGCGAAGTCCGGCTGCCCGGTCTTCGGACACAGGCAGGTAAACTCCGGTATTTCCATGTGAATCCGGTAATCGCGCGCGGGATGGGGATTGGCGAACGTCTCCAGCCGGCGGCGGGGTCTGCTTGGCATTATCGTGGCGGCCTAAATCCGCTAAAATGCGGCATCTGATCGCTTGCGATTATAACCTCCACAACAAGACTTCTAAATTGAGACTCAAACAGATCAATCTCGCAGGCTTCAAGTCTTTCGTAGATCCCGTTCATATCCCCGTCCCCGGACAGTTGGTAGGCATCGTCGGCCCCAACGGCTGCGGCAAGTCCAACGTCATCGACGCCGTGCGCTGGGTGCTCGGCGAAACCTCCGCCAAGCACCTGCGCGGGGACACCATGCAGGACATCCTGTTCAACGGCTCGGGCCAGCGCCAGCCGGTGAACCGCGCCAGCGTCGAGCTCATCTTCGACAACAGCCTCGGCCGCGCCGGGGGGCAGTGGTCGACCTACGCCGAAATCTCGGTGAAGCGCGTGCTGGCCCGCGACGGCGAGTCGACTTCGTATTACATCAACAACGCCCACGTGCGCCGGCGCGATGTCGCCGACATCTTCCTCGGCACCGGCCTCGGCAGCCGCGCCTACGCCATCATCGAGCAGGGCATGATCTCGCGCGTGATCGAGGCCAAGCCCGAGGAACTGCGGGTGTTCCTCGAGGAAGCCGCCGGCGTGTCGAAATACCGCGCGCGCCGCCATGAAACCGAGCTGAGGCTCAAGGACACGCGCGAGAACCTGCTGCGCGTGGAGGACGTGCGCACGGAGCTCGACAAGCAGCTCGAACATCTCCAGTCCCAGGCCGAGGTCGCGGGCCGCTACCAGGAACTGCAGGGGCGCCTGCGCACGGCGCAGAACCTGCTTTCCCTGCTGAAAAAGCAGGAAGCGGCCGCGCATCGGGCCCGCCACATCCGGGAGGTCGAGCGGCTGACGGTGGAGCTCGAGGCCGAGACCGCCCGTCTGCGGGACACCGAAAAGCGTCTCGAGGACCTGCGGGCGCAGCATTACCGGGGCAGCGACGCCGTGCATGCGGCGCAGGGCGCCTTCTACGAGGCCAACGCCGAGACCGCGCGCCTGGAGCAGGAGCTCGCGCACCTGCGCGACAACCGCCAGCGGGTGGAGCGCGAGCTGTCCGAGCTGCGCGCGCAGGACGAGCGGGGGCGCGAGCAACTGGCGGCGGCGCAGGCCAGCCTGGCCGCGCTGGAGCAGGAACTGGCCGGCGCGGTGGAGGGCGTGACGGGATGCGATGCGGCGCTCGGGGTCGAGAACGACAAGCTGCCCCTGGCCGAGGAAGCTTTCAAGGCGACCCGCAACCGCCACGAGGAATTGCAGCGCGCGCTCGGGCTCGCCGAGCAGGCCATGGGCGTGGAGCAGACGAAGCGCGCCCATGCCCGGCAGACGCTGGAGCAACTCGCGCAGCGCGCGCAGCGGCTGCAGGAAGAGCGCGGCGCGCTGCAACCCGCCGACGCGCCGCGCCTGCAGCAGTTGCGCGACGACATCTCGGCCCTCGAGCGGACCCTGCAGGAATCGCGCGCCGCCATGGAAGGCGACGAGGACCGGCTGCCGGAGGCCGAGCAGGCGCTGCGCGACAGGGACGCGACACAGGAATCCGCCGGGCAGCGGCTGGCCGGGCTGGAAGCCCGGTTGCAGGCCCTGATGCAGTTGCAGGAACGGCTCGCCCGCGGCGCCCAGACCAAGGACTGGCTGGAGGCGCGGGGATTGGGCAAGGCCCAGCGCCTGTGGCAGCAGATACGCATCGAGTCCGGCTGGGAGGACGCGCTGGAAGCCGCCCTGCGCGAGCGGCTGAATGCGATCGCGCTCGAGCGGATGGAGCAGGCCGGGCACTGGCACAGCGAGCCGCCGCCGGGGAGGATCACCGTGTTCGCTCCCACGGATGCGGCGGCCGCCCCCGCCGCGCCGCTGGCCGGGTGCGAGCCGTTGCGCCGCTACGTGACATGCGATGACGCCCGCCTTCAGGCCGTGGTCGAGGACTGGCTGCACCAGGTTTACGTGATCTCGGATCCGGCGGCTGCCCTGGACGCGCGCAATCACCTGCCGGCGGGCGCGATGCTGGTGACGCCGGAAGGCCATATCTTCA
>CAYSRR010000322.1:0-3267 GCA_964433375.1 uncultured Streptomycetaceae bacterium
CTTGCCGGGGCAGGCGTCCTGGCAGATGATCAAGGCCCTTCGAAATAAAAAATAGCCGGGGAGCGGTAGTGCCGGGAAGCGCCACGCGACCCAGCGGTTGCTCAACGGCGCGATCAAGAATCGAATCACGAATCACGCCTCTCACGCAACAACCGGCGGCTCCGCGCACACCTGCTCATACCGGTAGCGCTGCTTCAGCAGCGCCGTTGTATTCGAAAACATCCAGCGTCTTTTCGTAGGCCGCGCGCGTGATCTCCACGTGCGGCGTCCAGCAGCCGAGCTTCTGATAGGTGGCGATGCAGTCGGCGAGCACGGCTTCGCCGATGTCGGGGCGTCTCGGGGTCAGACCCTACGGAGAAAGTAATCCGTTCAAAGGGTTAAGCGGGCGCGGTTCGCTAATTCTTCCTGTGAGCGAGTCGGGGGCAGATCCCGTGGAAACAAATAGTAGGCTATTGACAATATATGCCGACGTTTTGTAAAGTACCCCGATGGCAAGAAAACCCACTCACCGATCCCGGCAAGCAGCGCGGGCAGTCCCAGCCGGCGTCCTGACGCGCACCCACGAGCTCGAACGTCAGGGCTACAGCCGCCCGCGCATCCGAGCCCTCGCCGAGCAGGGCGTGCTAGAGCAGGTGTCGCGCGGGCTTTACCGCGTCGCCGAACGGGCGCCCGACGAGCATTTCACGATGCTCGCCGTCGTCGCGCGAGTGCCGTTGGCCGTCATCTGCCTGCTCTCGGCGCTGCGCTTTCACGAGATCGGTACCCAGTCGCCGCACGAGGTCTGGATCGCCATAGACCGCAAGGCGCGCAAGCCGAAGCTGACCGGTCTTCCGGTGAAGGTCGTGAGGTTTTCCGGTCCCGCCCTGGAGACGGGCGTCGAACGCCGGATGATCGGGGAGCGGGAAATCCGGATGACTTCGCCCGCCCGCACCGTCGCGGACTGCTTCAAGTACCGCAACAAGATCGGGCTCGACGTCGCGCTGGAGGCGCTGCGCGACTACCTCGCCCGTCATCGCGGTGGGGCCGACGAGCTGTGGCGCTACGCGCGCCTCAACCGCGTCGCCCGTGTCATGCAGCCGTACCTGGAGGCCGTGCGGTGATCGCGACGAAGACGAAGAATCTCGCGGCTTCGCTCCAGCAACGGCTGCTCAACCGGGCGCAGCAGGTGCACGAGGAATTCCAGCTCACGCTGACCAATTATCTGCTCGAACGGTTTCTCTATCGTCTGGGCCGGTCTTCGATCAGGTCGCGATTCGTTCTGAAGGGCGCGCTCCTGTTCCGCGTGTGGGCGGATATCCCCTATCGCGCAACGCTGGACCTCGACCTATTGAGGCGAGCTTCTCCGGACAAGGACGCCATTGCGGCTGATATTCGAGCGATCTGCGCGACGCCCGCTCCCGAGGATGCCGTCGAGTTCGATACCGGCGATCTCACCGTCGAGGATATCCGCGCGGAAGACGATTACGCCGGCGTGAGGGTGCGATTCACAGGACGGCTGGGCAACACGCGAACGCGGCTGCAGATAGACATCGGGACCGCCGATGCCACCTGGCCGGCACCGGAAACGACGAGCTATCCCGTCCTGCTCGATCTTCCCGTGCCGAACGTTCTGGCCTATCACCCGGCAACCGTGGTCGCCGAAAAGCTGGAGGCGCTGGTGGTGCTGGGACTTACGAACAGCCGAATCAAGGACTACTTCGATTTGCACTACCTTGCGGTCAACTTCTCGTTCGAGGGAGCGACGCTGGCACGGGCCATCGGCGCGACGTTCGGGTGCCGCAAGACACCCATCCCGGAAACGGTCCCGGAAGGGCTGACGGATGCCTACTGGGATTACCAGGGGCGCGAGGCGCACCTGCGGGCCTTCACGCGCCGCGCCCGGATCAGCGCTGATCTGCCCGGCGCGCGGTCGCTCCTGCCGCTGCTGCGGGAGTTTCTTCTCCATCCACTCGAGGCCGTGCGTAGCGGGCAGCCTTTCGACATGGAGTGGAAACCCGACGGTCCTTGGCGTGAAAAGGCAAAAACCGGAAAGAAGACGGGATAAACGGGGGGCGCAATGGTCGAAATTGTCCCATTCTCGGGTCGGACCGCGCCAAGCGGTTGGATTCACAGACTTTCAAGCCTAGAAAACACCGTTCCCACGGCTTAGAAGGTCATTTTCGGTGTCAAAACTGCGCGTCTAAGGTGCGGATTCCCGCTGGGATTGACCGAAGCCCGTACTGATGCGAGCGCGGGCGTTTCGCGCTATTTTCGATTCATCCTCATGACGATAATAGAGATACACGCTATTTTCGTCCTCGCTAATAGGTGATCTAACCTATTGAAAACAAATTCGACTCACCACTCACCACTCACCATTCACCACTCACGCCTCACGACGCAGCCGGCGGCTCCGCGCACACCTGCTCATACCGGTAGCGCTGCTTCAGCAGGCCGTTGTATTCGAAAACATCCAGCGTCTTCTCGTAGGCCGCGCGCGTGATTTCCACGTGCGGCGTCCAGCAGCCGAGCTTCTGGTAGGTCGCGATGCAGTCGGCGAGGACGGCTTCGCCGATGTCGGGAAAGTACGGCTTCTGCGCCCGGGCGATCGCGGCGGCCGGGGTCGCGAGCATGTAGGTCCGGGTCTTGTGGTAGGCGCGGATGAAGGCCTTCGCCATATCCGTGGCGAGCCACTCGCGCGTCGCCGCCAGGCTGGAGAAGCCGCACGGTCCGATCAGCGGGCCGACCTGCGCGACGATGTGACCGACGCCGTCGGCCTGGAGCTGCTGCGGGTACGGGCCCTGCTGGTGGACGTACTGGCCGCGGCCGTCGCGGAAGGCGCGGTCGATCTGCGCCGCGCCGCCGGGGCAGACCGGCCTGATCTTCGCGAAATCGATGCCCGCCTTGTGGCAGGCGTACTTGAACATGGCGAGCGGCTGGCCGCCCTCGAACATGACGACTTCGGCGCCTTCGAGCTTCTTCCACGTGAACGCGGGGTCCGGGTTGCGCGCGGTGAGGAAGAACCCGTCCATCTCGTTGACCTGGGCGAAATGGACCGCCTCGGGCGTCTCGCCCTTGTTGAGGGACGTGAAACCCTGGCTCAGCGCCGACTGCACGATGTGCGCGGAGCCGTCCTTCAGGGCGGCCAGCGCCGAGACGCCCGGCGGCGACACCGACCATTCCGGGTCGAGGCCCTCGGCCTCGAGGAACCCGCCCGACATCGTCGAGATGAGCGGCGAATAGAACGCGGAGAACAGCGTGAACTGGATGCGGATTTTTTCCACGGCG
>CAYSRR010000323.1:0-1652 GCA_964433375.1 uncultured Streptomycetaceae bacterium
AATGACTGACGTCGGCGATGGCGACGATCAGGCGCCAACCCCCCCTGCCGTCCCCCCCTAGCGAAGGGGGGGACCCTCTAGGTGCTCTCCCTCCCTTGTCAAGGGAGGGAAGAGAGGGAGAAGATTCTCCCTCGAGGGAGGGTTCGCAATAGACAGCGTCGTCGAAATCCTTCGCCGTCTCGCCGTCGATGGTCACCAGCGGCAGCCGCGTGAGGTCGGTCCTGCCGGCGCCGTCCGCGGTGGTCACCTCGTCCGGAATTTTCCCGCACAATCGTTCGACCTCATGAGAAAACACGTGCGGCAGCACGTGTTTTCTCAACGCGATCTCGATTTCCATGCCGGGATCGGCGTAGTTGCCGAGCACCTCGGCGACCCGGGCGACCGGCTGGGCGTGTTTGGCGGGCTGGGCGACGATCTCCACCGTCACCACCTGGCCCGGCTTCGCGCCACCCACCGCGTCGGGCGGCACCAGGAATTCGTGGCTGATGCGCTTGTCCTCGGCCGTGACGAACAGGATGCCGTGCTCGCTGCGCAGCCGCCCTACGAGACGCTGGTGGCCGCGCTCGAGCACCTCCACGATCTGGCCCTCGGGCCGGCCGCGGCGGTCCGTGCCGGAAATACGCGCCATGACGCGGTCGCCGTGCATGACCCCGCGCATTTCCTTGGGGCCGAGGAAGAGGTCCTGCCCGCCCTCGTCGCGCACGAGGAAGCCGAAGCCGTCGGGATGCCCCTGCACGCGCCCGCGCACGAGGTCGAGCTTCGCCGCCACGCAGATCGCGTCGCGGCGGTTGCGGATGATCTCGCCGTCGCGCTGCATGGCGGCCAGGCGCCGCGTAAAGCCCTCGCGGTCCTGCGGCTTGATGCCGAGCAGGCGCTCCAGCTCCTGCTCGGTGACGGGCACGCCCCGCTCCGTCAGCGTTTCCAGGATGAATTCCCGGCTCGCCACCGGGTTCTCGTAACGTCCGGCCTCGCGCTCGTAGTGAGGATCGCCGCCGCGCTTGCGCGGCGGGGTAGAACTGCGTTTTTTGCGTTGATTCATTTGATAAAAATAGGTTGTTCGGCTAGAATTCCGCCCTCGCAAGCCCAGGTGGCGGAATTGGTAGACGCACCAGGTTCAGGTCCTGGCGCCAGCAATGGTGTGGGGGTTCGAATCCCTTCCTGGGCACCAGCTTTTCAATGTTGAATGTTAAATTTTGAATTTTGAGTGTTTTTCAACGCTCTCAATTCAACATTCATCATTCAAAATTCAACATTGTTATTCAAACGGGTGACGCCTGACGATCGTCTGGTCGCGCTCGGGACCGGTTGAGATCAGGTCGATCGGCACGCTGCAGATGTCCTCGATGCGCCCGAGAAAATCCCGCGCGGCGCGGGGCAACTGCTCGTAGCGCGTCAGCCCCACCGTGCTGTCCTTCCAGCCCGGCATCGTCTCGTACACCGGCTCGCAGCCTTCCAGTTCCTCCGACCCGACCGGCAGGATGTCGCGGCTCTGGCCGTCGAGCCTGTAGCCCGTCGCGATCTTCACCTCTTCCATGCCGTCGAGCACGTCGAGCTTGGTGACGCCCAGGCCCGAAAAGCCGTTGCTCTGGATCGAGCGCTTCCACGCCGCGGCGTCGAACCAGAAGTGCGGAGCGTCGTCAATCGTCCAGTGC
>CAYSRR010000323.1:1662-3244 GCA_964433375.1 uncultured Streptomycetaceae bacterium
CCAGCACGTAGTGCAGACTCTGCGGGCCGATGCCGGCGCCCGCTGCCGCCGCGCCGGCCACGCAGTTGCTGGACGTGACATAGGGATAGGTGCCGTGATCGACGTCGAGCAGCGTGCCCTGCGCGCCCTCGAACAGCAGGTTGTGGCCCGCCTTCTGCGCCTCGTAGAGCAGCCGCGGCACGTCCGCGAGCATCGGCCTGATGCGCTCAGCCAGCCCCATGGTCTCGTCGTAGGTCTTCTGGAAATCCACGGTCGGCGCCTTCAGGTAGTTCTTCAGCACGAAGTTGTGGAAATCCAGCACCTCGCCGAGCTTCTTCGAGAAGCGTTCGCGGTGGAACAGGTCCTGCAGGCGGAGCGCGCGCCGCGCCGCCTTGTCCTCGTAGGCCGGTCCGATGCCGCGGCCGGTGGTGCCGATCCTGCCGGCGCCCTTCGCCGCCTCCCGCGCCAGATCGAGCGCCGCGTGGTGCGGCAGGATCAGGGGGCACGCTTCGCTGATCTTCAGGCGCGAGCGCACGTCGACGCCGGCCGCTTCGAGGGTGCCGATCTCCTCCACCAGCGCCTGCGGCGAGAGCACGACGCCGTTGCCGATGTAGCAGCCCACTTTCTCACGCAGGATGCCCGACGGGATCAGGTGGAGCACCGTCTTCCTGCCGCCGATCACCAGCGTGTGGCCGGCGTTGTGGCCGCCCTGGAAACGCACGACGCCGCGGGCATGATCGGTGAGCCAGTCCACGATCTTGCCCTTGCCCTCGTCGCCCCACTGGGCGCCGATCACGACTACGTTCTTCGACATGCTAGAAAAAATCTCCACCGCAAAGACGCCAAGACGCAAAGGAAACGCAAAGGAAGGAAAAATAAATCAGCATTGATCTTCTTTGCGAAAACTTGGCGACTTTGCGTCTTTGCGGTTCATGTTGTCATTTCAGCTTCTGGACCGTCCACTTGCCCGCGCGGCGCGAGAGCCTGCGGTCGCAGCCCAGCTCGTCGCGCGAGCCGGCGTGCCCGGGCAGGTCCACCACCACCACTTCGCCGCGCGCGCGCAGCGCGTTGATGCTCTTCTGCAGGGCGGCGTCGCGCGGCGCGTACGGCGCGAGGATGCCGGGCCGGACCGCCCCGTCGGGCCGTGCCGACGCCAGCTCGCGCAAGTCCATGCTGAAGCCGGTTGCCGGGCGCGCCCGGCCGAATGCCTTGCCCACCTCGTCGTAACGGCCGCCCAGCGCCACCGCGTTGGACGCGCCTTCGGCGTAGGCGGCAAACACCACCCCGCTGTGATAGCGATAGCCGCGCAGCTCCGCCAGGTCGAAGCAGCGGATGCGCGCCACGTCGCGCAGCTCCGCCGACAGCGCCCGCAGGCCGGCGAGCGCCGAACGGATTTCCGGGTAGTCCGGCAGGCGTTTTTTCGCGGCCTCGAGCACCTCGGGACCACCGTACAGCCCGGGCAATGCGATCAGCGCTTCGCGCGAAGCGCGGTCGAGCCGCCGCGCGAGCCCGCGCAGCGCCGGCAGGTCCTTCGCCTGCATGGCGGCGAACAGGTCCGACTCGAGGCCCTCCTCCGCGCGCGCGCGGGAAACCAGGCTGCGGA
>CAYSRR010000324.1:0-3239 GCA_964433375.1 uncultured Streptomycetaceae bacterium
GGCATAGATGCGGCGTGCCTTGATGGCGTCGAGCGCCTTTTTGGCGATGAGCGGGAACAGGCCGAGTATCGTGAACGCGACGAACAGCCCGGCGGAAAGCCGGAATTCGCCCAGTTGCGTGCCCGCGTAGACGTAGGCGATGGTGCCCGCGAGCATGCCGATCTGGCTGACCCAGAGATAGGTCCAGGTGCGGATCGGCGTGAGCCCCATCACGAGGTTGATGGCGACGAAAGGGAAGGCGGGCACCAGCCGCAGAGCGAACAGGTAGAAAGCGCCTTCGCGGGCGACGCCGTCATTGACGGGTTTCAGCTTGTCCCCGAATTTCCTCTGGACCCAGTCGCGCAGCAGGAAGCGCGAGGCGAGGAAAGCGAGCGTCGCGCCGAGGGTGGAGGCGAAGGAAACGATCACCGTGCCCCACAGCAGCCCGAAGATCGCGCCGCCGACGAGCGTCATCACCGCCGCGCCCGGCAGCGAGAGCCCGGTGACGACGACGTAGACCAGGAAATAGATCGCGGCGGCCTGGAGCGGCTGGGCGCGGTAATAGGCGTCGATCGCCGCCTGCTGCGCCCTGAAGAAATCGAGCGTGAAGTAGCGATGAAGTCCGAAGGCGAAAAAAGCGCCAACCGCGACCGCGATCAGCACAACGAGCGTGAGCCGTTTCACGGCGTGAACCAGTCACAAGTCATGAGTCACCGGTTTCGCCGCGTCAGGCCAGCGCGCCGCCGCAGCTCGAACCCTGCCCGGCGGTGCAGCCGTAGCAGTGGTCCTTGACCACGATCGGATTGCCGTCGAGGTCGCGGCTTGCGAGATCGCGCAAATGCACCCGCGGCCTGTTCTCGAGCCGCAGCGGCAATCCGAGCATCTGGTTGAAGTCGCAATCGTAGACGTAGCCGCGCCAGTCCACCGAGAGCAGCGTGCGGCACATCACCGATTCGAGGTTCCGCGGCTGGTAGGCGTTCTTGAGCACGTTCATGTAGTGCTCGAACTGCCCCTTCGAGATGAGCGTCGAGCCGAATCGCTGGATCGGCATGTTGGCGAGCACGTACAGGCGGTTGAAGACGACGCCGTACTGCTCGCCGAGATGCCGGTGGTAATCCGCTTCGAGATGCTCCTGCGCCGGCGGCAGGCTCGGTCCCTGCGGGTTGTAGACGAGGTTCAGTGTCAGTCCGGCGCCGGGCCGGCCGTAGCCCAGCCCGTTCAGCTTTTTCAGCGAACGGATGCTGGCTTCGAACACGCCTTCGCCGCGCTGGGCGTTCACGTTCTTCTCGAGATAGCAGGGCAGGGAGGCGACGATCTCCACGCCGTTCGCGGCGAGGAACCCGGCCGTGTCTTCCTGGCCCGGCTGCTCGAGCACGGTGAGGTTGCAGCGGTCCATCACGTGCGCGCCGAGATTGCGCGCCGCCAGCACCAGCGAGCGGAAATGGGGGGTGAGTTCCGGCGCGCCGCCCGTGATGTCCACGGTCCCGACGCCGGACGTCTTGATGTACGAGATGACCTCGGACACGGTTTCGCGCTCCATGACCTCGGTCCGGGTCGGGCCGGCGTTGACGTGGCAGTGCAGGCAGGCCTGGTTGCACTTGTAGCCGACGTTGACCTGCAGCGTCTCCACGCGGTTGCGGTGAATGGCCGGAAAGCCGGTGGATTCCAGTTTTGACAGCGTTGCGTGCACTTTTCTTGTCCTTTTGTCGTCAACGATGATAGCGGAAACCGCGTGCCGGGGTGCCGCACCGGGCTATACGACCACGGTTGCGCCATGGATGTTCGATCACGCCCGCCCCGCGTGATTCGGGTCGCGTCGTTGATTGACCGCAACCCATTGACTGCGCTACTCTTTCGCCTTCGTCTGAAAGGGCGGTCAGCCTATGTCCAAGGCGCCCAAATCCCAGCAACCTGAATCCCCGCCGCAATCGCTCGAGGCCGCTTTGGCGGAGCTCGAGAAGATCGTCTCCAGCATGGAAGACGGGGAGCTGCCGCTCGAGCGTTCGCTCGCGGCCTACAAGCGCGGCGCCGAGCTCCTGAAGTACTGCCAGGCGGCGTTGCAGGACGCCCAGCAGCAGGTGAAGGTGCTGGAGGACGGCATCCTGAAGGACTTCAAGAGTGACGACCGCGACGACGACGATTGATTTTTCGTCCTGGTCGCATTCGCACCTGCAGCGCGTGGAAGCGGCGCTGCAGCGCGTGCTGCCGGCGCCGGAGATCGCGCCGCGGCGCCTGCACCAGGCGATGCGCTACGCGGTGCTGGGCGGAGGCAAGCGCGTGCGGCCCCTGCTGGCGTTCGCGGCCGGCGAGCTTTCCGCGGCCGACCCCGAGCGCGTGGCGCTCGCCGGCGCCGCGATCGAGATGATCCATGCCTATTCCCTGGTGCACGACGATCTGCCGTGCATGGACGACGACGACCTGCGGCGCGGGCGGCCGACCTGTCACGTCGAGTACGACGAGGCGACCGCGCTGCTGGTGGGCGACGCGCTGCAAAGCCTCGCCTTCCAGGTGCTCGCCGAGTACCACCTGGCCGACGACCTGAAGACGCAGCTCGAGATGGTGAAGCTGCTCGCGGCGGCTTCGGGCTCGCGCGGGATGGCGGGCGGCCAGGCGATCGACCTGGAATCGGTCGGCAAGACCCTCACCGTGCCCGAGCTGGAATTCATGCACATCCACAAGACCGGCGCGATCATCCGCGCGGCGACGCTGCTGGGCGCGCACTGCGGCAACGGGCTCGGGGAACAGGAGCTGGGCCGGGTGGACCTGTTCGCCAAGCTGATCGGGCTGGCGTTCCAGGTGGTGGACGACGTGCTCGACGCCGAAGGCTCCACCGCGACGCTCGGCAAGACCGCGGGCAAGGACGCCAAGGACGGCAAGCCGACCTACGTCAGCGCGATCGGCGTCGCGCGCTCGCGGGAGCTCGCCGGGGAATTGAGGCAAAATGCCCTCGACGCCCTCGCGGGTTTCGGAGAACGCGCGCTGCGGTTGCGGCAACTGGCGGATTTCATCGTTTTGCGGAAATTCTGATGACGGACACTGCGCTACCGGCGGGCGGGCAGGTTAACCTTGACCGGGTGTACGACCTGCTGAAAACGGTCAATTACCCGCACGAGTTGCGCCGCCTCGAGGAGCGGCAGCTGAAACAGCTCGCCGCGGAGCTGCGGTCGTTCCTGGTCGACTCGGTCAGCCAGACCGGCGGCCATCTCTCCTCCAACCTCGGCACGGTGGAGCTGACCATCGCGCTGCATTACGTGTTCGAC
>CAYSRR010000325.1:0-3231 GCA_964433375.1 uncultured Streptomycetaceae bacterium
CTGCGCGTCGGCTTTTTGCCTCGCCGCCGCGGCCTCGTCGCGCGCCCTGGCGAGTTCCTCCGTCTGCTTGCGTTCCGCGGCGGCGGCCCGTTCCGCCTGCATCTCGGCGTCGCGGGCTTTCTGCTCGAGCGGAACCAGCACGAACTGCCACGCCAGCGCGGCGAGCGCCAGGGCCAGCGCGCCGCCGCCCAGCCATTTCGCCGCCGTGCCGTTTCCCTTCGCCTTGCGGCGGGCCGTCTTGCGGCCTTCCCCGACACGCTCGACGCGGTAGGCGCGCACGGGCCGGTCGATGTTCTTGAGGGACTGCTGGCCCTCGTCCACGAACCCGAGATCGAGCTTGCCCGAGATCTGGTCGTAGACGCTGGACGAGATGCAGATGCCGCCGGGCTCGGCGATGCTCTCCAGGCGCGCGGCCACGTTGACGCCGTCGCCGAGCAGGTCGCTGCCCTTGACCATCACGTCGCCGAGATTGATGCCGATGCGGAACAGCAGGCGCCGGTCCTCGGGCAGGCTGTCGTTGCGGGTGCGCAGCGCGTCCTGGATCTCGACCGCGCAGCGCACCGCCTGCACCGGGCTCGCGAACTCGGCGAGCACGCTGTCGCCGGCGGTGTTGAGGATGCGCCCTTCGTGGAACTCGATGATCCCGTCGATGACCGCGCGGTGCGCGGACAGGATCTTCATCGTCCCTTCCTCGTCCGCCGCCATGTGCCGGCTGTAGCCGACGGCGTCGGTGGCGAGGATGGTGACCAGCTTGCGCTTGAGCGGTTCGGCGGCCATGGCGTTTTTAGTCCGGTTTGTATGCCAGTTTTTGCCAATTGGAACAATTGTTTTCGCCGGACGCAAGTGTCGGCGGTTTCCGGCGGAGAGTCTCCTTTCAAGAGCGTTATACGATCGGTGATAGCATAGTCGCCGCAGGCGCCTTACCTACAACAAGAGGAGGAGCAATGAAAATGAAAACAAGCAACTTCACGCGGACCGCGTTGTCCGTGCTGGGCGTGGTTTTTCTCGGCGCGGCCCTGGTCGCGCCGGGCTGGGCGCAGCCCTATCCGAACCGGCCGATACGGCTGGTCCTGCCGTTCCCGCCGGGCGGCTCCACCGACATCCTGGGGCGCATCGTCGCGCAATCGCTCAGCGAGCGGCTGGGGCAGCCCGTCGTCTCGGATAACCGTCCCGGTCTCGGCGGCTACCTCGGGCTCGAGATCGCGTCGCATGCGTCCAACGACGGGCACACGATCACCATTGCCTCGCTGATCTACGCCAGCGGTCCCTTGACCTATCCGAGCATGAAGTTCAACCCGGTGAAGGACCTCACCCCGATCGGCCAGATCTCGGAGGCGCCGAATTTCGTGGTGGTCAACCCTTCCGTGCCGGCGAAGACGCTGAAGCAGCTCGTCGACCACGTCAGGGCGAACCCGAAGAAGCTCAACTACGCCACCAGCGGCACCGGCTCGACGCTCCACCTGTCGGCGGCGATGCTGAACAGCATCACCAAGATGGACCTGGTGCACGTGGCGTACAAGGGCGGCGGCGGCCCGGCGATGACCGCCGTGGTGGCGGGCGAAGTCCAGATGATCGTGCTCGGGCCCGCGTCGATCCCGCACTTCAGGGCCGGCAAGGCGCGGGCGCTGGCGGTGCTCAGCGAGCAGCGTATTTCGGTCACGCCGGATGTTCCGACGGCCAGGGAGCAGGGGTTCGATGTCGTGGTGGCGGGCTGGCATGGATTGCTTGCGCCCGCCGGGACGCCGCGCGATCGCATCAACCGCCTCAACCAGGAATGGGTGAAGGCGGCGGCGAGCCCCGAGGTCAAGGCGCGCCTGGAGAAGCTGGGATTCTTCCCGCGCCCGGGCACGCCCGAGCAGTTCGGCGCTTACCTCAGGAACGAGACCGCGCGCTGGTCGAAGCTGATCAAGGAAGTCGGCATCAAGCCGGCCACCTAGCACCACGGATTTACAGCTTCGACACGGAGGACACAAAGGAATATAGATTTCCTTCGTGTCCTTTGTGTCTGAGCTTTTAAAGTTTATTCAGGCACGAGCCAGTCCACCTTCGCGCCGCCCTTGCCGTCCACGGCCAGCGCCTGCGAGAGCCAGTCGAGCAGGGGGCGGGCCTCGGCGTCGAATTTCCACGGCGGGTTGACCACCAGCATCCCGCAGCCGCGCATGAAGCGCGATTCGCCTGACGGACCGACGGTCATTTCCAGCCGGAGCACCTTGCGGATGCCGGATTTCGACATGCTCTGCGCGAAGTCGCGCATCGTGGCCGGCTCCATCAACGGGTACCAGATCGCGTAGGCGCCGGTCGCCCAGCGCAGATGGGCCGCCTTCAGCGCTTTCACGATGCGCGCGAATTCCCGGTCTCGGTCGAAAGAGGAATCGAGCAGCACCAGGCCGCGCTTTTCCGCGGGCGGCAGGAACGCCTTCAGCGCCTGGTAGCCGTCCATGCAATGCGCCGCGACGTGGCGATCGTGCGCGACCGCCGCCTGGAGCTCGGCGAAGTCGTTCTTGTTGAGTTCCGTCAGCACGAGGCGATCACCGGGGCGACGCAGTTTCAGCGCGATCAGCGGCGATCCCGGGTAGTAGCGCAGCCGGCCCTTCGGGTTCTCCGCCCGTACGATGTCCATATAAGGAGCCAGCGCCGCCGGGATGTCCTTGCGGTCCCCTAGCTTGCCGATGCCGTTCTCGAATTCCCGCGCTTTCCACGCCCACTCATGCGCCAGGTCGTAGCGCCCGATGCCGGCGTGCGTGTCGAGATAGCAATAAGGCTTGCCCTTGCCGCCGAGCGCGATCAGCAGCCGCGCCAGCAGCGCGTGCTTGAACACGTCGGCGAAGTTGCCGGCATGGAATAAATGGCGATAGCTGAGCATCAGGCGGCAGTCCGATCAGGAAGCGATATGGTGCCGACAGCGAAGGATGAAGGATGAACGTGGAAGGATGACCCGCGCGCTTCACGCGCCAAACCAGGTCCCGACCTTCCGTTGCCTTCGGTCGGAAAGACTGGATTCAAGCGACTGCCGACCGGGCGCGAGCGAAAGGGAGGGACAACGGGAGGTTACACGCGTAGCGTGGGGTCATCCTTCCACGTTCATCCTTCATCCTTGCTCTCATAGCTTGTCGTACTTCGTCATCCTGCCCCGCGCCTTCGCCACCGGGTACTTCTGCGCGTTGAGCGCGAGTTTTTTCTCCGCGGCGGCGGCGAGGTCGATGCCGAGCTTGTCGGTGAGCCGCAGCAGGT
>CAYSRR010000326.1:0-2993 GCA_964433375.1 uncultured Streptomycetaceae bacterium
GCGCACCGAGACGTTGGCGTCGCAGCGGAACGAGCCTTCCTGCATGTTGCCGTCGCAGATGCCGATCCAGCGCACCAGCGCGTGCAGCGTCCTGGCGTACTCCACCGCCTCCTCCGCCGAGCGCATGTCAGGCTCGGAAACGATCTCGAGCAGCGGCGTGCCGGCGCGGTTGAGGTCGATGCCCGTGAAGTCGTGAAAACCCTCGTGCAGCGACTTGCCGGCGTCTTCCTCGAGGTGGGCGCGCGTGAGCCGGATTGTTTTTTCCTCGCCGTTCACGCTGATGCCTATCGTTCCGCCTTGAACGATCGGCATTTCGTACTGGCTGATCTGGTAGCCCTTGGGCAGGTCCGGGTAAAAGTAATTCTTGCGCGCGAAGATCGAGCGGCGGTTGATGTTCGCCGGGCTGTTGCCGTTCACGGCGAGGCCGAAGCGCACCGCCTTGGCCACCGCTTCTCGATTCACGACCGGCAGCACGCCCGGCAGCGCGATGTCGACCGCGCACGCCTGCGTGTTCGGCCCCGCCCCGAACGCGGTCGAGGCGCCCGAGAACATCTTCGACGCGGTCGACAGCTGCGCGTGCGTCTCAAGCCCGATGACGACTTCCCATTTCATGGTATGAAATTAGCCGCAAAGGCGCAGAGACGCAAAGAAATAACGAAAATAAAACTCCGGCTTGCCCAAAAAGCTCTTCCTTTCTGCCGTCACGCATTGTTCCGTATGTATTGGAATAAATACTCTGCGCCTTTGCGCCTTTGCGGCTAATCAATGCCTTGCGGCGCGCGCGCGTGCCAGTCCGTCGCGAGCTGGTACTGGTGCGCGATGCCGAGCATCTTCGCTTCCGAGAAATAATTGCCGACGAGCTGCAGCCCGGCCGGCAGCCCCTTGCCGTCGAAGCCGCACGGGATGGACATGCCCGGCAGCCCCGCCAGGTTCGCCGGTATGGTGTAGATGTCGTTGAGATACATCTGCACCGGGTCGCCCGCTTTCTCGCCGAGCCGGAACGCGGTGGTGGGGCTGGTCGGCCCCATGATCACGTCGCAGCGCTTGAACGCCTCCGTGAAATCGCGCGCGATCAGCCGGCGGATCTTCTGCGCCTGGATGTAGTACGCGTCGTAGTAGCCGTGCGACAACACGTAGGTGCCGATCAGGATGCGCCGCTTCACCTCGGCGCCGAAACCCTGCCCCCGCGTCCTGCGGTACATGTCGTTCAGGTCGGAATACTCCGGCGCGCGATAACCGTAGCGCACGCCGTCGTAGCGCGCGAGATTGCTCGAGGCCTCCGCCGGGGCGAGCACGTAGTACACCGGCACCGACAGCTTCATGCTCGGCAGGCTCACTTCGACCGTCTCGCAGCCGAGGCGGCGGTACTCGGCGATTGCCGCTTCCACCGCCTTCACGACGTCGGGCGCAGCGCCCGCGGCGAAGAACTCCTTCGGCAGGCCGATCTTCATGCCCTTCACCGGCGCGGCGAGATCGCGCGCGTAGTCCTCCCGCTCGCGCTCGAGCGAGGTCGAGTCGCGCGCGTCGAACCCGGCCATCACGTTCATGAGCAGCGCCAGGTCTTCCGCGGTGCGCGCCATCGGCCCGCCCTGGTCGAGGCTGGAGGCGAACGCGATCATCCCGTAGCGCGAGACCAGCCCGTAGGTCGGCTTCAGCCCGCAGATGCCGGAGAGCGCCGCCGGCTGCCGGATCGAGCCGCCGGTGTCGGTGCCGGTCGCGCCCGGCGCGAGCCGTGCCGCCACCGCCGCCGCCGACCCGCCCGAACTGCCGCCCGGCACGGTGTCGGCGTTCCAGGGATTGCGGACCGGGCCGTACCAGGAAGTCTCGCTGGACGATCCCATGGCGAACTCGTCCATGTTGGTCTTGCCGAGGTTGACCGCCCCGGCGGCGTTGAAGCGCTCGACCACGTGGGCGTCGTACGGCGCGACGAAGCTGGAGAGCATGCGCGAGCCGCAGGTGGTGAGCCATCCCTTCGCGCAGAAGATATCTTTCTGGGCAATGGGGATGCCGGCGAGCGCGGGCGCCGCGCCCGCGGCGCGCAGCCCGTCGGCCGCCTGCGCCTGTTTCAGACTCGCTTCTTCATCGAGCGTGATGAAGCAGCGGTACTTTTCGTTTAACGCCTTGATCCGTTTCAGCAAATACCAGGTCAGCTCGACGCTGGAAATCTTCCGCGCGGCGAGCACCTCGGACAACTCTTTGATGGTGGCGTTATGCATCCGGACCCCGTGAGGGGTGAGGGGTAAGGAGTGAGGGGGAAACCCCGCTTCCACTCGCTATTTACTCCTCACACCTCACTCCTCACCCCTCACTCGATGACCTTGGGAACCAGGTAGAGACCGCCCTCGACCTGCGGCGCAACCGACTGGAATGCCGCGTGCTGGTCGGACTCGGTGACCGTGTCCTCGCGCAGCCGCTGCACGACATCGAGCGCATGGGACATCGGTTCGACGCCGCGGGTGTCCACCGCCTGCATCTCGGCGATCAGGCTGAAAACGTCGTTCAATTGCGACAGGACGGCCCGTGCCTCGGCCTCGTCGATCGCCACGCGAGCCAGGTCGGCGGCGCGCTTCACATCATCCAGCTTGAGTGCCATGACCCCGGCGCAAATACCTTAAAAATCGAGGCTGCATAGGGTATCATAACCGCCTGACGGGAAGCGCCAAATCCCTTTTCGCGGAAAGCCTTATGTTCGGTTTCTTGAGCAGCTACTTTAACGACGATCTCGCGATCGACCTCGGCACCGCCAACACGCTGATCTACGTGCGCGGCAAGGGCATCGTGCTCGACGAGCCCTCGGTGGTCTCGATCCGCCAGGAAGGCGGGCCCAACGGCAAGAAGGTGATCCAGGAAGTCGGCCTCGCCGCGAAGCAGATGCTCGGGCGCACGCCGGGCAACATCACCGCGATCCGCCCGATGAAGGACGGCGTCATCGCCGATTTCACGGTGACCGAGCAGATGCTGAAGCACTTCATCAAGAAAGTGCACCAGTCGCG
>CAYSRR010000326.1:3003-3225 GCA_964433375.1 uncultured Streptomycetaceae bacterium
GCCGAGCCCCCGCATCATCATCTGCGTGCCGTGCGGCTCGACGCAGGTCGAGCGGCGCGCCATCCGCGAATCCGCGATCGGCGCGGGCGCATCCAACGTCTACCTCATCGAAGAGCCGATGGCGGCGGCAATCGGCGCCGATCTCCCGGTGGGCGAAGCCACCGGCTCCATGGTGGTGGACATCGGCGGCGGCACCACCGAAGTCGGCGTGATCTCGCTGGG
>CAYSRR010000327.1:0-3219 GCA_964433375.1 uncultured Streptomycetaceae bacterium
CTGAAGGCCGTCGAGCTCGAGTACCGCTACGCCGAGGACACCATGCCGCGCGGCGTGCTGGGCCTGAACGCGGCGATGTTCAAGGAGTACCTGCGCTTCATCGCCAACCGCCGTTGCCAGCAGATCGGCCTCGACCAGCCGTTCGAGGGCGCGACCAACCCGTTCCCGTGGATGGCCGAGATGATCGATCTCAAGAAGGAGAAAAACTTCTTCGAGACCCGCGTCACCGAGTACCAGACGGGCGGCGCGCTGAGCTGGGACTGACGCGACGCGGAGGAGGCTGCCCGGAAAGGACGCTCGTTTTCAACCAACAGGGAGGCACGCTCACTTGGGTTCCAGCCTGATGAACCGGCGTTACCGCAGGCGCAGACAGTACCTGCACACCGTCATCGAGTGCCGCGCCGAGGGCAATTACACCCTCTGGCTCAAGTTCGACGACGGACTGGAAGGAGTGGTTTACCTCGGCGACCTGGTGACCACGAACTCGTACCTGGCGCTCTCCGACGAGGACATCTTCAGCCAGGTCGCGATCGACCCGGTGTCGAACGCCGTGACCTGGACGGGCGGCATCCGGCTTGACCCGGAGGCGCTGTATCACGATCTGGCGACCAAGACCCACGCGGCCCGGCACTAGGCGCTCCTGACCGCCGCGGCAACCGACTGGAGGACCGAATGGCGAAAGCAAAGAAGCGGGCAGGGAAGAAGAAGGCGGCCGGGAAGAAGAAAAAGCCGGCGGTCCGGCGCAAGCCCGCCGCCCGGCGCGGCAAGGTGAAGCGCAAGGCGGTGAAACGCAAGCCGTCCAGGGCCAGGACGGCGGCCACACCGGCGACGCCGCGCCCGGTCGTCATTCCCGGGGCGTGGCCGTTTCCGATGGCCGGCAAGCCCTAGCGAATACCTGGCGAATCCGGACGCTTCGCGCCGGTTCGTTTCCGCGCGTTCGAGCGGACGCGCCGGGCGCCGTTCAACGCGCGGTTCCCTCGGCTTGATCCAGCGCAAACCCTTTCGCGAGCCACTCCGCTAAGCTGTGCATCATCTTGGGAACGGGTGCCCAGTTGAGAACCGCAGGAGGGCCTATGAAAACACGCTGGATGCTGATCCTCGCCATCGTCCTGGCGATACATGGCAACACCGCGCTCGCCGCCGACACTGTCGTCCATTCGACCAAGGGTCAGTTCCAGGAAGTGAAAGAGCGTGTGCTGCATGCGATCGAGAACCGGGGCCTCGTGCTGAATTACACCGCGCGCATCGGCGCGATGCTGGAGCGCACGGGCAAGGACATCGGGGCCGCGCGGCGGGTCTACGGGGACGCGGAACTGCTCGAGTTTTGCAGCGCGAGGGTCTCGCGCGAAACGATGGAGGCCGACCCGCGCAACATCGTCTATTGTCCGTACGGCATCGCGGTCTATACGCTGCCCAGGCAACCGGGCCAGGTTTACGTGGCCTACCGCCGCCAGGGCGCATCCGCGACGGGCGCTTCGGCCAGGCCGCTCGCGGCGGTGGACAAGCTGCTGGCGGAGATCGTCGGCGAAGCGCTCAAGTAGCGGCGCGGGGCGCAGGTCAACGCCTGCCCCATAGTTCCGAGAATGCGCTGACGGTGGCGTCCGCGTCCGCTTCGAAAATGTGGCGGTGCGTGACGAAGCGCAGCGTCCAGGCGTCCGCCGGTGCGACTCCCACGCCCTTCGCTTTCAGGTCGGCGGACCACTGCGCGGCGCGCCGGCCGCTCTTCCTGACGTCCACCCGCACCAGGTTGGTTTCGACGTCTTTCGGGTCGCACAGGCTCGCGTCGATGCGGTGGAACCCCTCGGCGAGCCGCTTCGCGGTCCGGTGGTCCTCCGGCAGGCGGTTCACCATCGTCTCCAGCGCGACGATGCCGGCGGCGGCGAGCGGGCCCGCCTGGCGCATGTTGCCGCCGACCATGCGGCGGTGGGCGCGCGCCCGTTCGATGAATGCCCGGGTTCCGCATAGTATCGATCCCACGGGCGCGGAAAGTCCCTTCGAGACACAAAAGCAGACCGAGTCGGAGTACCGTGCAATTTCCCTGGGCTCGCAGCCCAGGGAAATTGAAGCGTTGAACAGGCGCGCGCCGTCCAGGTGCACCGGCACGTCGTTTTCCCGCGCGAGCTTGTGGACCGCCTGCATGTGGGCGAGCGGCAGCACCGCGCCGCCGGCGCGGTTGTGCGTGTTCTCCATCCACACCAGTGCGGTGCCCATGTTCTGGCGGGTGGCGGGCCGTATCGTTTCGCGCAGTGCTTCCACGTCCATGGCGCCGCGTCTTCCCGGGATGCCGCGGTAGAACAGTCCCGCGACGCCGGCGATGCCGCCCAGCTCGGCGTTCAGCGTGTGCGAGCCGTCTTCCAGCAGCACTTCGCCGCCGCGCTGCGCGTGGGTCAGCATGGCCACCAGGTTGGTCATGGTGCCGCTCGGCATGAAGGCGCCGGCTTCCTTGCCGGTGCGTTCGGCGGCCATCTCCTCCAGCTTTCGCACCGTCTCGTCGCCGTCGCGCGAATCGTCGCCGAAGGTGGCCTCGCGCATGGACTCGAGCATGGCCTCGGTGGGCCGGGTGAGGGTGTCGCTTCGCAGGTCAATCATTTTCGTAAACCTCTAACCGCAGGGGACGCAGAGGACGCGGAGAAGAAGAAAATTAATCAAACCACATATCGCACTGTGACCGCAACCCGGCCCGAGAAAACGAGTTGGACCGACTTGCCTGAATTGGGCATTCATCATAAAGGTGCGGAGTTTCTCCGCGTCCCCTGCGTCCTCTGCGGTGAGAGTTTGGGTTAGCGCGCGGCGAGGAGGAAGTCAGCGAGTTCGCAGAAGCCGGCCCCGGCGGCGGCGGTCGTGACGTACTTCGGCTCGTGTTCGAGCCGGCCGGCGAATTCGCGGATGTTGGCGACGCCGACGGCATGGGGGAAGTAACCGAACATCGGCGCATCGTTGGGCGAATCGCCGGCGAACACGTACTGGCCGCGAACGGCGTCGAGATCGGTCGAGAAGGTCTCGCGCATGAGCCGCCTGGTCATCGACAGCTTGTCGTGGCTCCCGAACCAGCCGTTGACGTGGATCGAGCTCACCTTGGCGGTCAGGCCGCGCGCCTGCATCAGCGCGACGACGCGGTCGACCGCCTCGCGCGCGAGCGGCGCGACGTCCTCGCGGAAGTCGATGGCGAGGTCGGCTTCGCGGTAGGCCTGGTCGGCGGCGATGGCGCAGCCGGGCACG
>CAYSRR010000328.1:0-3213 GCA_964433375.1 uncultured Streptomycetaceae bacterium
CGTCGCGATCGTCATCGGCGCCAACGACATCGTGAACCCGGCCGCGCAGGACGACCCGGCGAGCCCGATCGCCGGCATGCCGGTGCTGGAAGTGTGGAAGGCGAAGACCTCGATCGTGATGAAGCGCAGCATGGCCTCCGGCTACGCCGGCGTGGACAACCCGCTCTTCTACAAAGAGAACAACCGCATGCTGTTCGGCGACGCGAAGAAGATGCTCGACGAAGTGCTCGTCGCCCTCAAGAACTGACGCGAGGGCGCGGGAACAAGGTGCAAGGGTCAAGGTTCAAGGTACACGGTACTTCGGCTAACACCTTGCAACTTGTACCTTGTAACTTGTACCTGAGTTCCGGCGTTCAGCGCCGGAACTCGATGTCGCCGTAGTAGGTCTCGAGGTCGCGGTTGGCGACATCGGTCTCGGTCAGGATGCCGATCGAGACGATCTTGCCGGGTTCCTCCCCGAAAGCGCGCTTGAAATCCTCCCTCACGTTACGCGTTTCCAGCTGCCAGGTGCCGAGGTTGCCGGGGCCGCTCTGCACGGCGATGATCTTGATGCGCGAGGTGTAGCGGTTGGGCACGATGCCGTCTTTCGGCGTGCGGCTGCCCCACACGTACATCAGCGCCGCGTAGGGCAGTTGCTGGCCGCTGAACAGGCGGAAATTGTTGTAGAAGATGCGGTCGCTGAACGGGATCTTGTCGAGGTCGCCGGAGAAGGAGACCACCACCCGCGCCGGAGAATCGTCCGCGCTCGACCGGGACGGCGCGAGCTCCATCACTTTCCAGCGCCACGACAGCCACGGGGTTTCCCGGGGATCGACCTCAAGATAATGGATCATGCCCGATGCCGAGTTGCGCGCTCGCGCGCGCACGACGGTCGTACCGTCGTTGTTCACCAGGTCGTAGCGGCTCGGGCCCTTGAAGCGGTTCAGGCTCCACGGGCGCCAGGCCGGCGGCAGCACCGAGCCGGCATCGAGCGCCGAGAAAACGGTCACGCTCGACAGCGCCGGGCCCTCGGGCGCCTTTTCCGGGCTCAGCGCGCAGCCGGCCGTCAGCGCGGCGACGCCTCCGAGCAACGCTATATGGCGCGGGCGAACCATCGATTCCGGACCTCGGCACGTTTCAAGTCACAAGTTACAAGTTACAAGTTACAAGATGCAAGGCGCAAGATGCTGGTCTTGGAACTTGAAACTTGAGACTTGTAACTGGTTTTCACGTCAGTCCGACGCGAAAACCATCCGCGGCGGCGCGATGCGGCGGAATACGATGTCGCCGTACCAGGCGTGGGCATTCGCGCCAGTGTTGTCGGTGTCGGTCATGACGCCGATGGCGGTGATGCGGCCGGGCTCCTCGCCGAAGGCGCGCCGGTAGTCCTCGCGGACGTTGCGCGTCACTTCCTGCCAGCCGCCGACCTTCTCGCGTCCGCTCTCGGCGACGATCATCTTGATGCGCGAGGTGTGCCGGTTGGGGATCACCGTGCCGCGCGGCGCGCGATTTTCCCAGATGTACATCAGCGTAGCGTAGGGCAGTTGCTGGCCGGTGAGCAGGCGCATGTTGTCGAAGAACAGGCGGTCGGCTAGCGGCAGCCGGTCGAGGTCGCCCTCGAAGCTCACCACCACGCGTACCGGGGAATCCTCGGCATGCTTCTTCGTGTTGTCGGCGG
Organism: uncultured Streptomycetaceae bacterium; assembly: GCA_964433375.1. GTDB lineage: Bacteria > Pseudomonadota > Gammaproteobacteria > Burkholderiales > SG8-41 > SG8-41. The sequence goes on from CAYSRR010000328.1 coordinate 1,658, forward strand.
AGGGGATCAGCTCGCTCACCTTCCAGCGCCACGACAGCAAGGGATAGGTTTTCGCGTCGATCCCGATCGGGTGCACCAGCCCCGATGCCGATGACCGCGCGCTCGCCTTGATCACGGTGCGGCCGGAATCACCGACCAGCTGGTACTGCGTCGGCTTCTTGAACTTGGACAGCGTCCACGGCTGCCAGCCGCGCGGAAGGTCGCCGCCCGGCGCGGCGTCGGAGAAATTGGCGACGTACGGCAGCGTGACCGTCTCCGGCACCGACGCGCACCCGCCGATCACGATCACGATCGCGGCGAGCGCCGCGATCCCCCTCCACCCTTCGAACATATTCTTTCTTATATAACCACTTATAGCCGGATACTACTCGATTCAGAAAAAGAGGTCAGGAACCCTTTTATCTTCGTCTCACAATCCGGGAAAAGGTGTCAGGAACCCTTTTTTCTTCTTTATCTGTTTGATTTTTAACCGCTTGGGCGACCGAAAAGGGTTCCTGACACCCTTTTCGGGGTTCAGCGGCCATTGCGACGCCATTCCCAAGGCGGCACAGACGCAGGGTCGGACCACAGGCCGCGGCTGGCGGCGCGGGCCTCGTCCTGAATCGCGTGCAACGGCGATCCTTTCGGCGCGTAGCGCGTGTAGGTCCAGGCGTAGCCGCGCCGCACCTGCTCGGCGTTGGCGTCGCGGCCGTCGCAGGTGACGCGCGCGATGGTGCGCTTGTAGCGGTCTTTCCCGCGCACGTCGAGCTCGGCGGTCTTGCCGAAACACAATTCGGCCAGCGACTGCCGCGAGTTCCTGCCGAACGGCTGGCCCAGCTCCGGCGCGTCGATGTCGGTGAGCCGCACCTTCACCTGCTTGCGGTCGACCAGCACCGTCAGCGTGTCGCCGTCGTGCACCGATACCACCCGCGCCGGCACATCGGCGTGGGCGGGAAGGACGGCAAGAAGGAATAGACAGGATGCGAAGAACCGGGAGAGGCTCGGGCTGAAGTGATTCAAGCGAGAGCCCAGCTGCGGTGAAAACCGGAAATAAAGCAATAGACAGGATTAATGATAAATATCCTTTGGCTGAAACCCGTCAAAATCTCGAATAGACAGGATTAACAAGATTCAATCAAAAACAAGAATGAGTTTTAGTCGTTGTTTGTTCTAATCCTGTAAATCTTGTAAATCCTGTCTATTGTTGTTGGCGGGTTTTGAGGTTCTTTGAAAGGTGCATCCTGTCCGTTACTGGTTCTGAACCAGCCGCTCGCGCGAGAGCGGCGGGTTCTTCGAGAAGTAGGCCTTGATGCCGTTGAACACCGCCTCCGCCATCTGGTCCTGGTAGCTGCTGTTGCGCAGCTTGCGCTCTTCCTCGGGATTGCTGATGAACGCGGTCTCGACCAGGATCGAGGGAATGTCCGGCGCCTTCAGCACCGCGAAGCCGGCCTGCTCGACGTGGGGCTTGTGCAGGGTATTGATGCCGCCGATCTCGCCCAGCACGGCGCGGGCGAGCTTCAGGCTGTCGTTGATGGTCGCGGTCTGCGACAGGTCGAGCAGCGTCTGCTTGAGATAGG
>CAYSRR010000329.1:0-3210 GCA_964433375.1 uncultured Streptomycetaceae bacterium
TCCGGGCCCTGCCCTTCGTAGCCGTGCGGCAGCATCAGCACCAGTCCGCACAGGCGGCCCCACTTGGCCTCGCCCGAAGCGATGAACTGGTCGATGACCACCTGCGCGCCGTTGGCGAAATCGCCGAACTGCCCCTCCCAGATGACCAGCTCGTTGGGCGCCGAGGTCGAGTAGCCGTACTCGAAGCCCATCACGGCCTCTTCCGAGAGCAGCGAATCGATCACCACGAAGTCGCCCTGTTTGTCGGAAACGTGCTGCAGCGGCACGTAGGTGCCCTGATCCCATTTCTCCCGGCTCTGGTCGTGCAGCACGGCGTGCCGGTGGAAAAAGGTGCCGCGCCCGCTGTCCTGGCCCGAGAGCCGGACCGAGTAGCCCTCCTCGAGCAGGGAAGCGAGGGCGAGGTGCTCGGCCATGCCCCAGTCGAGGGGCAGCTTGCCCTGCGCCATCTGGCGGCGGTTGTCCACGATCCGCTGCACCGCGGGATGAAGTTTGAAATTATCCGGCACGGCGGCAATGCGCTCGCCCAGCCGCTTCAGCGTGTCGATCGGCAGGCGGGTGTCGTCGTGCTCGTTCCACTTGCCGCCGCGGTACTTGCTCCAGTCGATCTCGAACGGCGGCTTGTAGTTGGAGAGGATGGTCTTGTTGGTGTGGTAGCCGTCGTCGAGCGCCTTGCGGATCATGGCGACCAGGCCGTCCCCGCCGCTCTCCGCGATCACGCCCTCCTTCGCCAGCCGGTCGGCGTAGAGCTTGCGCGTGGTCGGCAGCCTGCCGATGGTCTTGTACATCAGGGGCTGCGTGACCATCGGTTCGTCCTGCTCGTTGTGGCCGAGCCGCCGGTAGCACACCAGGTCGACCACCACGTCCTTGTGGAACTGCATGCGGTAGTCGAGCGCGATCTCCGTCACCAGGCACACCGCCTCGGGATCGTCGCCGTTGACGTGGAAGATCGGGATTTCCAGCATCTTGGCGATGTCGGTGCAGTACAGCGTCGAGCGCGCGTCGCGCAGGTCGGAGCAGGTGAATCCGACCTGGTTGTTGACGACGAGGTGCATGGTGCCGCCGGTGCCGTAGCCCCGCGTCTGCGCCATCTCGAAGGTTTCCATGTTGACGCCCTGCCCCGCGAACGCGGCGTCGCCGTGGATCAGCACCGGCAGGACCTGGTCGCCGGTATGGTCGCCGCGGCGATGCTGGCGCGCGCGCACCGAGCCCTCGACCACCGGGTTGACGATCTCCAGGTGCGAGGGATTGAAAGCCAGCGTCACGTGCATCGGGCCGCCCGGGGTCATGACGTTGGACGAGAAGCCCTGGTGGTACTTGACGTCGCCGGCCAGCAGGTCGTCGTCGTGCTTGCCTTCGAACTCGGCGAAGAGGTTCTTGGGCATCTTGCCCATGGTGTTGACCAGCACGTTGAGGCGGCCGCGGTGGGCCATGCCGATCACCAGCTCCTGCACGCCCGCCTTGCCCGCCTGCTGCAGCAGGTTGTCGAGCTGCGGGATCAGCGTCTCCCCGCCTTCCAGCGAGAAGCGCTTCTGCCCGACGTATCGCGTGTGCAGGTACTTTTCCAGCGTTTCCGCCGCGGTCAGGCGCTCGAGGATGTGCTTCTTGTACTCGGCGTCGTAGGAAGGCGTCGCGCGGATCGACTCCAGGCGCTCCTGCACCCAGCGCTTCTGCGCCATGTCGCTGATGTACATGTACTCGGTGCCGATGCTGCCGCAGTAGGTGTCCCTCAGGAAACGCAGGATGTCGCGCAGCTTCATCTCGCGCGGCCCGACCAGCGTCCCGGTGTTGAACACCGTCTCCATGTCCGCGTCGGTGAGCCCGTAGAACGCCGGGTCGAGCTCCGGGATGGGCGGCTTCTCGCGGCGCTTCAGGGGATCGATGTCGGCATGGCGCCCCCCGAGTATGCGGTGGGCTGTGATCAGCTGGAGCACGGCGAACTGCTTCTCTCCGAGCTGGGGGCGGTTGATCACGACCGCCGGCGCGGCCGCGCGCTCGGCCCGCGCCAGCCGGGCGAAACGGTCCTGCACATCGAAGTGGGAAACGTCCGCCGCGCCCTGGTCCAGGCGCTGCAGCTCGTCGAAGTAATCGCGCCAGCGCGGCTCGACCGATGCCGGGTCCTTGAGATACGCCTCGTAGAGCGTCTCGATGAACGGCGCGTTGGCGCCGAACAGGTAGGAGTTGCCGAGCATTTCCCGCATCAGGCCGGCCATGAGCGTTCTCCGCTACTTGCGTTTCGTCATCGGCACGAATTCGCGGCGCGCCGGTCCGGCGAAAAGCTGCCGCGGCCGCCCGATCTTCTGGTCGGCGTCGCTGATCAGCTCCTTCCACTGCGCGATCCAGCCCACCGTGCGCGCGAGCGCGAAGATCGCGGTGAACATCGCCACCGGTATGTCGAGCGCCTTGTAGACGATGCCCGAGTAGAAATCCACGTTGGGATAGAGCTTGCGCTTGACGAAGTACTCGTCCTCGAGCGCGATCTTCTCCAGCGCCATCGCCAGCTTGAACAGCTTGTCGTCCTTGAGGTCGAGCTCCTCCAGCACCTCGTGGCAGGTTTTCTGGATCAGCTTCGCGCGCGGGTCGTAGTTCTTGTAGACGCGATGGCCGAAGCCCATCAGCATGGCGTGGCCGTCCTTCTCCTTGACGCGCTTGATGAAGGCGGGGATGTTCTTGGCGTCGCCGATTTCCGCCAGCATTTTCAGCACCGCCTCGTTGGCGCCGCCGTGCGCCGGGCCCCACAGGCTGGCGATGCCGGCCGAGATGCAGGCGAACGGGTTGGCGCCGGTCGAGCCCGCGAGCCGCACCGTCGAGGTCGAGGCGTTCTGCTCGTGGTCCGCGTGCAGAATCAGGATGCGGTCCATGGCGCGCGAGATGATCGGGTTCGGCTTGTACTCCTCGCACGGCGTGCCGAACATCATGTAGAGGAAATTGTCGACGTAGGACAGCGAGTTCTTCGGGTACATGAACGGCTGGCCCACGGTGTACTTGTAGGTCATCGCCGTGATGGTCGGCAGCTTGGCGATCAGCCGGAACGCCGAGATATCGCGGCTGCGCTCGTCGTGGATGTCGATCGAGTCGTGATAGAAGGCCGACAGCGCCCCCACCACCCCGCACAGCACCGCCATCGGGTGCGCGTCGCGCCGGAAGCCGGAGTAGAAGCGGCCGAGCTGCTCGTGCACCATGGTGTGGCGGGTGACGATGGTCACGAACTCC
>CAYSRR010000330.1:0-187 GCA_964433375.1 uncultured Streptomycetaceae bacterium
GTGTCGGGTGTCGGGTGTCGAGTGTCGGGTGTCGAGTGTCGGGTGTCGAGTGTCGAGTGAGGGGCTTTTCCCTCATCTCTCATTCTTCATTCCCCGTCCTTGGGCGAATGCCGCGCGATGAAGTCGAACGTGACGCGGGCCGTCGTGTCGGGGTCGGTGCCGGCGGCGTGGTAGCCGTCGATCGGCA
>CAYSRR010000330.1:197-3098 GCA_964433375.1 uncultured Streptomycetaceae bacterium
CGAGTGTCGAGTGTCGGGTGTCGGGTGTCGGGTGTCGAGGGGCGAGGGGCGAGGGTCGAGTGAAGAGCTTTTTCCTCATCCCTCATCCTTCATCCCTCCGCCCTTGGGCGAATGCCGCGCGATGAAGTCAAGCGTGACGCGGGCTGTCGTGTCGGGGTCGGTGCCGGCGGCGTGGTAGCCGTCGATCGGCAGGATGACGAGTTCGGAATGCGGAATCGTCTTCTGCCAGCTTTCGAACTCCGCCTTTCCCCTGCGCGCGGTGTCGGTGCCGATGACGAGCGTGGGGCGCCTGATGCGCTTGATGTCCTCGCGGATGTCGATCCCGCCGACCCAGCGCAGGTAGGCGTGCACGGTCGAGAGCGCCGTCTCGCCCATCATGTCGGACCACCAGTCGATGCCTGCCTCGGGCATGCGGCTGCCCATGCGGCTGCGCTGGGTGCGCTTCGCCCAGCTGCGCACGCTGGTGCGCTCCATCTCCTCGATCCATCCCGCGGCGTCGGGCGGCGTCACCGGCGAGCACGATACCGTGACGGTCTTCACGAGCTCGGGGCGCGTCGCGGCGAGCGCCAGGACGCTGATGCCGCCGCTTTTTCCGCCGACCATATGCACCGGGCCGCCCGCCACGTGCTCGATGAGGCACGCGAGGTCGTCCACGTAGCGCCCGGTGGTGAGCGGGTAATCCTTTGCCGCCGGCCCCGACCGGCCGAAGCCGCGCTGGTCGATGCGCACCATGCGGTAGCGGCGCGCTACGTGCGGCACCCAGGCGCGCCACGCCTCGGTGTTCTCGGTGAAGCCGTGCACGAACAGCACGGTATCCGGTTTCGTCCAGGGGTCGGTGTGATCGTCGATCCTGTAGTGCAGCCGGCAATCCGGCAGGTCGAGAAACGGCATCGTCCAATATCCCCCTGTTGTTGACCGCAGATGATCGCAGATGTCAAAGCGCATCGCGCCGGTCGCCGCTCGCGAAACCGGCCAGCGGGACGGACACGCCGCGGCCCAGCGCGATGACCTTGAAGATTTCGCCCATCTCGGCCGGGGAGAGCAGCTTCTGCGCCTGGGACGCGAGCGGCGCGTACGCCACCGCGTCGTCGGCCGGGGTTTCGGCGAGCACGTCCGTAATGCCGCAGTTCACCAGGAACTGCGACTGGCTGGTGTAGCCGAGGAGGTCGAGGCCCGCTTCCCGGCCCGTTTCCGCGATGGCCGAGAAGTCGACGTGCGCGGTGATGTCCTGCAGGCCCGGCAGGAAGAAGGGATCGTCGTGCGCGCGATGCCGGTAGTGGCACATCAGCGTGCCGCCGGCGCGCTGCGGATGGTAGTACTCCCGGCGCGGGAAGCCGTAATCGAAGAAGAACGCAACCCCGCGGGCGAGCGAGTCGCCCAGGCTGCGGATGAAGCCGCGCGCGGCCAATGAAATCTCGCTGCGGTATCCATTGTCCGGGAACCAGTCCGGGTCGACCGTGTTGGGCGGGAACGCAGTGGGCCTGGATGCCCATGCGAACTGTCCGTTCTCGATGACGACTCCCATTTCCACGACGTTCCCGCCCTCTTTCTGCACCACGTGCACGGGCATCGCATCCAGCACCTCGTTGCCGATGACGGCGCCCTCGAAGGCCGGCGGCAGGCCGTTCAGCCACGCGACGCGTTCCAGCAGGTGCGGCGCGCGCGCGGCGAGCGTGTCGCGGCTGCGTTCGCGCAGGTCCGGCGACAGTTCCAGTATCAGGTAGCGGCCTGGCGCGCGGCCGAGCCGCTCGAGCTCGAGCAGCAGGTCCGCGGCGAGCGCGCCGCTGCCGGCGCCGATTTCCAGCACGTCGTCGAGACCGGACTGCATCAGGGCGTGCAGCGGGCGCGCGAGCGTGCGGCCGAACAGGCGCGAGATCTCCGGCGCGGTGACGAAATCGCCGTCGCGGCCGAGCTTGCGCGCGCCGGCCATGTAATAGCCGAGCCCGGGCGCGTACAGCGCGAGCGCCATGTACCGTTCGAACGACAGCCAGCCGCCGCCGCGCCCGATTTCCGCGGAGATGAGGCCGCGCAGTTGCTCGCTCGACGCCAGCGCTTCCGCGGGCGGCGCGGGAAGTTGCGTGGATAGCGGATGGGTGGCCAAGCGGGACGCCGCGAGGAATGGACTACAATTCTAGTCCAGTTCGGCGCACCGGGATGGCGATGGAAGAATCGTTGCAGGGAAGAGTGGTGCTGGTCACCGGCGGCGCGAAGCGCGTCGGCGCGGCGATCTGCCGCCGTCTGCACGCGGCCGGTGCGAGCCTGCTCGTGCATTACCGCGCTTCCAGCCTGGAAGCGCGCGCGCTGCAGGTGGAGCTGAACGCGCGCCGCGCCGATTCGGTGGCGCTGGCGCAGGCCGACCTGCTCAAGGTTCCCGCCTGCGCCCAGCTCGTCAAGGCGGCGCTGAAGCAGTTCGACCGCCTCGACGCGCTCGTCAACAACGCCTCGAGCTTCTTCCCCACGCCGGTGGGCAAAATCACCGAGCAGGCCTGGGACGATCTCGTCGGCACCAACCTCAAGGCGCCGCTGTTCCTCGCGCAGGCGGCGGCGCCGGAGCTGCGCAGGCAGCACGGCTGCATCGTCAACCTGGTCGACATCCACGCCGAGCGGCCGATGCGCAACCACGCGGTCTACATCGCGGCCAAGGGTGGGCTGGCGGCGCTGACGCGCGCGCTCGCGCGCGATCTCGGCCCCGAGGTGCGCGTGAACGGCATCGCGCCCGGCACCATCCTGTGGCCCGACGACGAGACCTGGCGCGACGAGGTGGCGCGCCAGCGCATCATCAACCAGAGTGCGTTGAAGCGCATCGGCGAGCCGGAAGACATCGCCAGGGCAGTACAATTCCTGCTGGCGGACGCGCCCTATGTCACCGGCCAGATTCTCGCGGTGGACGGGGGGCGCAGC